>DATKLL010000191.1:0-44733 GCA_035542475.1 Syntrophales bacterium
AGATACCTGATGGGTGTGGGAATGCCGGAGGATATTGTTACATGTGTGGGTTACGGCATCGATATGTTCGACTGTGTCATACCGACAAGATGCGCCAGGAACGGATTATTATTTACAAATCGTGAAAAGGTTGTTATAAAACACGCCCGTTACCGGGATGATGATTCACCTGTAGATAGCACATGTGACTGTTATACTTGCAGGAACTACACACGGGCATATTTGAGACATTTGTACATGGCAAAAGAGATTTTGGCAATGACTTTAAATACGATTCATAATATCCGGCACTTTATGCACCTGATGGAACGAATCAGAGCAGCTATAGAGGATGATATATACGGAGAGTTTAAAAATTCTTTTATTGAAAGTCAGGACACAGTAATCAGTCAACAGATTTGATTTGGAAGTTTGTGATCTGATAGCTGACAGATAAATAGAAAAAAGAGGAGGACTTGAAATTGACAGATATTGCTTATGCTATGGGTGGTTTCGGCGGTGGGGGCGGCGCTGGAGGAGGTGACATAAGTTTTATAATCATGATGGCTGTTGTATTTGCCATCTTTTACTTTCTCATGATAAGACCGCAGCAGCAGAGACAAAAAGAAATCAAGAAAATGCGTGAAAATCTCAATCACGGAGATATGGTAATAACAGCCGGGGGAATTCACGGAAAGGTAACAGGTCTAACAGATACAATTGTCACGCTTGAAATCGCTGAAAAAATCAGGATAAAAGTTTCAAGGGAATATATCGGCACAGTGACTCAGAAAGCCGCGAAAGAATAATATTGAAAGGGGTTGTACATGCTCAAGGGTATCAAAATAAGGGCTGCAGTGGCGTTTGTCGTTTGCCTTTTGGCATCATTTTATCTCACGCCCTCCCTTACACCGGATCTCCCGGACATATGGAAAAAATACCTGCCCACGGATAAAATCCACTTAGGTCTGGATCTTCAAGGTGGGACTCATCTTGTTCTTGAGGTTGATACAACAAAGGCACTCGAGAATACTATTCTGCGTCTGTCCAATGAAGTGAAAGAAACCCTGATGAGCAATAAAGTCCGGTTCGTTTATCTTGAAGGAACAAGAAAGGCTGACACTATATCTTTTGAAATGCCGGACAGTGCTTCTAGAACTGCATTTGAAAAAGTTATCAAGGATAATTATCCTGATTTAGAGACCGCCTCCTCAGAAATTCATGGAGGCAAGGAAGTAGTTTATCTCCGGCCTAAGTCTAAACGAGCTGACGAAATCAAGAAAATGGCCGTTGAACAGAGTCTTGAGACCATCCGCAACAGGGTTGACCAGTTCGGTATTACGGAGCCGGAAATTATCCCCGAAAGCAATGACCGCATCGTTATTCAGCTTCCCGGCATAAAGGATACAGAAAGGGCTAAAAATCTCATCGGGAAGACGGCCCTTCTGGAATTTAAACTCGTCGATGAAGAACATAGCATAGAAAACGCCCTGAGAGGCAATGTGCCCGATGGAGATGTCATCGCTTATGAAAATCGTCTGGATAGACAAACCGGTCGCAGGACAAACATACCACTTCTGCTCAGGAGCAGAACTCTCCTTACAGGGGGAGACCTTGAAAGCGCCCAGGTTAAAATCAGCGACCGGTTTGGTGAACCATACGTGGCAATAAAGTTCAATACACAGGGAGCGAGGGATTTCGACAGAATAACCGGAGAAAATGTAAAAAAACGATTAGCCATTATTCTCGATGGCGTCGTTTATTCGGCTCCGGTAATTCAGGAGAGAATCTCAGGCGGCGAGGCCCAGATCACGGGATCATTTACTATGGATGAAGCCAAGGATCTGGCCATCGTACTGCGGGCTGGAGCCCTGCCCGCACCGGTAAATATCCTCGAAGAGAGGACTGTCGGACCTTCTTTAGGGCAGGATTCCATCGACAAAGGAATATGGTCTGCCATCCTTGGAGGCATTCTGGTGGGTGTGTTTATGATCTTCTATTACAGGCTTTCAGGAATTGTCGCAAATGTCGCCCTTATTATGAATATAGTCATTATTCTGGGCGCCCTGGCTGCCTTCAAGGCCACTTTAACCCTACCCGGCATCGCAGGCATCGTCCTGATTATTGGTATGTCTGTGGATGCCAACGTCCTCATATTTGAAAGAATTCGGGAGGAATTGAGGACAGGCAAGACTCCGAGAACAGCCATCGAAACAGGATACGGAAAGGCTTTTATGACAATTTTTGATACAAATGTAAATGCTTTAATTGCGTCTCTTTTCCTTTTCGGTTTTGGTACGGGGCCGGTGAAGGGTTTTGCCGTAACGCTGAGCATCGGTATCATTGCGAGCCTTTTTACCGCCGTTTTTGTCACGAGAATAATCTTTGACTACTTCATCTGGTATCGAAAGATCGAATCAGTCAGCGTTTAAATTTACAATCCGAGATCTTGCATAGGAGACATTAATGGAACTTGTAAAACCGGGAATCAATATAAATTTTGTGGGAAGGTTAAAATATGCTGTCATTTTTTCCGTCGTACTGACCATTCTATGCATTATATCCATTCTATGGAAGGGTCTTAACTACGGCATTGACTTTGCCGGCGGCACGCTGGTGCAAATCAAATTTCACAAAGCGGTATCAGCTGACGATATCAGAAAGGTCTTAATACAGATTGGCATCGACGACAGCGTCATCCAGCCGTTCGGCACTGATGAGGTAATAATCAGAACGGCAAAGTCCTCTTCGGAAATCAAGGGGCTCTCCTCTAAGATTGAGGATTCCTTAAACGCTGCATATGGTAAAGATGCTTTCCAGGTACAACGGGTCGAGGTCGTGGGCCCTAAGGTTGGAAAAGATTTAACGCAAAAGGCAATCCTGGCCGTTATCTTTTCCTGGATCGGCATGCTGATCTACATCGCGTTCCGGTTTGAATTTCGCCATGCTGTGGGCGGCATCGTTGGCGTGATTCACGATGTCACTATCGTAGTGGGAATATTTTCCATCTTCAATATAGAATTCACTCTAAACATTGTTGCTGCACTGTTAACCATTATCGGCTATTCCATTCATGATACCATTGTAGTTTTTGATAGGGTTAGAGAAAATGTCAGAAAAAATATAAAGAAAGATCTTCCAACAATTATGAATGAGAGTATTAACCAGACTTTAAGCAGGACAATCCTGACTTCCTTTACAGTGGCACTTGTTGTAGCCGTGCTGTTTATCTTCGGAGGTGCGGTTATACATGATTTTGCCTTTGCGCTTCTGGTAGGCGTTATCTTCGGCACCTATTCATCTGTTTTTATCGCGGCCCCCGTTGTTCTCGCATGGGAAAACTACAGACCATCAACATTGAAGAAGAGGAAATAGGCTTTGACCCCTCTGGAAACTGTGGGATTAACCATCTTCATCCTTGTATTATTTGCGGGTATATTATCAACAGTATTTGGAATCCCCGGCACAGTCATAATTCTTATTGACGTTATACTATATGCCTTCATAACAGGTTTCGAAAAAATAGGTTTTAAGATCATCATCATCCTGGTTATCATATCTATTCTGGCAGAGGCGATCGATTTTGCATTTGGAATGGCAGGTGCAGCCAGATTTGGTGCATCTAAACAAGGGGTCTGGATAGTTGTTTTCAGCAGCTTTGTCGGCGCCTTGGTGATGACCCCTGTCCTCTTCGGTTTAGGCACTGTTGTTGGAATATTTCTCGGTGGATTTTGTGGTGTATTGATTGTCGAGATAATCCGGCAATCTATGTTGAAACCTGCATTGAGAGAAAGTTATAAAGCCATTTTGGGAAGAGTTGCCGGGACCATCGTGAAAGGATTTTGTGCCATTACAATGACGATTATCTCACTGTCAAACATCTACTCATAAAGGTTTAAGCATGTCTAAAAAGAAATCCAAAGTTCAAGAATACGCGGAAGCGATCATCATCGCTTTTTTGATTGCCCTTTTTATCAGAACCTTTATCGTCCAAGCTTTTAAAATACCCTCTGAATCCATGAAGCCGACATTTTTAGTCGGAGACCACATCCTGGTAAGTAAATTCATCTACGGCGTAAAGATACCCTTTATAAGAAAGACACTTATCCCTATCAGCGAACCCAAGAGGGGAGATATCGTGGTGTTTATATACCCCGAAGACCGATCCAAGGATTTTATCAAACGGGTCATAGGTGTTGGCGGCGATACTATTGAAATAAAAAACAAGAAAATTTACTTGAACGGTCTGCCGTTGAACGATTCCCATGGGGTTTATGCTGATGATTTCATCATTCCGGGCTCTATTCAACCCCGTGACAACTTCGGACCGGTTACAGTCCGTCCCGGTTCCATTTTCGTCATGGGTGATAATAGGGACCACAGCTATGACAGTAGATTCTGGGGACCTGTTGATCTGAAAGATGTTATGGGAAAGGCCTTCATCATCTATTGGTCATGGGATAAGGAGAATCACGGTGTCAGATGGAGCAGGCTCAGCCAGATACCCCGTTAACTCCGTCTGAAATTCTAAACCCAAAATCTAGAATTCCCAACATCATCGAAATTTTAGATTTTCTGCATCAATTTCAATTTACATCAAGGAAGATACAACCAGCGCACACGAGATAAATATCAGAATAACTACGGTCAGCCAGGAAATAATATTCATAACAGGTCCGTTGGCGTATTTGCCCATGATCTTGCGATCATTGATAAGGAGCAGCATCGCAATCAAGATAAAGGGTAAGAGGATTCCGTTGATCACCTGAGAATAGAACATGATGGCAATCAATGGAATATCGGGCAGGAGAATAATACCCGCCCCCAGGAAGATCATTAGAAAATACATGCCGTAGAACTGCGGGGCCTCCGTAAACTTTCGATCGACGCTTGATTCCCAGCCAAAAGCCTCACAAATGGTATAAGCTGTGGAAAGAGGCAGGATAGAGGCTGCAAACAAAGAAGCGTTAAGCAGGCCAAAGGCGAAAAGAAAAGAGCAGTATTTCCCGGCTAAAGGCGCCAGAGCCAGCGCCGCATCCTTGGCTGTCTCTATCTTTATACCGTTTTGGAAGAGAGTAACGGCACAGAGCATGATTATGAAAAAGGCGACGATGTTCACGGTAAAAGATCCGACGATAACATCCAGCCTGGTATATTTATAGTCTTCCGTCTTAAGGCCCTTGTCCACAACGGATGACTGAAGATAGAACTGCATCCAGGGCGCAATAGTCGTCCCAATAACCCCGATAAGCATAGTAATAAAAGCTGGAGTAAAACTAAAAGCAGGAGTAATAGTAGCCGAACCTATCTCACCCCAGTTGGGATTGCCCATGAAACCGGAAATAATGTAGGACAGATAAAAAATACAGGCCACTAAAAAAGCCTTCTCCACGGATTTGTAGGTCCCCTTGACTACCAGCCACCAGACAAATATAGCTCCGGCAGGTACGGAGATGTATTTGCTGATTCCGAATATTTCCATACTTGCCGCCACACCTGCAAACTCGGATAAAGTATTTCCCAGATTTGCAAGAAAAAGAAAAATCATTAAATAGAAAGTTACTTTGGCACCAAAACGCTCGCGAATGAGGTCTGACAGGCCCTTACCGGAAACTACACCCATGCGGGCGCACATCTCCTGGATAAGAATAAGAACTAACGTAATGGGAATCAGGGTCCAGAGAAGTGACAGGCCAAATTCCGAACCCGCTAAAGAATAGGTAGTAATTCCACCTGCGTCATTATCGACGTTGGAAGTGATGATGCCCGGACCGAGAAGGGCAAAGAAAATGCCGAGGGACCTCCATGTCCTTTTGGGTAAGACGTTTTGAAGCATAGATCGGAATGATTTTCTGGAACCATCTTTAAACATGATGTCCTATCACCGTCTTCATCCATGGCTCTATTTCCCCAAGTGAGGGGCAACTACGTCCAAAAGGTTTTTAAAGATGATCACTCCTTTAAGTACATTGGTTTCATCTACAACCGGTATAGCCATGATGCCATATTTGGCAAATTGCTCAGCAATCGTCTCCTTGTCCTCATCAAGAAATACAGAAACAACCCTGCTGTCCATCAATTCCGAAAGAGGCGTATTAGGAGCAGCCACAAGAAGCTCACGCAGAGAAAGCATACCCAGAAGATGTCCGTAATCATCGACTACATAGAGATAATAGACAAAATCCATATCCTCCGCTTCCTTGCGGATACGCTCCAGCGCTTCATCTGCGGTTACCTGTGCAGTGAAACACAAAAAAGAAGTAGTCATTAGTCCGCCCGCTTTTTCTTCCGGATGAGCCAAAAGTTCCTTGACATCTTCAGCGATATCCTTCTCCATCTCCATCAGGATATCCTCAGCCTTATCTTTCGGGAGGTCTCCCAAGAGATCTGCCGCCTCACTCAATGACATCTCCTCAATTATGTCGGAAGCCTTTGCAGCTTTCATATCTTCAATCAGACTTACCTGAATCTTCGGGTCCGTTTCTTCCAAGGTCTCAGCTGCCGTCTCAACATCCAGTGACTGAAAAACGGCGCTTCGCTTATAAACATCCAGTTCCTCGATTACGTCGGCGAGGTCTGCAGGAAGAAGCTGAGATAAACGATTCTGAGATATCTTCAGATGCAAAAGATCGGGAGAAGAAAGCGGCTGGACGAATTTCCAGGAAATAAACTGATCGGCGGGAGTAGAATCAAAAAATCCTCGTGAAAAAAAATCCATGGTCTTTTCCAGTTCGACGCGTCGCATCAAACCGCGGAACCCGACATCCACATGCACCAGATGAAGGTAGCCGCGTGCTTTAAGAAATTGGAGATCGTTCACCCTGCGAACCTTCGCCCCATCGGTATCGACGATCTGTTTATCCAACAGTGTATCTTTCAGCAACAGCTCCCCTTCGCTAAGTACAGGCTCACGAAAATCCTCTAAGGATTCCGGATCGGCAACAAATTGTCCTTCAGACTCTGCAATCTTTGACCACGGAAGAAGGTGCGGCTTCTTTCCTGTTTTCAAGAGCATATACATAACGACAGGATAAGGCTCGGTCACATGCGCGACCAGGTCAATAATCTTTCCCAGCGGCCTGCCCCCGTCATCAATAACTTTTTCACCCAGGATCTGGCTTAAAAATAAAAAAACCTGTGGTTCAGAATTTACTCCCATACTTAAGTACCTCCAGGCAAATTTTCTATAGCATTAATGAAATTATTAAAAAAGCTTTTTTTATCTATATTGATGTGATATGAAATGACAAATCGTCATGAAAGGCGATATCAAATTTAAGTATAACGCAAGAGAGCCTTTTAATTTAATCCTGAGAGATTGAAAAAGGATATGAAATTCAAAATATTTCAACTTCAGTGTCGGCCTTCTCAATCTATGGGAAGGCTTTTTTATTGTTTTGGATGTTAATGGTGGGGCTAATGGAACAGAAAAAAGTGGTCATGGACGCGGACGGCATTGACAGGTCTCTCACAAGGATAGCATATGAAATTCTGGAGAAAAATAAAGGTACGGCGGACTTGTGTCTTGTGGGAATCAGGACTGGTGGGGTGTTCCTTGCGGAGAGGCTGAAAAAAAAGATAACCGGAATGGAAGGGGTCGCCATACCCTTAGGAATTCTGGACATCACACTTTACAGAGACGACCTTCGCCTTTCCGACAGGAAACCAATTCTGGCAAAGACGGATATACCGTTTTCCCTGGATAACAAGAAAGTGGTACTGATCGATGATGTCCTCTTTACAGGCAGAACAATACGGGCAGCGATGGATGCCCTTATTGATTTCGGCAGGCCCAAGTTTATTCAGCTTGCCGTACTTATTGACAGAGGGCATCGCGAGCTTCCCATCCGAGCAGATTTTGTTGGGAAGAATTTACCTTCTTCACTGTGGGAATCGGTAGTCGTCAAACTCACGGAGAAGAACGGAATAGACGAGGTTGTCATCCAGGAAGGCAGCCAGCCTTGATACATATCCTACACTATTTTTTTGAGGTTACATTATGGAGTTAACAAAAAAAGACATTCTCGGCATAAAGGACCTGTCTGTTGATGAGATCAAGCTTATTCTGGATACAGCCGAGTCTTTCATCGAAATCTCCACAAGAGAAATCAAAAAGGTCCCTACCCTGAGGGGTAAAACAGTCGTGAATCTGTTTTTTGAGGCCAGCACAAGGACACGGACCTCCTTTGAAATCGCCGGGAAAAGGCTGAGTGCCGATACCATAAATATTTCTGCATCAACAAGCAGCGTCGTAAAAGGTGAAACCCTCATCGACACGGCCCGAAATCTGGAAGCCATGAACCCGGATGCCATAGTTATTAGGCACTCAGCCGCAGGGGCTCCCCATATGCTGGCCAGAATGGTGAAACAGTCCATAATCAATGCCGGTGATGGAGCCCATGAACACCCAACCCAGGCATTATTGGATATGATGACCATAAAAGAAAAAAAGGGGAAGATTTCCGGTCTTAAGGTGGCAATTATCGGCGATATCTCCCATAGCCGGGTAGCGCGCTCCAATATCTACGGCCTTACAAAGATGGGGGCACAGGTGATTGTGGCCGGACCGGCAATGATGCTACCGCGTGATATTGAACAAATGGGGGTGGTCGTCCATAATAGCCTGGAGAAAGCTATCATTGGTGTAGATATTATCATGATGCTAAGAATTCAGCTGGAAAGACAACAGCAGAAAATATTCCCGTCGCTCCGCGAGTATTCCAATTATTTCTGCTTGAACGGACAGAATATCAAACTGGCAAAGGAAGACGTCCTGGTTATGCATCCAGGACCAATCAACAGGGGCATTGAGATAGCTCCAGATATCGCCGACGGTCCTTACTCTGTAATACTTGATCAGGTAACAAACGGTGTTGCTGTACGAATGGCGTTGCTCTATTTATTAATCGGGGGTAAATCATGACGGCATCGTCAAAAGTCCTTACGCTGCGTTACGCATCATCCTTCGTCATTACGACGTACATCCCGGTACGCCTCATTCCTCACGATTCGCGTGCCTTGCCTATGGAGCTTTCTACTTCGCCGTCTATTATACAATTTATCTTTAGGTCTATTAGGGGGTAAATCATGACGTTATTATTAAAAGGCGGAAGGATTATTGACCCTTCCCAGAATCTGGATGCACAGATGGACCTCATAATTGAAAATGGTAAGATCGCCAAAATTGGTAAAAACATACATAAACCAAATAACACTTCCCGTAAGCCGGTGTCCGGAGAAATTAATATTATTGATCTTAAGGGTAAGATTGTAGTGCCGGGGTTAATAGATATGCATACCCATCTTCGCGAACCGGGGTTTGAATACAGGGAAACGATTCAGACCGGCAGTGCCGCCGCAGCCGCCGGGGGATTTACCTCGGTTGCCTGTATGCCAAACACCAACCCGGTCAACGACACCCGATCCGTTACAGAGTACATAAAGAAAAAGGCAGTTGCCTGCAATCTTGTTAATGTGTACCCCGTCGCATCCATCAGTATAGGATCAGAAGGTGCCGTCATGACTGAATTCAGAGACTTAAAGGATGCCGGTGCTGTAGCATTCTCGGATGATGGAAGGCCTGTCGTAGATAGTGCCCTGATGAGAAGGGCCCTTGAATATGCATCTTCCCTCGAAATACCGATTATCTCACATTGCGAAGATACTTATCTGTCGGCCGGTGGATCAATGAACGAAGGATTTGTGGCCACAGAACTCGGTCTCCAGGGGATTCCTAATATTGCGGAAGATACGGCTATCGCTAGGGACATTATCATCGCTGACTACACCGGAACGACCCTTCACATCGCCCATGTAAGTACCGCAGGCGCTGTCAGATTAATAAGAAATGCCAAAGAGAGGGGTATCAAAATAACAGCGGAGACCGCACCCCACTACTTTATTCTGAATGACGAGGCTCTGAGAGAATTTGATACATGCGCGAAGGTCAATCCTCCTTTGCGTACTATTAATGATGTCACGGCGATAAGGGAAGGACTTAACGATGGGACCATCGATGCTATTGCCAGCGATCATGCCCCACATGCTTTAACAGACAAAGAGGTGGAATTTGAATATGCTGCCTTCGGCATCACGGGATTGGAAACTTCCCTGGCCCTTGGCCTGAGGCTTGTAGATGATGGCATCATTACATTGAGTCAGTTGCTCCTCAAGATGAGCACGAACCCTGCCAGGATACTGAACATACCTAAGGGAACCCTGAAAATAGGGGTAGATGCCGATATTACGGTAATCGATCTTGACAAAAATTGGACAGTCGATCGCAGCCGGCTGCGTTCAAAAGGGAAAAACACACCCTTTGATGGATGGATTATGAAGGGGAAAGCCTTAATGACAATCATGGGTGGAGAAATAAAATACCAGGAACTGACAACTTGATAAAAAAGTCCCCCTGTCGGAGTTTACTCCTGCGCCCTTCGAAAGGCTCAGATAGGTCAGTTTACGAGTTTACGCTTCAATAGGTTCAGCATGACTTATCATCCTGAGTTCATCGAAGGATAAGTCCATCGAAAGATTAGTTTAAGGATGAGTTCATCGGGGGATTCACCTACCCAAGGACCTGTCCTAAGTTTCACTTGAATTCTTGAACCATCGATTCCTTCTTGCAACGAAATAGTAGATGAGTCAAATTTTAAGAGTATATCTGGAATGATCATGAATACAAAGACAGCACATAAGAGTCCGGCAATAGTCCTCTACTGCCTTGATTACGGAGAATCAGATCGCATAGTAACCTTTTACACTAGTGATTTCGGTAAAATTAAGGGAATTGCAAAAGGCGCCCGCAGAAGCAAGAAGAGATTTTCCAATGCCCTCGAACCTTTTTCCCATGGTGATGTTCTTTATTATAAAAAGGGACGTGGAACACTGGCCTTCATCGAAGGATTTGATATTATTGACCACTTCACAAATATCAGGGAAGAGCTGGAAAAAACGCTTATTTCATCATATCTTATTGAACTGGTCGATAAATTTACACCCGAAGGGAAGAAAAACACCGAATTATTTCATCTACTGCGGAATTTTCTGGAACTCATAGATACCGGGAACTCTCTGGAAACGTTAATCCGATTTTTTGAAATAAGGCTGCTGAAGGTTACAGGGTACGAGCCAGTTCTTGACCGTTGCATGATATGCAAAAACCCGGTTAATGAAAAGGCCTCTTACCGTTTCATCGTAAACGACGGTGGGCTGAGATGTGATGTATGCCGCCAAAACAATTCCGGTCATCTCGATGTTTCTCTTGGAACCATAAAAACGCTCCTCTTGGGAAAGGAAATAGAGATAGACAGGATTACCAGGATTGTCCTGTCTGAACAGATAGCTAAGGAAAGCAAAAATATCCTGGTCAGTCTCATATACCACCTCGTAGGAAAAGAAATTAAATCTCTGCATGTTCTCAATGAGATACGAAAAATAGGTATGTAATTTTCAATACAGTATAATGTTGACACTGCGTTATCCCCATGCTAATTAGCTACGGCTAAATATCCATAAAAAATCAAAGCAAATCTTATATTACCTGTTCATGGCAAGTGATATGGTATTATTATATTTCGTATCATCACCCGCCAGGGCGGGTTAGGAGGGTAAAGTGAACTTTCAGGAATTGATATTAGCCCTTGATAAATACTGGGCAGACTACGGCTGTGTTATTCAGCAACCTTATGATCTTGAGGTGGGTGCAGGAACATTTAACCCCGCGACATTTCTACGTTCACTTGGACCGGAACCGTGGAATGTCGCATACGTTGAACCTTCGCGAAGGCCCACTGACGGCCGCTACGGAGAGAACCCGAACAGGCTCCAACATTACTATCAATATCAGGTTATTTTAAAACCATCTCCTATCGACATACAGGAACTCTACCTCGACTCTCTGAGAAGTTTCGGTATAGATCCTCTTGATCATGACATACGATTCGTAGAAGACGACTGGGAATCCCCTACCCTGGGTGCATGGGGACTCGGATGGGAGGTCTGGCTCGACGGTATGGAAATAACACAGTTTACATACTTCCAGCAGTGCGGCGGCATCGACCTGAACCCTGTATGCGGGGAATTGACATACGGCATAGAGCGCATTGCCATGTATATCCAAGAAATAGACAATGTCTATGACCTCAACTGGAACGGTCAAGTAACTTATGGAGATGTTCACCATAAGGGCGAGGTGGAATGGTCGCACTATAACTTCGAATTTGCAGATGTTGATATGCTCAGAAAATTTTTTGATATGTGTGAATCTGAATCTGTAAGAATGGCAGAGAAGGATTTAGTACTGCCGACATATGATTATTGCCTTAAGTGTTCCCATATATTCAACCTGCTGAATGCCCGTGGCGCTATCAGTGTGGCAGAGCGTACCAGTTACATAGGCAGGGTGAGAAACCTGGCCAGGCTGAGCGCTGAAGGCTATCTCAAGCAGCGGGAAAAGATGGGATATCCTCTAATGGGGAAAGTGGAAAATAAATACTAAGCAATTTAAAAAAATCTAAATTTCAAAAGAATGGTATTAATATTCTGATTTTAGATATGTTTGGGATTTAGGTATTCAAATTTAGAATTTAAGACTGGAGCTAGTCGATGGGCAAGGAACTACTACTTGAAATAGGAACAGAGGAAATACCCGCCGCCTTTTTGCCAAAAGCAATTAAAGACATGGAGGAAATCATCCGCAAGGAATTTTCCAATAGAAGGATAGAGCACGGCAATATCAAAGCCATGGCAACACCACGAAGACTCTGCCTGTGTGTTGCCAATCTGGCAAACAGGCAGGAAGACCAGGTCATTGAAAAAATTGGACCGGCCAAAAGAGTGGCATTTGATGAAAACGGAAACCCGACCAAGGCTGCCACTGGCTTCGCGGCAGGACAGGGAATAGATGTGTCGGAAATTGAAATAATCGTAACGGAAAAGGGTGAATATATCTGCGCCAGAAAAAAGATTGCCGGAGAAGATACAAAAACCCTGCTGCCGGATTTGCTTAAAAAGTTCATCTTATCTATTCCCTTTAAGAAGTCTATGCGCTGGTCTGACCTGGAAATTCGCTTCGCAAGACCTATTCACTGGATACTCGCCATTTATGGAGATGAAACAATACCATTTGAAATCGGAAATATCACCAGCGGTGATAGAAGCTACGGCCATCGTTTCATGAGTCCGAAATCGTTTAAAGTCAAAAATCTTAAAGACTACATCACAAAATGTAAAAAACACTTCGTCATTGTTGATCCCGACGAGCGGAGAAAAATTATCCTTGAAGAAGCTGAAAAGGCCGCCGAGTCCGTCAACGGGAGGATTTTTTGCACGGAAGACCTGCTCGAGACAGTAACATATCTTATTGAATATCCAACGGCAGTCTGTGGCAGCTATGAAAAAGAATACCTGAAACTGCCTAAAGAGCTTCTCACGACCGCAATGATTTCACATCAGAAATATTTCCCTGTCATTAATGATACAGGGAATCTTTTGCCATATTTTATTACAATCAACAACACCCTTGCCCGGGATCCTTCGCTTGTAGCCCGCGGCAATGAAAAAGTAATACGCGCAAGGCTCGCTGATGCAAAGTTCTTCTTTGAAGAAGATCAAAAAACACCCCTTGATAAACACTTTGAGAAATTAAATCAGGTTGTATTTCACACCCAGTTGGGTACTTCCTATGAGAAAGTCATGCAATTCAGAAGGCTGGCCTTGTACATAACCGATCAAATAAATCCAGCACTCAAAGAAACTGTTGACCGCGCAGCAATTCTTGCCAAAGCGGATTTGGAAACACAGATGGTTTGTGAATTCACCGAACTTCAGGGGATTATGGGACGGGAATACGCATTAATAGCCGGTGAAAATCCTGTAGTAGCCAAGGCCATCTATGAGCATTACCTGCCGACGGCAGCCGGAGGTGAACTGCCGGAAACGGATGAGGGTGCTATTGTCAGCATTGCGGATAAAATTGACACCATTGTTGGATTCTTCGGCGTTAACCTGATCCCGACGGGTACTGCGGACCCATATGCACTGCGTAGACAGGCAATCGGGATTATCAATATAATCCTTAACAAACAGTACTCCCTGGATTTGAAAAGCCTGATCGGAGAAAGTCTTTCAATCCTTGGCAATAAACTTAAGCGGCCTCCTGAGGAAATCAAAACCGATGTGCTCGAATTTTTCAAGGGACGATTTGAAAATCAGCTCATTTCTCAGGGACATCCTTATGATGTGGTTGACGCCGTCCTGGAAACCGGCGCATCAGATATCGTCCAGTCGCTTAAAAAAATAGAGGCCATGGAAATTTTCAAGACCCATAAGGATTTTGAGCCGCTGGCTGTCGCCTTCAAGCGGGTGGGTAATATCATCAAGGACTTCAAGAACGGTTCTGTCGATCCCACGAAGTTTGAAACTGAGGAAGAGAGGAATCTATATGCCGCCTTCTTGCGCTCAAAAGAGAAGGTGGTTAATAAAATCAAATTTAACGACTATCAGTCGGTATTTATGGAACTGGCTACTCTAAGAAAACCTGTAGATGATTTTTTCAATAAAGTTCTGGTGATGGCAAAAGATGACGCAGTTCGCTTTAACCGACTTTCTTTGTTAAGGGAGATATCTGAGATGTTTTATATGATTGCTGATTTTTCAAAGATTGTCACAGGACCCTGATGTTCTTTATTGAAGCTCTCCTGAGCAGCAAGCTACAGAGGATCTTCGATCCGTAAGGAATAATGATGTTACCCATTCGCTCACTACCCCGCAGCAAGCGAAGGTGTTTGCGTTCGCAGCGGGATTCAAGAATCAAATCGGTCAATCTTCCAGAAAATTTATCGAGCATATTTGGTCATTTTAAAGAGATAAGTTTATATTGAAATTATATTTATTATAATTTAGATTAAAATCCATTTTGTTATAGTAAAGAGTTAATATATCAATGCCGATATAATATCATGGATACGCAGGTTGATACTTTTCAAATAGAAAAAAACACAATGAATGATCCTCTAATAAGAAACCAGCAGGCCGCTCTTGAGGAGCAATTGCGCCTCCGTAAGGCATTGCAGGATATTACGAATAGGATTCATGCTGCTCAGAATACAAAGCAGATCCTCATAGATCTGAGAGACGGCATTCTCAACCTCTTTGATGCACATTCAATTACCATCTACCTGGTAGACAAACCAAGAAACGAAATCTATTCCATGTTTCTCGTCGGTTCCCGGCTTAAAGAAATAAGGTTACCGATCAGCAATAAGAGCATTGCCGGTTATGTAGCAAATAACGGGAGATCAGTTAACATAGCCGATGTGTATGACACGGGAGAGTTGAAAGGCATTGATAAAGAACTGACATTTGATTACAGCTGGGATAGAAAATCCGGTTTCAGGACTAAACAGATTCTGGCAGCACCTATTTTCTACGAAAAGGTCCTAAAAGGAGTCGTACAGATACTTAACAGAAAAGGCGACGGCAAATTTACAGAAGACGAACAGGGTTTTATGCAGGAAATTGCGGATGTTTTAGGAATCGCACTTCACAACCAGGAAAGGTTCGCCAAAAGAAGAAGAACGAGATTCGATTACCTTCTTACTCGTGATTTAATTAAAGAGGAAGAGCTGGATAGCTCATGGGAAGAAGCAAGAGAAAAAAAAGAAAATATGGAGACCTTCCTGACGAATAAATACAGGATATCGAAGGAGGACATAGCCAAGTCTTACGAGGAGTATTTTCGCTGCAAAGTCATACCATTTAATGACAAAATACCTATTCCGGGAGACCTCTTAAAGAATTTAAAAAAGGAATTCCTTCGCCGTGAGTTGTGGGTCCCTATTGGAAGAGTGGAAGGGAACATCCACGTCATCATGGACGACCCCAACAACATCCTGAAGAGGGACACAATTGAGAATATTTTAAAAACGAAGGCGGTTAAATATGACGTAGCCCTCAACGAGGTCATAATTAAGTATATAAATCTTTTTTTCGCCTCACCGGGGGATGAGCACTCTATAAGCGATATCTTGGGCAGACTTGAAGCGGAAGATGAAGCTGAAGAAGAAGAAAATGGTGAGGTTATATCAGAGTCGGACAGCGTAATTATGCAGATTGTAAATAAGGTCATTAATGATGCATGCGCAAGGCGCGCATCCGACATACATGTTGAACCGAATGTTTCACAAAAAAACATGGAAATCCGGTATAGAATTGACGGCGATTGCATCCTTTATCAGACTCTCCCCTACAGTTACCGGGCCGCCGTTGTTTCAAGAATAAAAATCATGTCCAACCTAGACATCACTGTAAAGAGGCTTCCTCAGGATGGAAAGATAAAATTCAGACGGGCCGGAGGAGAAGAGATAGAGCTTCGCGTAGCTACCATTCCCACGCAGGGTGGTGTGGAGGATGTAGTCTTGCGAATACTCGCTAAAGGTACGACCGTACCTCTTGAAGACATGCAGTTGTCAGGAAGAAACTATAAGGCACTTGTCGGCATTGCTGAAAAGCCCTATGGCATGATACTTTGTGTCGGACCAACCGGGTCCGGTAAGACGACAACTCTACATGCTGCATTGCGCCATATTAATAAACCGGATAGAAAAATATGGACGGCAGAAGATCCCGTTGAAATTACTCAATACGGACTTCGTCAAGTCCAGGTGCATCCAAAGATTGGCCTCGATTTCGCTGCCGCCATGCGCTCCTTCCTCCGCGCCGATCCGGACGTTATTATGGTAGGTGAAATGAGGGATTTTGAGACAGCAAAAATTGGTGTTGAGGCATCGCTGACAGGGCATCTGGTTTTCAGCACACTCCACACAAACAGCGCCCCTGAAACCATCGTAAGACTCTTAGACATGGGTATAGACCCCCTGAATTTCGCAGATTCCCTTTTAGGCATCCTCGCCCAGCGGCTGGTCAGAACCCTTTGCAACAGGTGCAAACAGGCTTATCATCCGACATTTGATGAGTATAATGAAATTGTAGAAAGTTACGGACCGGAAAATTTTGAAAAACTTAACATACCTTATACTGACGAACTTACCCTATACCATCCGAAGGGCTGTGACACCTGCGAGAAGACAGGATATAGGGGCAGAATGGCTATTCATGAACTTCTCATCAATACAGACCAGATGAAGAGATTAATTCAGAAGCACGAAACAGTTGAGCTTATGCGCGAGGTCGCAATGTCCGAAGGAATGACCACACTGCTCCAGGACGGTCTTGAGAAAGCGCTAAAGGGATTTACAGATGCAAAACAGGTGCGAAGAGTTTGCATCAAGTAGCCTGAGATAATCTTAAAATCTGACCTTTCAAGAATATTTTTCGCATAGCATTGCCAAAATATTTATTCCTGCCACTTTGAATGAACCTTAAAAGATTTTCTTTCAGATCAGCTGAAACCATAAACAAGCGGCATACACCACATATCTTAGATTGAACAGTACAGAACTTACAAAATCATTTATTTTATTCGTAATGATGGTGCTGGCTTCGATATGCTTTTGCGAGTAGTTTCCTCGGCGCGTTTCAATGAATGCACAAACCATCTGAATTTCCGGAAAGGGTGGCATCGGCCTGTCGACGGTTCAGCGTATTATCCATCACTATGATGGGAAGATATGGTTAGAAGGTGAAATTGATAAAGGAGCAATTTTTTATTTTATTCTTTAAAGAACCCGTGTATAGTATAATTCATACAGGGAAAAAAGTAATGTCTACTGCACTACGTGTTTTAATAGTTGAAGATTCTGAAAGCGATGCGGCGCTGATAATCCGCGATCTGCAGCGTGCAGGTTACGTTCCTATCCATCAAAGAGTTCAAACAGCCGCAGAGATGAAATCAGCCCTGGAGAGAGAAGACTGGGCTATCATCATAGCAGACTATTCAATGCCCCAGTTTGATGCTTCTACTGCCCTGAAAATCCTGGATGAGAGCGGCCGGGACGATATTCCTTTCATTGTGGTGTCGGGTGCTATGGGAGAGGACGCCGCTGTAGCGATGATGAAAGCCGGTGCGCATGATTATGTAATGAAAGATAAAATGGCACGCCTGATCCCCGCCGTGCAGCGGGAGTTGGATGATGCCGAAGTGCGACGCAAACACAAACAGGCGGAGCAGGCTTTACGCCGATCCGAGCAAAACTATCGCTCCCTCGTAGAAAGTTCAACGGATATAATCATGCGGTTTGACAAGGAAAACAGACATCTTTTTATAAATCCTTCCGTAAAAGGAGTCTTTTCCTTAGATCCGGATGATTTTATAGGAAAAAGCCATCGAGAACTTGGATTTCCTGCAGGTGAGTACCTCTATTGGGAACGTGCTATTCAGCAGGTTTTCGAAACAGGCAAACCTTTCAGCACCGTACTCCAGTCAAGGAGAGAGAAGGGATATGCGACGCTTGATTTGCGCCTATTCCCTGAGCTTAGTGAAAATGGCAAAGTCAGGACTGTCCTGGGTGTCGCGAGAGATGTCACAAAAGAAAGATTCACAGAAGCCCAGCTCCGTCACGCCCAGAAGATGGAAGCAATTGGAACATTGGCCGGTGGTATCGCCCATGATTTCAACAATCTGCTTCAGGCTATCCTCGGATATGGCGAGATAATTCTTTTGAACAAAAATGAAAATGACAGAGACCTTGAAAAATTGCAGCATATTATCAGGGCCGCAAAACGAGGATCTGAGCTGACTCGTCAGCTTCTTACCTTCAGCCGCAAGGTGGAGTCCAAACTTCAGCCTCTCGCACTAAATCATATCATAGAAAACATACAAACTATGATGGATAGAACCATTCCCAAAATGATTAGAATCGAATACCGCCTATCGCCAAACCTTCTGAATATCAACGCAGATGCATCTCAAATGGAGCAGGTGCTGATAAACTTAGCAGTGAATGCCAGGGATGCCATGCCTCGTGGAGGCACACTGGTTATTACAACTGAAAACGTAATTGTGAATGAGGAAGATCCACCACCATACCCGGAAATCACACCAGGAGAATATGTGCAATTGACAATCTCTGATACCGGGCAAGGAATGGATATAGATACCTTACAGTATATCTTTGACCCATTCTTTACAACCAAGGAATCGGGAAAAGGTAGCGGTCTGGGTCTTTCAATGGTTTATGGTATTGTGAAAAACCACAACGGTCACATTATATGTTATAGTGAACTTAATCGAGGTACTACTTTTAAGATATTTTTACCTGCTATAGAGCCCTTGGAAATATCTATAGAAACGGTTGCAATGGAGAAGCCACAGGGTGGTACGGAAACAATTCTTCTGATTGATGATGAAGAATTTATCAGAGATCTGGGTGAGCAAATTCTTACAACATTCGGATACAGTGTATTCACTGCACCAGATGGGGAGAATGCGCTTGAGCTCTATCGAAAGCAAAAAAATGCCATTGACTTGATTATTTTAGATTTGATAATGCCTGGAATAGGTGGACGGGAATGTCTCCTGAGACTTCTGGATATTGATCCACAGGCCAGAATTGTCATTGCAAGCGGGCACACAATTGACGGCCCCGTTAAAGATATCGTGGAGCTGGGTGCAAAGGACTTTATCCACAAGCCTTACGGATTGCAGCAAATGCTTAAAGTGGTCCGTGAAGTTTTAGACAAGGAAAAATAGAAATATGAACGCAGATAAACTAAAGCTGATTGAAAACATTCCGGAACTTGTATCGGATATATCTTCACTACCTGTGGTCGCTTCGCGAATCTTACATCTTATTGCTGATGATACTTCATCTCTGGAAGAATTGAAAAAGGTTATATCGCTGGATCAGTCCTTTTCTTCACGAGTCCTGAGGATAGCCAATTCCGCTTTCTACAGGAGGGCAAGAAGTATAGACGATGTCACCGCCGCCATCATGCGCATCGGATTCACTACTTTAAAAGCTTTGGTATTTGCCACATCACTGAGAGATCTATGCCAGATGTCGAATAATACCGACAGGCTTCTGTGGGAGCATAACACCGCGGTATCTATAGGATCAACGGTCATTGCCGATGAAACAAATCTGATTGCACCGGGAGAGACACTGAGCTACGGTCTTCTTCATGATATAGGTAAGGTTTTGATAAATATCACGATGAGAAATAAGTATGCTGATGTGGTTCGTCTTGTGAAGGAAGAAAATAGTTCTTTCCTCGAAGCTGAAGATAAAATATTGGGTTTTAATCACTGTGATGTAGGCGAATATGTCGCTAACCGCTGGAATCTTCCCGACCACTTGACATTTATAATAGCCAATCATCACAAGAAAGACCTTTTGGAAAACATAGATGACAGCGGGCTGAAAAAAATAATGTTCATCGTAAAGGCCAGTGATCACCTTTGTTCAACCTTGGGTATCGGGATGAGCGTGGCATATGGCAACAGCCTCAGCGATGACGAGTGGAAATTTTTGAAGTTATTAGGCCCTAAAAAGCTCGAGAAGGTAAAAAAGAGGATAGAAGAGGAATATCCTCAGCACAAAGATTTCGTAATGGGGGTTGTAACTTGATATGGAAACCACAGTGCCTCAAGAAATTCTCTATCGCTATTTAGCAAAAAAAGCCGTTCAGGACTTGAGAAACAGAGAAGATATTGACATTGAAATGATTTGCTATTTGAATACATCTCCTTTGATAAATTATTGCCGCTCGGAAATAATGGATGGTGATAAGGAGTGGTTAAAAGATATAGCGTCTTCAAAGGAGAAACCTCTTATTCTTCGCCAGTTTGCGCTGAGCCTGATAAGGCAATTAAAGGATCATAGCGATGTCAAAGACTTTTTATATAACCTTTGGAAAACTTCCGCTGAATATGAGATAAAGATAGAGGTACTATGGAATCTCTTGATCTACGATGATCTTTCCAAAGAATTATATAATGATATACGTCAGAATTTCACTGTCGCCGAATGGGACAAGTGGCTGCCTTTGATTGTTGAAAAACTTGGCGGTGAAGATAAGGAGAAGGGGCAGGTTAAAGAATTAATGAATAAGTTTTTCGATCTATGATATCTTTTCAATAGACATCAACGTAGTTTTTCCTTCCAGGCGCTGAGCTTCTGCAATGCCTCCAGCGGTGTTATATTCAGAATGTCAAGCGTTTTCAACTCATTTATGACAATATCGTCTTCGTCAATGAAGAGGCTTAATTGAGCCTTGTTCTTCGGAGATGATCTTCTGCCGCGGGCAATCCTGGGCATGCCGATCTCGTCGTATTCGCCCTTTTCGAGGTTATTCAAGATTTCTTTCGCCCTGTCGATGACCTCCTCGGGTACCCCGGCAATCCTCGCTACCTGAATGCCGTAACTCCTGTTTGTCCCACCTTCCACGATCTTCCTGAGAAAGATGATCCTGTCCCCCCACTCCTTTATGGCAATATTGAAATTCTTGACCCCTTCTTTGGTTACGGCTAGGTCGGTCAACTGGTGGTAGTGGGTGGCGAACAGAGTGCGCGCCCCGATGTGGTTCTCGTCATGAATATATTCCGCCGCAGCCCAGGCGATACTCAGACCGTCAAATGTGCTGGTCCCCCTCCCCACTTCATCGAGGATAATCAGGCTTCTCCGGGTTGCATTCCTCAAAATGTTTGCTACCTCATTCATTTCAATCATGAAAGTGCTCTGTCCGCGCGCAAGGCTGTCTGCCGCACCAATACGGGTAAAAATACGGTCGACAACACCGATGCGCGCCTCACCTGCCGGTACGAAACTCCCCATCTGGGCAAGGATGATGATAAGGGCAATCTGTCTGATGTACGTCGATTTTCCCGCCATATTGGGGCCGGTAATGACGAGAACGCGATTGTTATCAAGATCAAGATAGGTGTCGTTGGGCACAAACCCATCTGGCAGGGGCATGCTTTCCACGACAGCATGCCTGCCGTCTTTTATAGCGATCCTGTCTTCATGATCTACAGCGGGGCAGCAGTAGTTATACCTTTCCGCCACTTCTGCCAGAGATGCAACAGCATCCAGATTGGCAATATGCGAAGCAGTTGCCTGGATGCGCTTGATTTCCTTTGCAATCTCTTCTCTAATTTTGACAAAGAGATTGTATTCCCTTTCCTTCCGTCTGTCTTCGGCATTTAATACGGTATACTCATATCCTTTTAATTCCTGGTTGATATACCGCTCTGCATTCACAAGGGTCTGCTTCCGGATATAATCATCCGGAACAAGATCGGCATTGGTTTTCGTAACCTCGATATAGTACCCGAAGACAGTATTGAATCCTACCTTCAGAGAATTAATCCCTGTCCGCTTTCTTTCCTTATCTTCAAGGGCCGCGATCCACTTCTTGCCATCCCTGCTGATGGATATCAACTCATCCAGTTCACGATCATAGCCCTCTTTTATAATGCCTCCATCACGAATTGTCAGGGGAGGATCTTCGCAAATGGACCTTTCAATCAGTTCGAGGATGTCCGGCATCTCGTCGATCCCCTCATAAATTGAGATCAATAGGGATGATCCCAGCTCACAAACCCATGTCCTGATCTCCGGAAGGGCATTCAGGGATGTCTTCAATGCAATCAAATCGCGTCCGTTGGCGACACCCATAGATACCCTGCTCGCCAGCCTTTCCAAATCATATACACGATCAAGGTCTTTTCGCAGATCTTCTCTGAGTCTATGGTGTTCTTTAATTTCAGATACCGCAGCCAGTCTTTCTTTGATCCGATCCGGGGCCAGTAAGGGATAATTAAGCCACCAGCGAAGTCTTCTCGCACCCATCGACGTCACCGTCTTATCGAGAATATGAAAGAGGGACCCTTCTTTTTTGTAGTCAGTTATGGTGGCAAATAATTCGAGATTACGCTTGGCAACATCATCCATTACTAGATAGCTATCGGTTTCATACCACTGAATAGAATTTATATGGCCGAGGTGATCTTTTTGCGTCTCTTCCACATACCGGAGGATGGCACCGGCTGCAATTACCGCAGAAGGATGCTGCAATATACCTTCCGTGTCCAAAAGCTCAGGAGAAAAATATTCGCTTAACCGTGCCGCAGCCGCACCATAATCGAAATAATCCGGTGCGAAATAATTTATTCTGAAACGTGGTTCCCCCTGTGATAATGTTTTTAAAATACCTTTGTCCTGAAAATCCTCCACGACTATGACTTCCCGAAAATCAAGACCGCTTATCTCTGCAGCGAATATCTCTCTGGTTTGAGACTCCGTCACCCTAAACTCACCGGTAGATATATCCAGAAAAGCCAGGCCAAACCTGTCTTCCCAGCAGGCAAGGGCCATCAAAAAGTTGTTCTCTCTGACGTTCAGGCTATCTGTTTCAACGAAGAGCGCAGGCGTGATAATGCGTACTACATCCCTTTTAACAATACCCTTCGCTTCTTTGGGGTCTTCTATCTGCTCACAGATTGCTACCTTGAAACCTTTTTCGATAAGCTTTGCGATATAGGATGAGGCTGCATGGTATGGGATTCCACAGAGGGGTATGCTGTCATTTTTCCCCTTGTTCCTTGAAGTAAGGGTAATTTCAAGAATCTTAGATGCAGTGATGGCATCTTCAAAAAACATCTCATAGAAATCACCCATCCTGAAAAAAAGGATGCAGTCCTTATGCTGTTCCTTGATTTCCAGGTATTGTCTCATGGCAGGGGTTAAATTCAGAGTGCCCGTCATTCCCACTTGTTGCCCTTCTTTTTCAACTCGATATAATCCACCCGCTCTACTCTTCCCCTGTCACTGATGAAAGAATTGAGGAGCCAGCTTATGAGACTAATAATGAGCGCGCCAAAAACGGCTGTCCAGAATCCGTGAACCTCAAAACCGGGAATGACACCCGATGCCATTTTCAGCATCAGGGCATTAATTATGAAGGTGAAAAGTCCAAACGTCAGAATATTAATGGGCAGGGTTAGTATGATAAGAACAGGCCGGAATAACGCATTCAGAATTCCCAGTATGGCCGCCGCAAAGAAGGCCGAGAAAAAACCACTGATATGGATACCCTCCAACAGGTAGGAGGCAAAGATAATTGCTACGGTCAGGATCAACCAGCGAATCAACAGTCCCATTGAAGCGTCACTCCCTTAGTCAAACTTCGTGAATTGTTCCTTCATCGCGCCGCAAACGGGGCATTCTTCAGGAAGTATGCCATCTGATACATAACCGCAGACTGTGCAGACATAGTACGTTGTTTCCCGCTCTTCCATCACATGGCTCATCGCCTCTTTATAGAGTTTCGCATGTACTTCTTCCACGTCCCTGCTTTGACTGAAGTGCAATACGGCTGCCATGTTCTCTTCCGCCTCCGCCTGTTTAACAAACTGATCATAGGCAACTTCTGCGATCCTCGTCTCTGATTCAAAGCTGGCTGCCAGATTTTCTTCAGTGCTTTTCACCCTCCCCAGGACCTGTAAAGCACGTGCCCCATGAACCTGTTCTGAGAATGCTATTACCCGGAAGAGTTTAGCAATCTGGGGATATCCTTCCTCCTCTGCCTTATCAGCATAGACTTTCAGCCTCAGCGCTGCCTTAGCCTCGCCTGTATACGCCTGATACAGAGCATCTTCCGTTTTGTTACTCATTTTTTAAAAACCTCACTCAGGTGAAAATTCGTCCTTACCCGCACCGCAGATGGGACATACCCACTCAGCGGGAAGTTTGTCGAACGGAACGCCGGGAGGGATTTTACCATCAGGGTCTCCTATGGCAGGATCATACACATAGCCGCATATACCGCATACGTACTTTTCCATATCACCATTTCCTTTCTACTGAAATTTTAGGCACAATAAAATTAATCCTCACTTTATAACAGTGTAAAGAATTTGCTAAATAATCGCAAAGATAGCGCAGAGGATAGATTTTCCTTTTCGTTAATGAAAAAAAATGGCGTTAACATTTATTGACAAGAGGATTGTCTTGTATTATAAGGCGCAACCTAAATCAGCTTTTTTAATATCTGCTTTGGAGGGATTTAGCAAGATTTTTCTCAGGGAAACGTCGAAGACGACGATTGACTTTCGAAAGATTGTATATTATTAAAAATACATAAACCGAACACTCCCCAGTAGCTCAGTCGGTAGAGCAGATGGCTGTAAGGGAAAGCGTGCAGCTTCCGCAGGAAACTGCGGTTGAAAAATCGGGTGAATTCAGGAAAGCCTAAGTCTCATGAGTGATAAGGTAATCCTGAGCGAAGCCTGCCGAAGGGGGATCAAAGTAGGCAGGAACGTGCAGAGACTAGAGGATGAGGACCCCTCCCAATAAACCTCATAGCGCCCGACACCCTAACGTAAAGCCGAGGGTGATGAGATAGTCCAGGTCTGATAGAAATGTCGGGTTACCTGTAACCATCGGGTCCGTGGTTCGAGTCCGCGCTGGGGAGCCTATAAATTAATGAGGGATTTCGCATACTTGCGAGTCCCTTTTGTATTATGTGTAACTCTCAACAAAATTCTTTTTTTCTGCAACGTAATTCAATCTGATAACGTCACACTTCGTTTTTTCAATTCACACCTTGCGTATAACGAATACTTATCTACACATGGGCGGAATGGAACGGAACAATGATAATGGTCTGAAACATGGAAATTTTCGAGGATGATTTTTCAACGGGAGGTGGTATTTTCTTGTTCCTGTACTAGTGATTTTCTAATTCAACCCATCTATAAAACTTTTCATAATAATGATCACCCCCAGCCTCGTCAATACAAGGTCACTCACGATAAAAAAAGTATACGTAGATCAATTGCCGGAGAATAATCAGCCCTTCTTATAAAGTGGAGACATATTTCTCAGGAAGGCCACACTTTTTCTGAGGGCCTCGAATGCCTTGTCTATATCTTCCACCGTAATGTCGATGCCATAGGAAAATACAAGAGTCCCCTGGGCTGTGGCGTGGTCGGTACCGGTAGCGATTAAGACATGGGATGTCCTGAGAGATCCCGATGCACATGCGGAACGGGTGGAGATACTTATTCCTTCCTGGTCGAGCATCATCATCATAGACTCACCTTCGATGAACTTCACTGAAAAGGACACGAGACCCGGTAAACTCTTTTCAGGGTGCCCGTTGACAACTGTCTCATCAATGGTACCCAATCGGTCCATGACTGTCTTCTTTAATTTCAACAGGTGCTCTGTCCGCTGCGGCATCTCGACGCGGGCGAGTTCTGACGCTTTACCCATTCCGACAATGCCGAGCATATTAGGGGTTCCCGCCCTCCGGTTATTCTCTTGCACCCCGCCATCGATAAATGGCAGTATCTCTGTTTTATGTCTTATATAGAGGGCTCCGATACCCGGAGGTCCGTAGAACTGGTTTGCAGCGATGCTCATCAGGTCAACACCCATCTCGTCAACGTCCACGGGCACGTTGCCACAGGACACCACTGCATCTGTGTGAAAGGTAACTTTTTTAGCCTTCGCGATCCTCCCTATTTCGGCGATAGGCTCAATCGTACCGATCTCGTTGTTGGCGTGCATGATTGAGATAAGGATCGTGTCCTCTCTGATCGCCTTTTCAATATCTGAGGGATTGACTATGCCATATTTGTCCACTGAGACTGAAGTTACATTGAAACCCATTTGGGAGAGCATCCTGAGAGGCCTTGAAATTGACTGGTGTTCAATATTCGACGTGATGATGTGCTTCCCCTTTTTGGCCTTTGCAAAGGCCACACCTTTTATGGCGTGGTTATTTGATTCTGTTCCGCATGAGGTGAATACGATCTCCTGCGGGTTTGAATTGATGAGTTGGGCTACCTTGGCGCGTGCGTCTTCCAGGGTCTCCATGGCTATATCTCCGATGCTGTGCTGGCTCACGGGGTTCCCAAAACCGTCTTTGTGTATATAATCGATGATAGCTTCTTTTACCTGCGGATGGAGCGGATTACCGGAAATATGGTCCAAATAGATTACCTTCATCTTTTCTTTGCTCCTTTCATGATAACAAAATCAGTGATGCTGTAACGTGGGCTTCCCACAATGCGTGCAGTATGGAGCGGGCTCCAGTAATCCGATGTCGCAGTAAGGGCAGTAACATTTTCCTTCCCTTTCGCCGATGTGATCTACTTTTTCGGCTTCTTTTGTCTCACTGCCTTTGCCCCCTTTGCGCGTATAGTAATCCATAATAGCTTTATGCAAAGCATCCGCCCCCAGGTTCGAACAGTGGAGTTTGTTCTTCGGAAGACCACCAAGGTTTTCTGCAACAGACTCTTTGGTAATCTTCATGGCTTCTTCCAAAGTCTTTCCTTTTGCCATTTCAGTCACCATGCTTGAGACAGCAATAGCCGCCCCACAGCCGAATGTGTTGAATTTTATGTCTTCAATACGGTCATCCTTGACCTTAATAGTAATCGTCATCATATCACCGCATATCGGATTCCCTACTTCACCCGTACCATCAGGGTTTTCAATCGTGCCAACATTCCGAGGCCTCGTAAAATGGTCCATTACCGCTTCCGAGTATTGCATGACTGCACCTCCTTTTACTCAGCTTATTATGTATAAATATAACGCTTTTTGTCAGTTTTACAAGTGATTTAAATCTGGGTACTTCGTTAAAGCCCATCCGTTTCCTGTCCTCCCGCCTATACCTCACTGACACCTTGTCTTAAGCAACCAAAAGAATGTCAGTATATCATCTAATGTTTCCATTCGATAATTGTTGTTCCTCAAAGTAATCAATAAAGATTTCTCATTCTTCTTAGCTCAACTTTTACTTTAAAATACAAATTTTATTCAATACACATAATGAATCTAGAAAAACGAGAACCGGGATAATATTAATGGGCGGGCTCTGGACCAGCTTGCCGACGTGGATTTCGGCTATGCGACGCCGTATAGTACGGTGCTTGATCCTCTGGCCGCATGCGCGCACATGTTAACCAATAAACTGGATGGTATTGCCAGGGGCATCTCTGCTTTTGAAGTCAAAAAACGGATCGACGAGGACGACGTCCTGTTGCTGGATGTGCACACCTGACGAATTTCGGACCATGCGGTTGCCTTACGATGTCGTCCACATTCCGCTGGGGGCTCTCAAAAGCAAAGCCGCCGAATTGCCCAAAGATAAGGATATCCTTGCATTCTCACCCGCGAGGTGCAGTTTGCTGAGAGTCATGCCCCGGGGAGCCAAACAAACTCAAGAGGTTACAAACTTTACTATGTAATCTCTTTTTTTATACGGTAAAATTGGTTCTCTATAATCCAGCTTCTAAAGCTTCTCTGTCTCTTGATTAATGTACAAAAACAATCAGCTTATACCTACAATTTTTGCATATATCATGGGTTTTTTGTAAGAACCATCAGTTCATCCTCAGGCTTCTATTTGACTAAGGGATTTGGAACATAGAAATAAGATAATGCCTGATGGACTACATGCGGAAGTAGATTCAATATAAAAAGAAAAGTATTCAAAAATATGATTGAAGGCATAGCGGATATCTTAATCATAAAAGCTGAATAATCTATGACGTGGTGTTTATAATTAAAGTAATTAGCAAGCTTAAACTGCCCAAGGAGGACAAAGACATTTCATGTGGAAAAGATGATGTCAATTCGTCTGAAAGGAGGGAATAATTCATGGTTTCGGCAGATCTCTTAAAAGAATACAAATTTTTCAAAGGGTTTAGTGGGGAACAGATCAAGAAACTGGCAGATATAGCAACTGAAGAATCTTTTAAGGCAGGTTTTCAGTTATGGAGAAAGGGAGACCCGGCAAAAAAACTTTACCTGTTGCAGGCGGGAAAGATTGTTCTGGTCATGGATGCTTACATGGGTACTGCAAAACCACCCATGCAGGTCAGCGTAGATCTCATCACAAAGGGAGACGCTATGGGATGGTCGGCTGTCATTGAACCTTACGTGTACACCTTAGGAGCCCGATGTATTGATGATTCGAAAGCCATCTCCTTCGATGGAGCCAAACTCAGGGAACTGCTAAATAAAGATATTATACTGGGATATGAATTCATGCGCGTCACGGCAAAAGTAATAGCCACCCGTCTGACCCATACCGAGATTATTCTGATTGGTGAGCGAGGACTCTCTATTTTGGACGAATATTAAAAGACTAATCAAAAAAGGGAGGTAGTTGCCATGTTTATCAGAGAGGTGGAACTTTTTCAGGGCATTCCCTCACATATCATTGACGAGATCGCCAAACTCGTCACTCAGGAAAGTTACCATATAGGAGATGTGATTTTTCGAGAAGGCGAAGTTGCGGAATTTTTGTATATCCTTGAAGAAGGGCAGATCGATCTTATTATTACTGGACAAAGACTTCTATCCTTCCCCATGGACAAGACAGGGTCGGTATTTGGCTGGTCTTCACTTGTAGAGCCAAATCGGTATACAGCAATGGCGGAATGTGTGAAGGAAAGCAAGGTAATTAAAATTGATGCGGAGCGGTTGATGCGTGTATTCCAAAGGCATCCTGCAGAGGGCCTGACGATTATGAGGCGGCTGGCCGGTGTGATAGCTACCCGGCTCGTAACAAGTTACAAGGAGGTCGCTAGTAAAAAGGAATAGAGATGTTGATTAAGGTCAAGGTAGAGCATGTTGAATACCGGTTTCCAGTATACCCCGGTGCTCTCCATAGTTATGTGGGTTATGCCACTTTCTTTCAGCCATCTATACGAAAAATTTCTAAATTCAGGATGTGCCACGTAACTAAAGAGCACCTTTACAATGCCGATAAGCTGAAGTAAACAACTTGTCTCATACAACTACAGTTCTTTATCCTCGAGAACATACCGCATCTTTATCTCCAGATCTTTGCGAAGGGAGTTATAGACGGAACAATACTTGGCACGGGACAGGGATATGGCTCGTTCTATCTTATCAGGATTAAGGTCTTTCCCTGCGATGTAGAAGACCATCTCAATCGCCTTGAAATATTGCGGCGGTGTCGGATTTCTTTCCCCCGTGAGTTCCACCTTGAAACTTGCCAGATGGACTCTCATCTTTTTTAACATCGCCACCACATCGATTGACATGCAACCGGCAAGGCTCAAGAGCAATGCTTCTGTGGGTTTGCATCCCCATTGGGCCTGGGCGTCGAATTCCATCTCATATCCCTGCGGAGTCGTGCCGACAAAGATAAGTTCTTTGTCCCAATTCAGCATTACTTTTGTGACCGGAACGATCTTTTCTTTATAGCCGGTCAGAGACTCTTCCAATGAGTCTTTCTCTTGGCTTGGCATCCTGCTTTCTCCTCATTTACAATACAATCTAAATATTCCGCTTTTTCTGGCAGAGTCTATCTATAGATCCTCCGCCTCCCTGACAGCAAGAAAGATTTTGTAAAGCACCGTGACAATCAGGAACCCCATGGCCCAGATGCCGATCGCGATAGCCACCTCCGGTCCTGTGGGCATGTAACGTGTGACATGCCCCATTGGCGAGGGGGTGAAGCCCGTCACCAGCAGACCGAGGCCCTTTTCGATCCAGAGAGAAAAGAACACAGCGACGCACGCTATAGCGAGGAAGGATTCCTTCTTCCGCGTTCGGGGATTGATCAAGAGTACGAGGGCGATAACGGCGGAGATGACTGAAACGGTCATCCAATGGGCAATAGTATTGTAGCCCTCGAGGCCTCTAAAAAGAAACCGGTAATGCTCCATATCATCCGGCACCTGGCTGTAGAAGACAGTCCAGAGCTCCACAAGTACGAAGAATATGCTTATAATCAGGGCATAGGTCACAATCGTTGCCAACGCGTCTATCGCCTTTTTCCCGGCGTCAAACCCGCCGAAGCGCTTCAGCACAAAGCAAAGAAGTATCAGAAGAGCCGGGCCGGAAGCAAAGGCTGCGGCCAGGAAACGAGGAGCCATAATCGCCGTGAGCCAGAAGCTCCTTCCGGGCATACCGGCATAGATGAAGGCTGTCACCGTGTGGATGCTGAAGGCCCAGGGGATGGAGAGATAGATAAAGGGCTTCACCCACGCCGGGGGCGGCACTCCTTCTTTCACACTGGACAGAACCGTCCATCCCGTGATCATGTTCAACACGAGATAAACGCTCACGACCACCATGTCCCAGAAGAGCACCGAAGTGAGCGAAGGATAGAACATGACATACAGAACACGCGCGGGCTGGCCAAGATTGACGAAGATGAAAGTGACACACATGATCACTGCGGCGATGGCGAGAAATTCTCCCAGAACAGTGATCCTGCCGAATGCCTTATAGTCATGCAGATAATAGGGCAGAACGACCATCACCGCCGACGCAGCGATCCCGACCAAGAAGGTAAACTGAGAGATGTACAATCCCCACGATACGTCGCGACTCATGCCGGTAACAGCCAGGCCGAACTCCAATTCGTGGAGATAGAAATATACACCCATGCCAAAAAAGGCAAGGAGAATGGCCACACAACCATAGTATCTGTTGCTTCCTGTCAGCGCTTTTTCCAGCATGGCGACCTCACAGAATATAATACACCTGGGGATTGGTTCCCAGCTCCGGCCTCCTTCTGATTGAGAATTCCTTATCGAGGATCTGCCGGACCTTCGAGTTTGGGTCTTCCGCGTCACCGAATACCATGGCCTTTTGTTCACAGGCCATGACACAAGCGGGAAGCAGGCCCTTTGCCAGGCGTTCCTCGCAAAAATTGCACTTTTCAACCACTCCTTTCGTTCGGGTCGGAAAATCAAGATTGAGCTTGCGGATGAAAGGCCTGGGATCCATGAAGTTGATGCTCCTCGCCCCATAGGGACAGGCGGCCATACAGATCTTGCACCCTATGCAGCGGTGCGAATCCATCATCACGATACCATCCGACCTTCTGAACGTCGCCCCGGTCGGGCATACCCGCACGCAGGGTGGATTGTCGCAGTGGTTGCAAAGGACAGGCATCAGCTGCTTGCCCATCGCGTCCGGAATGTGGGTATGGCTCTCCTCAGGAAAGATATTCTCGAACCGCTCGGGCCAGATCCATTTGACCTCATGTTTGGTGTTACCTATGGCAGGTACATTATGTACGTAGTGGCACGCAGCTATACAGTCCTGACAGTCATCGATGCATCTTTTAGCATCCACCACCATGGCCCAGCGCTTCGCCTTAAGGGCCGACATGCTGCCAGGGGTTCCGGGTAATCCGGCCCGCACTTCAGGCGCCTTGGCCTTTGCAGCGACAATCCTGGCAAGGGGCGGACAGGCCGCACCAATAGCGGACAGGCCGGCTATAATCAGAAATTCCCTCCGGGTTGGTGCCATCACAGGACCTCCTCGGGATTTATGTGACAATTCCAGCAGGTCGGCTTGACTCCCGAATAATCATGGCAGCGATCGCAGAAATGAGACTTGTTTTCATGGCATTTGAGGCAGTTCCCTGTGAGAGCCATTTCAAATACCCTTCCATCCGTTGCCGTATATATTCGATTGCCTTTACGCACGACACTGTCCCGCCACGACGCCAAGAGCTTCATATGATTGTCCCGCATAAAGGCAGCATCCTCTACGCAGCGTCTTTCCGGTAGCGCCCGGATTGCAGGCGTGTCAAGCTCGACTGCCGGCGGGGAAACAGATTTACCTCTGTTGTACCAGAACGGGAAGGTGGCAACGGCTGCGAAGACCACGATACCCGCGATAATTATCCCCCGGTTATACAGCTTCATCGTTTGTTATTTCCTTAAGCGGTTCGCCTCGCAGATCCGTTGCCCTTTCTTTTTCACCATTCATCACAAGGGCATTGGCCAGCAGTTCATGTACACCGGTCACCGTCACACCCGGCAGCCAATAGTCCATCAGCGAGGACAGGGTTGCCCGGTCTATGGCGCACATGCATGCAATGCGATTCACACCATGCCTTTCCTTAACATGCTTGACTGCCATCGCCCTTGGCATCCCTCCCCGCAGGCGCATCTCGATGTTTTCATCGTTCCCAAGGCCCGCGCCGCCGCCGCAGCACAAGGTCTTCTCCCGGATGGTATCCTCAGGCATCTCGTAAAAGTGACGCACGGAACTCCTGATGATGTGCCGGGGCTCCTCAAACAGGCCCATGCCCCGGGCGGGGTTGCAGGAATCATGAAAGGTGATGCGCAGATGATCGTTCCGTGTGGGGTCCAGCTTCAATTTCCCATGCTTGATCAGATCGGCTGTGAATTCGGCGATATGCACCATCTTCGTCGACCGGGCGTTTTCAAACAGTGTCCCCGTTATCGGGGACAGGGGCTCTTGGAGAAAATCGGCGGGTCCGTTCATCGTATCCATGTATTCATGAATGACTCGCCACATGTGGCCGCACTCGCCCCCCAGAATCCATTTGACTCCCAACCTTTTTGCTTCCGCGTAAATTTTGTTGTTGAGGCGCTTGACCATCTCGTGTGACGTGAAGAGGCCGAAGTTCCCCCCTTCGGAGGCGTAGGTGCTGAAGGTATAGTTCAAACCGATCTCGTGGAAGAGCATCATATAACCCATGCACGTATACGTCCCCGGGTCGGCGAAGTAGTCGCCGGAAGGCGTGATGAATAGAATATCCGCACCTTTTTTGTTGATCGGGACCTCCACACGCACCCCTGTCCGTTCTTCGATATCTTCCGCCAGGAATTCCAGCATGTCTTTGATGCCGCCGGGCTGGATGCCAAGGTGGTTTCCCGTGCGGAAGGAGTTGGCCACCGGCTCTATGACCCAGTTGATGTTGCAGCCGACAAGATTGAGAAGTTCCCGGCCCATTATGGTGATCTCCGCCTGGTCTATGCCGTAAGGACAATAGACCGAACACCGCCGGCACTCCGTGCACTGGTAGAAATAGTAAAACCATTCCTTGAGAACATCCACCGTCAGGTCACGCGCACCCGCAAGCCTGCCGAATTGCTTTCCCGATACGGTAAAGTAACGGCGGTAGACAGACCTAAGCAGCTCCGCCCGCAGGACGGGCATATTTTTTGGATCGCCGCCGCCGATGTAGAAGTGACACTTGTCGGCGCATGCGCCGCACCGCACGCAGAGGTCCATGAAGAGTCTGAAAGAACGATATTTATCTAAGCGCTCCCGCATCCCCTCAAGGATTATTTCTTTCCAGTTCTCCGGCAGTTTCCAATCCGCGTCGTATGGCTGCCAGGCTCTGGGGTTCGGCATATCCAGGTAGATGAGATTCTTGGCGGCTGCGCTGTAGCTCCATGTCCCCGGCCGGAATTCAACAGGGGCGTCCATCCACGGCGTCCGCGGCGGTTTGTAGCGGATGCTGATCATCTCTTCGGGTTTTGGTATCTTGATGGACATGTCTACTCTTTCTCTACCGGCAGTCCTGCCAATTTCATCTTGTCCCGATATTCATCCTCGTATTCCTCATACGTATGAACTTTGACGGGCGCATTCCAGGGATTAATGTGCCTCTTCATCCGGCTGTCATTGGCAAGATTCCGCGTCGGGCTGAGAAATACTCCCCCCATGTGCATGAGCTTGCTGAAAGGAAACCAGACAAGGAGTACGCATACGAGGAAAAGGTGAATATAAAAGAGCAAACCCATGTCTCCGGGAACAGAGGGCGCAAATGTCACCCAGCCGAGGGCCATGGTTTTTACCTGCTCGATATCCACGGGGAAAAAATTCCGCATAAGGACACCCGTGAGCGCCACGCCAAGGATCAAAACAACGGCAAAATAATCCGCGAAGAGGGAGATGTAGCGGAGTTGCGGAACAACGACCCTCCGCAGGAACAGGAACGTCAATGAGAGGATAATGGCCGCATCACTCAGGAACAGTGTCGGTATGGCGACTTCAAAAAAACCGTCTACAGCAGCGATGCCGTTGATAAGAGGAGTAACGGGATTGATGAAGAAACGCATATGGCGCAAAATAATTATGAGCATAGACCAGTGAAAGAGAAGTGCGAATAACCAGAGCCACTTGGCGCTCGAGTAAACAGGCCGCTGATCATAAAGATAGAGCCGGGTGTTCCGGAAGAGCGAACGAAAAAGTAAGATTTCCAGAGCCATCCTGCCGATGACACCCGCCTTGCCCGGAGGGCTTTCCAGAGATTCGCATTTTATCCAGGGCAGAGATTTTTGCTGACCGCAGGTGGTGGGTATCGAAAAAGGGACAGGCGACCTTCCCCAGTTTGTAATGCGGTAGACAAAACCCGCCACAAAAACAGCAAAGGCGGCGTAAGGGATGATAACGAAGAAGACCGGCTTGAGGCTTGCGATTACGGCCCCACCCGCGGCTATGAGGATCAGCATTAGAATCGCAATCAGGGACACAAGAAGGTTCATGATGAATGTTCCACTAACCTTATATTTTTATTATATCATGATGTCCAAGATGGTTCCTCACCGAATCGGATAATCGGTTTTTTCATGTCGGCCATGGCATTGACAATCAATTCGACCAGACCGCCGTAATAGATACGGCTGCGATCCTCTGCATGATAGAAGTTGATAATATCCCGGATGGCACCTTTGCAGTTTGAGCAGGGGGCGCAGACATATTTCGGTATCTCCCGAGGTTCGTCTTGAAACGCGTTCAATATCTGGAGAAACTTCTTCCGACTGCTGACCAAATTTCGCCATTCCGCAAAGTTATATCCCGACATGATGGCGAAACCCGAGCCGCCGCCGCAGCAGAAGTTTTCCACACCGTGGGGCGTCATTTCCCGGAAACGCGGAGCAATCTTTCTCAGGATTCGCCTCTGGGGCTCCACGATCCCCATGGAACGCACGACGTTGCAGGGGTCGTGCAGGGTAACAGGAAAATCGTTCCTTCGGGGATCAAACTGCAATTTGCCGCTCATGACGATGCCCTCCAGCGTTACCATGGACGATTCCCTTGGAATGTTGAGATCTCCCGCCAAAAACCGGTCGGCGGTAACGGTCAGCGCCTTATGCGCGTGGCCGCATTCACCGATAAGAATCTTTTTGATCTTCAACCTTCGAGCGATATCGGCATGCTTGGCGGCAACGCGTGCAAATTGAACATCATCATACCACAGCCCGTAGTTTACGGCATCGTAACCGGCCGCTTCCGAAGACAAGGTCCATGAGACACCGGCTGCCTGAAAAATGATGGCAAAGGACCCGACATTTTCCGGCCAGGATAGAATTTCACCGGCATTATGGAGCAGCAGGATGTCTGCACCCTCCACATCCCAGGGGATGTCGACTTTATAACCCGCAATCTCCTCCATCTCTTCCTTGATGAAGTCGACACTGTCCTTCACCGCCAAGGGGTTCATGCCGGTGGAAGAACCGACCCGGAGATGCTGGACGGAGCCCTTTTCATGGAGCTCTTTGGGAGCGATATCCATTTCCTGGGAGAAGAGCTTGCGGATTTCATGCGCGATCAAGGCATTGTCCACGCCGATCGGGCAGACCGCGGCACAGCGCCGACATAGAGTGCAGCGATAGGCTAATTCTGCCAGACGCGCGATTGTTGTCCAGTTCAGATCGATATCGCCGGTCAGCTTGGCCGTGATCTTTCCGCCAGGTTTAAAATATTTCCGGTAAAGCCGGCGCAATACTTCAGCACGAAAAATGGGCCGATATATCTCTTTCCGGCCGCTCATTTCATAGACGGGGCACGCGTTGGAACATGTCTGGCATTTGGCGCAATGTTCCATGGAGAGCATTAACGGCTGCAAAAATGTCCAGTTGTTCTCCTTTTCGAAGAGCTTTTTCAGGCCGGAGAGAAACTGACGCACCAGCGCTTCCTCTTCCTTCTTAGTGGTGGGCTTGGGGATGCCGATGGCAACTGTATCATCCAGGGAAGTCTCTATGCCCTTGACTTTTTCCTGTTTCAGGGGCGGAATCGTCGCCTGATTAAAATCTTCGTACGGAGGAGGCAACGGCGCAAGGTCTCCGGGCTCAATATGGCATAAGCAGCCGGACGTCTCGGCAATGTCAGAAGGTTTTAAGGTTTTGCTCATTTCATTTCCTTCGGAGATGAAGATGCAATATCATGCCAGGATTTACGTCCATCCGCGTCCACATGTTTTGCTTTCCAGGTAGGTTTGAGTCCAAGATTTTTCAGGATGGCGGCTTCTATCGCCCCGCCCCGCAGGTTCGGGGCGTCATCCCATTTGACATTGTGGTACAAAAAGTATTTCATGAACATATGAGACATATGCGTTAATGGAATGTAAGCGACCAGTAGCGAGGCCAGCACGATGGCCGCTCGTCCGGAAACGCTCTTACCAGGAACATATGAATTCAGAGAATGTCCACCGGTCAGCAGGCCAAACACATATGCCTTTGCACCCTCCAGAGATGGGTCACCGAGCAGACAGGCGATGAAGGCGGACAGAAAAAAAACAAAGATGAACAGTAGGTTGAAATAGTCGGAGAAAGACGAATAACTTCTCAGTTCCGGATCAGTCAGCCGTTTGTAGAAGACCCCCAGAACACCTATATTCCCCAGGATCAGGCCGCTCCACCCTGTAAAGACGATGAGGCCATCCAGCAGACCTCTTATGACGCCGTCCGCAGCAAAGGCGGGCAAGCGCCACAAAGTAAAACCGGTATGAAGAATGAGTAAACCGAATGTTGCCATCATAAGATACAATCCGAGATGAAATGGGAAGGAAACGAGCCAGAGGCTCCTGTTTTCTTTCCACAACCCCCTGATGAATAAAATCTCCGGCACCATGTACTTAAGTTCATTGAACAGTGAGCTTTCATATTTTTTTTCCCACCAGTTCAACTCTTCCAGGTAGGAGCCGCCATAGGCCACCTTTGTGCCGGTTTCATGCTGGACAGGATAGATTTCCCAGCGAACATGCACGGGAAGTGTGATTTGCCTGTAAACTCGGTAACCGGCAGCAAGAATGAACACAGCAACGCAAAGATAAGATAAAAAATAGAATCCCATAGACTGTTTCCTGAAATCTCCGGTTTCCTGATTACTGTAACAGATATCTCATAAAGGTGACCCGGCGGGAGCGGCCCCATTCTCGCCGGAGCGGGGCTTCCTCACCTTTATCTCGGCTGCACTTATTGAGTTGCCTTCACACGCACCCGGTGGGTTTTGAGAGTCCGGCCAGCTTGCAGGCTCCTTTGGCGGGCCCGGTCGGGAACAACTCGTAGAGTTTCTTCATATCGATGCCGTTGTCCTTGCAGAGCTTGCGGATCATGGGCGCGATGCCAAACTTCTGGAAATAATCCCGCAGATAGTTGATGATCTTCCAGTGTTCTTCCGTCAATTGCCCTTCGATGCCTTCCTCTTTCGCATAGGCCTGAGCGAACTCCTTGCTCCACTTGTCCAGTTCCTGAAGGAATCCATCCTCATCCACTTCATATGTTTTTCCCGCCAGTTCAATCTGGGGCATTCCTGAAACCTCCTATCGTGTTCTATTTCGTAATATTCATGGTATAAACTTATTGCCGTGCGGGCTGTTGATGAATGACCACCGTGGTATCATCCTTCCTGCCGGCATGATACCGTCTTGCAGCGCTGACAAGTCCTTCTGCCCACTGTGGTGTGCCCAGGACGTGCAGATGGATGAAACCGGCCAGCACATTTTTCCGGCAGAGGCCGTCCCTCTTGCCATCTATGCCTATCCCCCGCTTGACCCGAAAAGCCGGATACCCCCCACCTTCTTTCCAGGTGACGATCCTGGAGTAATGAAACTCGTGTCCCCTGATCTCAGTCCCGACAGGAAGAAAGGGATTCTCATCTTCGACGCCGAGAACAGCATATCCATGCCCCTGCGGTCTCTCTTCCATACTGAAGGTTACTGGCAGAAAGCCTACCATGGGATAATGCTTATCGCCGACAGTCAATGATTCCCCAAGGTATATGAAGCCGCCGCATTCGGCATAAATCGGGAGACCCTGTTCCGCCGCTTCCCGCACCGACCTTCGAAAAGCCTCATTTTTTGCAAGCGTGCCGGCCTGAGTCTCCGGAAATCCCCCTCCGATATACAGAGCATCCACAGAGGGCAGTTTTTCTTCACTAATAGCGCTGACCTCTATAACCTTCGCACCGCAGGCAGCAAGAGCTTCGACGTTCTCAGGGTAATAGAACTGAAAAGCCCTATCCCTGATCACAGCTATAGTTACTTGATCATTTGCCGTCTCACAAGTATGAAAACCGTTCGGCAGCGAAACATCTTCCCATAGACGGGCGTTTTCAGCGATTTCGATTAAACCTTCAACATCCAGATAATCTTCGGCAATGTTCGCAGCCTTGTCCAGAGCTTGACAGATCCGGTCATGTTCCTGCGGGGGAATCAACCCAAGATGTCTTTCCGAAAAAGGAAAATCCGTCATCCTGGGTACGGTTCCGAGAACGGGGATATCACAATAGTCTTTAACAGCCTTTCTTACAACAGTTGTGTGGCGATTTCCTGTTACCCGATTGAGGATCACTCCCCGGATTTCCACCTCTGGATCAAAGAGCTGACATCCGAGAACCATGGCGGCTGTCGTCCGGGTGACTTTGTCGCAGTCAATCACCAGAACTACCGGCGCCTTGATTAGTTTGGCCAGCTCAGCTGAGCTGTGCTCCCCATCCGGACTCGATCCGTCATAAAGCCCCCGGTTCCCTTCAATCAGCGATATGGCTCCCGACGAGGCATGTCGCGAGAAGGAGAGTGCGACCTGTTCCCGTCCCATCATAAACGTATCCAGATTGTAGCACGGGTTCGATGCCGCCCGGGAAAGCCAGGCGGCATCGATATAATCCGGGCCCTTTTTGAACGGGATTACCATGCGGCCTCGCTTAGAGAGAGTCACAGCCAAAGCTGCACAGAGCGTCGTCTTACCGGCACTCCCACGCAAAGCCCCAATGACCAGCCGGGGACAGGATCGGCTCATTCTCTATCACCTGCGTAAGCTGTCATTACCGTTCCTTCGGATAGCATTCCGCCAGCACGAGATAGGTCGTACTTCCGCTCGACCAGTACTTCACCGCGTCCTCTTCGATAAGGGCCTTGACGGCATCCTGGACAGCATGCCGGTCTTCATCGGGAAACCACTTGGTGACATCACGGATGTAGAACATCTTCTTTTCGCCCTTTGACCTTTGGCAGAACGCCTCAAGGACCCGCGCTTTCAGATCCTCGCTCATGCTCACCTCCATTTAAACTGCGTCGATGACCGGAACGTTTCCGTAGCCAGATCGAAATCATCGATGTGCTTGTCAGTGAAGGGAATACCTGTCAGGCTGAAGAAACGCTCCCAGCCAATGCGCTCAATCCATTCGCCGACCCGCTCATGTTTCCTGGCATTTTTCGCGTAGACTTCGATAATGTTCTTCACGGCGGCAACAGTTTCCGGCCACCGCGGCGGGTTGTTCGGCAGGTAGGGTATCGCTAGTTTGGAGAACATCGGTTTGCTGCGGGCGTTGGAGACCTTGCCTCCCACCCAGATGGAAATCCCGTCGTTGTCAGCATCGGCTATGGGCATTGCCGGGCAGACGGTATAACAGTTACCGCAGTACATGCACTTGTCATTGTTAACGACAACAGTCTTGGTCTTCGTGTCCCCGCGGATTGCTCCGGTAGGGCAGGATGCTACCGTGGTCGGGATTTCACATAGGTTCGGGATACGAGTATTGTCCGGCTTGGGGACCGTCCGATGAATACCGAGGATAGCGATGTCGGAGCAGTGGACAGCGCCGCACATATTCAGGCAGCATGCCAGGGCGATCCGCACGTGGTTGGGCAGTTTCATCGTGACGAAATACTCATAGATCTCGTCCATCAAGGCCTTGACGGGGCCCGAGGCATCAGTTGCCGGCGTATGGCAGTGCACCCAACCCTGGGTGTGGACGACATTAGATATGGCGTGCCCTATCCCGCCAACTGGGTATTTTTTCTGGGCCAGTTCGGTAAGCAGTGGGGTTACTTTCTCCTTGTCCTCGAGGAGAAACTCGATGTTGTTGCGGCTCGTGAAGCGCAGATAGCCGTTGCAGTACTTCTCGGCGATATCGCAAATCTCGCGGATGTGGTCTGTCGACAGGAGCCGTGGCGAGCCTGCGCGTACTGTATAGAGAGCCTCTCCTGTTTCACCGACGTGCACCATCACACCGGGCTGGAGTATTTCGTGATAGCGCCACTTCCCGTAATTGCGCTGAATCATAGGGGGAAGCATCAGTTTATAGTTAGGGGGTCCAATATCGGTAGGCATATCACTTCACCTCCTTTTTAATATCTTCAGGCCAGAAGAAGACGTAGGGGTTGGATCTGGGGGCCCTGACCATCTGAGGCAACGCGGGAAGTTCGACGGCCCGCAGAAAGGTCCTCATGCCAACGCGCTTGATAAGCTCCCCGACCCGTTCGCGAGAGCGTGCATTCTCACTCCACCAATCCACAATCTTCATGATGAGATCCTTCAATTCATCGTAGGGAGGTTCCAGCTTCATGAAAGGCACTATTACCCAGGAGAGTAGCGCTCCCTCAACAATGGGGGCCTTGCCGCCGATGAGGATGGTTGCGCCTTTTTCGCCTCCCGGCCGCAGGGCCTTCGGCATTAGGTTGATGCAGTGCATGCACCGGGTACAGTCTTCGTCATAGATCTTCAGCTCCTTGCCGTTCCAGACCATGCACCTTGTCGGGCAGAAGTTGCAGACCTCTCTCTGGATATCGAGACCCGCAGCGGCATAGGCAGCCGTTTCCTTCTGGTCGATCGGAATATCACCCTTCCAGGTGCCAATAATGGCCAGATCCGAGCGGGCGATGGAGGCGACACAGTCATTAGGACAGGCTGCGATCTTGATTTTGAATTTGTACGGGAACATCGGGCGGTGAATCTCATCTTGAAATCTCATGGTAATATTGTAACAGGCATCGAGACTGTCGATGCAGGCCCATTCACAGCGACCCGGTCCCACACAGGCGCTGGGCGTCCGTAAGGCAGAGCCTGAGCCACCCAGGTCAAAGCCTTTTGCCGAGAGATCATCAAAACATTCCTGGAGGTGATCCGTCGTAGTTCCCAGGAGAATTATATCGCCGGTGGAGCCATGCATATTCGTCAAACCGCTGCCGTGCTTGTCCCACACGTCACAGAGATTGCGCAGGGCCTCTGTCCTGTAGAACCACCCCGTCGGGTGGTTCACCCGGAGAGTGTGAAAGGCCTGTACATTCGGAAACTGCTCCGGGCGGTCTGAGTATCGTCCTATAACACCGCCCCCGTAGCCCTTGACACCAACGATACCTCCGTGCTTCCAGTGGCCGATTTTTTCTTTATACGAAAGCTCGAGCTGCCGCACAAGATCCTGAGCCATGGGCTTCTTCTTGGCAGCTTGCTTCATCTCATCGACGAAGCTCGGCCATTTCCCCTCTTGCAGCTGGTCCAGCAGGGGTGTTTCTGATTTCGCCATAAGTATAACCTCCTTATCTTATATCATCCGATCTTCATCCAGTAATCCTTGAATGTTATCGCGGATAGTACGATGCCGAGTGGAACATTGATGATGACCCCGATCGTGAAGGCCCAGAAAGGCTTCAGCCCGAAGTGGGCCAGATCCGCGAAACGCGTCGAGAGGCCAATGCACAGGAAGCAGAATACAAAAGCCCAGGAACGAAGCTTCTTGATCGGCGAGATTACGTTGGGGGTCAACACACTGTCAAACCAGCTTGAACTGGCGACAAGCTGATTGAGAACGATTACCTGGTCTGGCGAAGCATTGGCAGTCAGGGCTTTCAAATCCGCGTCGGAAAGTTCACCCTTGACCGTGACAACCCCTTTAGTCGTGTCAACCTTGATGCGATCGGCATACTGCGGGGGTATCTGGTACTGCGAGAAATCCGTCTTGTACTCCTTGCCTTTGTACTTCCCTTCCAGATTGGCCTTGCCGAGATAATTCGCCGGCACCATGGTGGAGACAAAGCTCATGATGAGGGAAGCCGCCAGGAATCCGAGGACGAACTTGGGGAAACGCTCCCAGATGATACCGGCACTGACGGTGCTTTTCTTTTCGCCTTCACCCGTTTCCCAGTACATGACGGAAATAACGGACAGGATGAGAGCCCAGATGCCTATCCAGATATCGCGTCCGATAACCTTCATCAGTGTAAACGTGTGGATCGGCGCCTCGCCGAACCTGGTCGCCAATTCAGCCACAACGGCAAAACCGGCGGCATCGGCGAACTCCGATGTGCCGACGATGGCCCCGGCCACTCCGGGTGTGATCGTTCCCGGAACGACCTGCTTCATGACGAAGGTCAGCACGAAGATCATGACGATGGCCCAGACCGTGACGACGGCAATGGAAATGGAGATGTGTTCGTTTCTTGCCTTCACAGCACCCCCCACTGCAATGGAAGCGGACACGCCGCAGACGGCTCCGCCGGCGCCCAGGACCGCCCCGAACTTGGGTTCGAGTTTGAAAATCTTTGTCGCGGCCAGGTAGATAGTCAGCCAGGTGACAATGGACACAATGGTCGCTTGAAGCATTGCAACGGGTCCGGCGGTGATGATCATTGTTAAGGGGAGGGTCGCACCAAGAAGGACGATACCGGTCTTGATGTAATACTCCGTTCGCAAGGAGACTTTCATCCAGGCGGGGATTTTCATCACATTTGAGATTATAAGCCCGATGATGAGTGCAAGCAGTGGCGCTTCAATATTGAGATCCTCCATCAACTTCCATCCAGCGAGATAAAAAATGATCATAGAACCGACAAAAAGAATGATAAAGCCGGGTATGAACTCTTTCAGATTGTAGCCCATGATGGCCATGGATACGCTGAATACGGAACCAAAAAGGAGAAAGATCAGCAGGTACCCCGTTGCATTCTTGGACAGATCCGCCCAGACCTTGCTGAATTCGGTCAGTTTGGCCGGTACGACAACCCAGCTCTTGATAGATCCACCTGCCCAGAATACGATGATCGCGAGGAATACGATGCCGAGACCCAGCCAGACCGACCACCAGTCCTCTGTCTTCCACATTTTCTCGAATTCTTTGCCGCTCATAACTTCCTCCTTTCCATGAAGCAACTTTGCTTTTCGTTGCTGCTGAGGCATCCTGATTTGAAGGGTTAGAATAGACAAACTATATAAATTATGATAATGACATAAAATATTCTGTCAAGCTTTTCTTTTACAGTACACCTGCGTTTTTTTAGGGTTTTTTTATTTGCAACCCTCTGATTTTAATTGCATGTGCTTTTCGGTTGATCGCCCGGTCATCCAGTGGAAAAAGCGTATGGCCTACAGGGAAAACAGCTTGCGCGCGGGAGGAAAAACGTGTCACAAAAAGCATGTGCCCTGCTCTGGGATGAATCGTTCGCCTGGGGACTGATGGCTTGGCGGGCGCTGAAAGATGAGGGATTGCCTTTTGATCTGGTCCGGTCAGAAGATGTCCGTGGGGGAGCACTTTCCCCATACCGGATGCTATACGTGCCGGGCGGCTGGGCTTCGAACAAGATAAGCACTTTGGGGGATCGGGGGCAGGAGGAGATACGGCGTTTCGTTAAGGAAGGCGGCAGCTACCTGGGCATCTGCGGAGGTGCGGGAATGGCCACGGAAGACGGTATCAGTCTTTTACCCATCCGCAGAAAGCTTACGGCGGAAAGAGTCCCCAGCTTCAGCGGACCGGTCCGACTTGCCCTCACCGGTCACATCATCTGGGAAGGGATTGAAAAACCGGTTTTTTTTGTATGGTGGCCTTCACAGCTCGAGGTCAGGGATGAGAGGATTAGGACTCTTGCCTCTTACGATGAAGCGCAGCCGGATGCCTTCAGTTCCGATATCGCTGTGGCCGATGGACAAATCATTGGTTGGCCGGTTCTGGAAATGCGATACGGGATCCTTCTGGACCCGGCGCGTCTGCTCGGTGAACCTGCTGTTTTAGAGGGGCACTATGGCCACGGCAA
>DATKLL010000192.1:0-9067 GCA_035542475.1 Syntrophales bacterium
ACATAAGGTCTGCATTTTGGAGATTTTGAAAAATTCAGAATATTTCTTACATCGGTACCCCTGAACTGATAGATTGATTGGTCATCATCACCGACTACACATAGAGAGGTCTTTTCCCCAAATAGCTCAATTATTGCCGCCTGTAGTGGGTCAACATCCTGATACTCATCAACAAACATATGAGCATAGCTATTTAGTATCTCTTCTTTTAATTCTTTATAATTTTTCAGATAATTAAGAGATTTGGAAATCAGGTCTGCAAAATCCCAGATGCCATTATCCTCTAGAAATGAATTATAAAGTTTAAAAACTCTACTTATTTCTGGGTGTCTTTTCTGCAACAATTTGAGATTAATTGATTCCATTTTTACTATATTAAATGATGATATAAGACGTTCTATAAGATTAGTCTTATTAATATTTGGATTAACCTTTTCAATCTCCCATTGATTCCAGAAACGATTTAATAGAACGAATTGTTGACTTTCGGTAAGAATTTGGGACTCGTCAAGTTCACTTTGTTTTGCTTGTTTTAGAATTTGAGAACAAAAAGAGTGGATTGTTCCGACAAACATTTGAGATACTGCGTACTTTTCCTTTAACGCTCTCGAAAGTTCAATCTTTAGCTTATTAGCAGCCATAACTGTAAACGTAATGGCTATTATTTTAGCCGGGTCTACATGAAAATCATTAAAAAGACGGGCTATTTTTCTTGTAAGAGTGAAAGTCTTCCCAGAGCCGGCACAGGCAAGAATGCATATTTTATTATGGTCGGATTCAATGGCAGAAATTTGTTCTCTTGTTGGAGTTATTAATGACATACTTAGATTCAGCTTATCCTTTCTTTGATTTCACCCCAACCTCTTTCCTGATGAAGGACACCAGGGGTTCTGATTTTCCAGAAATGTGGAACCACCTAGCATAAAAATTGTCTTTACTTCCAGAAACTATCATTATTTTTCTTGGGAAAAACTTTTTATATATTTTCTGAACTTTTTCCGGGATATCCTTGTCTTTTTCTGTGAGAACAACGAACAACGTTCCATCTTTTGGGTCAATTTCTCTATGCATAATAAACAGGTCAGGAAAGTATTTTATAATGCTGGCTGCTTCATTATCAGGTAAGTCTAACGACTTTAAATAGCTAATTTCACCATTCTTCGTAAGGTGATGGAAAGATGTATTTTGAATTTCAAATCCTAAACCACCAAGAATATCTACAACTTGATTCAGCATATAACTCTCCTTTTTTAGATTTTTCCCGCATAGGGGGAAGTCTCACAAAGGTACTCTTGTTCCCCGTTTTTTAAGCAACATTCTCATTTTTCTCTATCTGTTAAGCCATTAGAATTCAAAAACATCTTTACTGTATTGAATGCATTGATGAATAAAGGGGTTCCCGAGAAAGACAACGGGCTGACGGGTCCTATCGTCATGAAAGAATATTGCCGACTCGCAACATCAAAAGCTGAGTGGGGATCTCGAAAGAGCTGATAGAGGTCAAGGGCTGGGCTAGAGGAGCCCACCAGTTGTCTGAGAGACTGAAACTCCTGGCCCAATCCAAGTCCGAATCCAAAAAAGAAGATCCGTAGTTGTTGGAGGATCTCTTCGTGAAGGCTTGATAGTGTTTGGCTGATAAAGAGCCAGCCGAGTCCGTATTTTCGAGTCGTTCGAGCCGCATCTATAAGGACACCCCGAACACTACGTGCTGCATCCTCCTCCCGCGGAATGTCTCTAGGTGCTAGTCTGTGAGCTTCATCAATTACTACAAGTGCATTGAGGCTCTGGCCTTCTTTGTAAAAATACTCCGCAGTCTGATTGAGCCCGTCCAGCAGCCTTTTGATGACTAATGACTGGATTTTCTCGTTCCAAAACAACCCATGTGCCTGCTCGCGTGATAAATCGATGACCAAGACGGGACGGTTGGGAGTTTCGGTCCCCAGAAGCCAGCTGAGAGCTTTGTTAATACTCTTTGCTCCCTCCCGATCTTCCCTAAAGAGCTCTGCAACTGGAACCCAATACTCTGAGTAAAATTCGTCCGGGTTTGAATCCCCCAGTGCTGCATTAAAGCGCACTCGAGAAGTCTCAGTCCGGTAAAAAACCCGCTGAACACGTTCTTCAGCAAGGAGTTCCCAGGCCTTATCAAAAGATTTCCTTAGATGAAGTTCTGACAGTTTTACTTTTGCCTTTTGCAGAGAATCAGCAAGTATGCCGCAAGCAAGTTCTCGATTCTCTCCTCTTGGAATCGTCAGTCGTTCAAAAAAAAGAGACTCAAAAAGAATCTGTTCAAAAAGTTCCCAGCGGTCAAGCACCAGATTACGCACCGTAAGTACAACTATCTGCTTACCAAGCCTGCGAATTACGTCTCCCACCGGCAATGGAAACTCCCCGGTGCAGGCCCCTGGTTTCATATCCTTTGAAAATTCTCCCTGAGGATCGATGATTAAAAGTGCCATCCTCGGATAGCGAGCGTAGGCTAACAGAATCATTTTAGCCAATACGGATTTCCCTGATCCAGTCTTTCCAAAAATACCGATATGATATGCCTCTGCTGCCCCATCCGGACCGCGATCAAAATGTTTAAACCATAGTGGAAGCTTCGGTTTAGATCCGTAGACGTGCCCCAGATAAAAAACCTGCTGTTTGTAAGGACGAAGTAGTTCATCAAGGATATCGTCAGAAACAATATGTATATGGGTGCCTGTGGACGGGACTGTCCCTAATATGCTTGGCTCATAACCAGCCAAACCACCTTTTTGAAAAACTGCGCTTACACCCATCTTTCCCAGGTGAGTATCTTGTCTCTCACTGACAGCATCCACCCATCCGCGTTGGCGAATGAGACTTCTCATTGTGGGATCCTCATGCCATATATTGCGCAGTTGGACTTGTGTGATTTGGCCCAGAGCATAATGGGAAGCATTATCTTGCGTGAAATGGAATAGGGCTAGCTCCCCAACCAACTTTCTTGTGACGGCAGACCCTAAGATATCGATGGCAAGCTCTGAAGTAGAAGAAGGAGATCCTACTACGCCCAGCCTTTCCGTCTGGCTCAAAATTCCATCAAGATCCTTTGGTGTATCAGACATACTTACCTCCCGGATTCGCTGCGATAGCCATGCATGGCAAGGAAGATTTCCCCTATATTACCGGCGTATTTCTCTGAGATACGTTGAGTGGTGATCTGACGAAATGTTGGGATAGCACGAGAAAGTGCTTTCACTGTCCGGTCGGCCAAGTATAGGGGATATGGTTCCAGCATAGAGGGTGTAGCGCACTGGTGTTTGACCCCTTGAATAATAACTGCAAGTCTGTGCTTATTTGTTGCAGCTCCTTTCGGAATCTCGATCCGGAGGGCTGGAATCCAGTCGTGCGGCTTGTAATAAAGAATGCTTACCTGCTCAAGATTAGGTATGATGTTCTCCGCTAAATCATTTGCACGAGTCTGCACCTCCGAGGGTAGGTGGTTTGTGTAAAGATGCCATCTCTGCTCAGGTTGCTCCATGAAAATTGGTTTCGTAAACTCACCTGGATTGAGAAGGAATGTTAACATCCCCCTATCATCATATTGAAGAGGCCAACCCAATTCCTTGCCGATTTCTCGTCGCGTCGAGTATTTTGGTAAGCCTACAAAATTCCTATCTGATCTTTCAGACCTCAGGATAGAGGCATAGGCTTCCAAGTATTCACACACTTTTTCAACGAAATCTCTCGAGCACTGTAACCCCAGAGTTTCTGAAACTTTATTCATTGCCTGATTAAAATATATAATTGGAATTGTAAGGGAACCGTCAACCATAATCAGGTCATGAGGGGCCTTATTAGACAGTATCAGTTCACTCCCAATCATAACGGCTCTTACGATAGTAGCAGTATCCGGATGGTGGGTTTCTGATCTTACGTAAGTTATATGCCTGGGTTGCTCCCAGTGGCGTTTCTCGGAGGGTGGTGTTAGGCCTTCAACAGCTACGGCAGCGGCCGCTACGAGGTCTGCGGTCAGTAATCGTTCGATGCCGTAAGACCCGTCAGCTGCGCAGGTGGTCGGCAATGGCGGGTATCCAAGGGAAGATTCATTTCGGATTAGGTCTTTTTGCAGCAAATTGTTTCTAAAACTCTGCTGATCCGTTCTAACTTTCCTAAAGGTCTCCAGTAGAATTTCGCTGACTTCGGCAGTTTGCTTGATAACTTCTTCTACCAAGGCGGCAGGCAGATCAACGAAAGGCGTTTCGTTAGTGGTCATACAATATCCTCCCTTCCCTCGTCCATAGTGCATAAGAAGAAGGTCGGAATGAGAGATAATTAGGATTACGTTCCGCCCTTCCAAGCATCCACCTATCCTTGAAATACTCAAAAATAGCCTTGGCTGGAGTATCGAACCATTGGACCCTTTCGTGTTGCCCCCGAAGAAACTCACGGGCATTCTTAGCCAGAGGGATGGCAAACACCTCTCTTTTGATTTGGTGATACATCAGATCAGAAGGAAGACCAAGCAGAGGAAGGACTTTCCGAACAATTTCCCTTCTGTTACGGAATCCGATACCCCAACGCTTCTGCTTAGCAGTGGGCTCACAGTGGAGTGAAGCAAATCGGGCAAGCTCGGCATAAAGTCCATTGGAGAAATGAAATTCCCCAGACCCCGAGGTATACCCAACATGTTTAAATAAATGTCTCCCGTTGTAACTTATGCGATTATATATGGACGACCGACCTAGGGCGGAAGTCGTGGTGATGAGTACGAGCCTTCCGTCAGTGACTTTCCGTTTAATCAGAGACCGCTGACCTTGATATTTTTTCTTAAACGTTTCTCTAACCTCATTGCTTGCGAGTAGCATGGCAACAAGTTTGCCGCACAATAGCTGTGAATATGGTGGGATAGAGCCTAATACGAAAGCATCCATCACATGCTTAAGGTTATTCTTCTGCTGTCCTTTATTCCATCCTACCCATTCATCTCTTGCCGCAAGACTAAAAACTGGGTCCCCCAGACCTAATAAACCTATAAGCTTGCCGTTACTGTAATCGAATACAAGGAATCTCAGACGCCTTCCATATCCCGACGAAACAGGAATACTCCAATGAAGCGAAGCATAGCGAAATAGGAGTTCATTTTCTGTGTCTGGCTCAACCTGAACCAGGCGGGGGGAAATTTTGTCAGGAATAATCTCTCTACCTTCCGCAATATAAGAAAGCAGTTTGGGTTCCCAACGAAGCAAGCCTTTCTTCGATTTCTCTAATCTTATTCGGACAGCTTCCTGATGAAGCTGCCTTATGCCCTCCTTATCAATTTGCTCTGGTAGACTTATCTTTCCTCGCTCATAGATAAAGCCTTGTTTCTGCAGAGAAAGAACAATTCCTTTGCGCAACGCTCTAATTTCAGACCCGGATGTCATCTTTACCTACTAACTTGATGGTCTCAATTCAAATAATTACTAGAATTCGCCTGGTACTTTAGCCCCACGGTATGCTAGATGGAGCGCCAAGTCAGTTTTCCGGACCCTACGGTTCAAGATAGATAATCCGCGGGACGTGGCCCAATTCTTCCATTTTTTTACATAATTTAACTTAACAACTCTCACTTTTTTCACTGTAAAGCGTAAGGTAAATCTTAAGGGGCAAACACAAAAAGCCCATTCCTTTTGAGAGTAGGGTGCTTGATTAATTTATTGATTTTAAATTTTACCCACCACACCGGAGTTGGCTTAACTATACCAAAAACAGAAATTTATGCAAGAACAAAGGATTTTTTATGCCTGGAGGATTCGTTCATTGGTCGTCCGGGAGTTTCAAGAAAGATCGTCGGCTTCTATTCTCTGCAGACTATTCTATAATTACATCTGAAAATGGTGTGTTCATCTTCTATCTTGCTGAATCGATCTTCTTCCATGGGGATGATATTCGAGACATCGGTGAGAAGGGACTGCATATCCTTGATGCTCCCTTTGATGCATCCCTTAATATCCTCAACCTCACCTTGGGTTATTGAAAACCAATCGGTAATTACTTATATCTCTGTAATTTGGATATAGCATCATTGACACTAATTTTTGATAGAACAACTCTATATCCATATCCCTGCAACCTTCTAGCAGCGTGCTTGAGGTTCAGTCTGGAAAAGAATGGTAGAACGAGGTCATCTGGTGAATCGCTAATAATGGCAAATACTATTTGGTATTGTTGTGATTCGGGTCTGTCATTGACATTCTTCAAACGATGAGTTTCGGGGAGTCTTTGATTGACTTGTTTTCGAAATCCAGGATCTGTCTGAAATAATTCCCCCGATATTAAGCCCTGTGAAAATAGGTGACTAAAAACGCTTGAACTCCCGTACCTCTTTACATGTATAATGTCATTTGATTTTGTCAAAAGATCGCAGAATTCTATTTTACTATATCCACCTCCATATTGGATATTCTTTTGATCCATCACTGCGAAGGTCGCCGGGTGTTGTTTTGCAGTCCTCTTAATGTATTCCGACTCTGAGGGATCGTTGTATTCTGGAAGAGCACGATCGTATCTCGGGATTTTTCGGTATGCTTCATTGACTTCTTTGACAAAATTGCGAGTGACCCGGTACCACTTCCCGCCACTTAATAGGAACGAATCTGGACCTCGGTCGATCTCAAAATAAATGCATTGATATACCGGCCAAGCGTACAGTTGCACGTCATCGTTTCCTATACAATATATTTGGCGTTGCCTTAGAATCCGTTCGCTTATTACAGACTGGTCCTTGAAGGTACTAAGAAACTCCGGAAAGTGGATATCGTGAAATGCTGGTGAACGGCGGTAAAATGCGTAGCGAAAACCACTGATGCGTGACCATTCGACAATTTCAGGCACTGCGAGCCAACATCTTTCTAAATTGCCAGACCGGAGTCGTTCAACTAGAATGCTGTCTAATTGTTGGCGAAGTTCTTGGCTTGTTATCTCCGCAATCTGGTCAACCCAAGGAAACTGTTGCCTGTAAGAATTATCCAAATACTTGTCAAAGTAACGGCTCATAAGATCCTTTATGTCATTGATCTCTATCCGCACCAATGCGTGCAGCGAGTCCATCCCGCTAAGCGTGTTACCAAGTGTAATGTCGTTTGGACTTCCGGTTACAGCCCTCAGCAAATCTTGTTCGATATCAAGTCCAAAGTCCTGAGCAGCTACCTCGCGGCTTGCCTGCTCACGTGAGTGTCTGGAGATTGCATCAAATGTGCGTTTATCTATACTTCGTACTTTGTTTTCTCCAATAGAATTTAACGCCACTCGCAGGCCAAATCGTTCTTCTATACAATCAGGGTTCAGTAGGTATCGCCCTTGCCCAAAAGCAATAGCAAAGTATCTTGCTCTCGCTACCGTAAGGAACACGGCGGCTGAGGTGTTAACATGGCCGAGTTGAGACGCAGTCAAAAAATTCATAAATATGCTTGCCCACCGTGGAGGTCTTGGATAGACAGACTGAACATACAGGGTGCCAATTGGATCAGATACATTACCGATGGTAAATTGTTGAAGGTTTGCTTTCGGTTTGAGTATAAGGCTAACGCTATTGTGACTATCCTTGACGAGATAAATTGAGAGGCTACGAAGTGGAATATTTGAATCTGCGTCCATCTTTAATCCACGATTATATGCTCCTATTGCAGACAACAATGATAATGGTGTTCGTAATTGTGAAATATTATATCTGTCTCATGGCAGATGTCAATTATAATTCCACAATGGATAATGGCGAATGGTAAAAAGGGATGCGTCCCCACTCAGGATCCATGCCCACTTCCCTCAAATGAAAACCACCCTGATGAATTAGGTTATTGATGCTCGTCTCGGCACCGCCACCGCTTTGTTAGGAGGCGTTGTGGGAGTGAGTTTTGATATGTCAACAACGCAGTAACGCAAATAAGACGGATAGGTGTCCAATGTCTAAAGGACAGGATTGACAAAGGAGAAAAAAGGGTTTAATTAAAAGAATATTGACAAGAACGGGCGTGTTCTTCGCGAGAATACAATTTATGGGAGACTTGATGACGGAAAGAAATGGATCTCTAAAGACATTCAAGATGTTCGAAATACCATTTCGGATGGTGGGGATAGCGGTGGGGAAAACGATATATTGAGCAAAAATGTTTGTTACTTGTTGAATATAACTGATTGATATGAGAAAATTAATGGGCGGATAGCTCAGTTGGGAGAGCGCCGGCCTTACAAGCCGGAGGTCGCAGGTTCAATCCCTGTTCCGCCTACCATTCGCGTCGCGGGAGGCGACGCAAGCGATGAGTGTTGAGTGATACGTTGCGGGTTTAAGAAATTCTGATTTATTCATTCTTTAGTAAACTCAACACTCCGAATTAAGAACCGGGGGCGTAGTTCAATTGGTTAGAGCGCCGGCCTGTCACGCCGGAGGTTGCGGGTTCGATCCCCGTCGCTCCCGCCAAAATAGGGAGGGGTTAACCAAAAGGCTAACCCCTCCTTTTCTTTTAGCATTGGCCTTTGGCGTTAACACGGCCATTTAAAGTTGATTTGGTTTAGAAAATCATATAAATTACCATCCATGGAGAAAGTTGCCTTCCTTTTTTGTGTCCACAATCATCAGCCCGTCGGAAATTTCCTTCATGTCTTACAAGATGCTTATGAAAAAGCTTATCTTCCTTTCATCCAAGTCCTCAAGAAATATCCATTCATGAAGATCTCGATTCACTATACCGGGATCCTTTTGGATTTTTTTAAGGACCGTCACCCAGAATTCCTCGAAACTCTCAAAGAGTTGGTCAAAAAAGGACAGTTAGAGATGATGACCGGTGGGTATTTTGAACCAATTCTGGCGGTCATCCCGGACGAAGATAAAGTCGGGCAGATCAAAAGACTCACCCAAACCATTGAAGAGGAATTGGAGACGACCCCTCATGGGATGTGGCTGGCAGAAAGGGTGTGGGAGCCCCATCTCCCAAAGTATTTAGCGGAGGCCGGTGTAGAATATATTACGATCGATGACTACCACTTCAAGAAATCCGGGTTGAGAGAAGAGGATTTATACGGCTACTATCTCACAGAGGAAGAAGGAAAGGTTGTAAAGGTATTT
>DATKLL010000193.1:0-11513 GCA_035542475.1 Syntrophales bacterium
CACAAATATCGCCAGGGCTAATGTTTTAATGGTCTTTTTCATGATCTGTTTCCTCCTTTGTACTTAAATTGTTTTGACATATATAAATGAAATATCCATGCCAAGATTGTGAGTTTGGGGGATAAAATTTATAACATATTGATTATACGAAGCTATTATGAATTGAGATGATTTTCGGTCAGTTGTCTCAGAGCCCTGTAAGGTGAGCGGTATTTAAAGAAATGTTCAACGCAATTTAATAAAATGAGAAATTGGGAGGTAGGATTGATTTGGGACGGGAGGGATAACAGATAGGTGCTAAATGACCTGTTATGAGATTTGTCCCTATCGTTTAGCTTTACTTCTGAAGGTCAGTAAGATGACAGAAAGAAGGACATAAGCCAGTGAAATTGAGTAATGGGCATATGATGCTACCGCCCACGGCAAATAGACCTCGCCGGTGGGAAGGACCGAATGGATGATGCCAAAAGCGGTGAGAATAGCGCAGGTGAAAGTACATAGTGAGGCGCGCCGCGGTTTGCGGTCAATAATAAAGGCCAGTATGCTGCCCCAGAGGAGCGCCGTTATTATGAAGCCGTTGCTGAGCACGGTCAGGCTATGGTGCAACATCTGCAGACGGACGGGGAACATATCAGTTGTAACGGCCATAGCTCCCAGGAACTGGCCTAGAATAATGATAATAAGGTTGGCAATGACCGGCATGAAACTAAAACTTACTGCCGGGGAATGGGCCTCAGGTGACTCCTTGTAAGCCTGATGAACTATCTCAAAACCGATGAAGATAAAGATAGGGGCCAGCACAGCCCTGGGAATGAGGCCTACAATCAGGGAAAGAAGTCCGATAAGGGAACCGATACCTACAAAGAATGCAGTCAGTAGGGTGTACCAGTAAGTAGCGCCCATTTTCTTGTATGCCGGATGGCCGATATAGGGTGTGGTCTGCGCGACGCCGCCGAAGAAGGCGGCAATCAAGGATGTGAACGCCTCCGTCAGCAGGATGTCGCGCGTACGGTATTTATCACCCGCCAGTCGGGCGCTCTCGGTATTATTGATGCCGCCTATTATTGTCATGATGCCGAAGGGGATGGCAATAGGCAGGTACTGGATGCTTTGCGGCAGAGTTTTGAGGAATGCAAAGGAGAAAACCGGGAGACAAAAGGACATCTCAAAGGTTGGCGCCTTGAAATCCGGGATGTATCCGCTGTAACCAAGAAAAAAATGTATTGCAGTGCAGAGAAGCACCGCAATCAGCACACCCGGGATACGGCCGGGCAAATGCATCCTGCCTAAGAGGACGGCAAAGATAATGCCCATGGCTACCATGCCTACAATGACTTCGTTGAAGATCTCAATAAGCGGTAAAAACCCGAGCAGCAAAAGGCCTACACCGGCGATTGATCCCAAAAGACCGGCCGTGGGTATGACACGCTGCACCCAGCCTCCGAAAAAGGAGGTGATTATCTTGACGATACCGATCATGAAAAGGGCAGACATACCGATGTGCCAGGTGAGTTCAGCATCATGCGTGGCGACATAGGCTGGTCCGAGAACGGCATAGACCAAGCCTATGGAAGTAGGAGTATCAAGACCCAGCGGCATGGCAGTTACGTCCGTTCGCCCTGTTTTTTTTCTCAACCGTATAGCAAGATAAGTGTATACAAGATCGCCGAAGAAGACACCGAGGGACGTGCCTGGAATCATACGCGTCAGTATGATATCCGCGGGATAGTTGAACGTGAACATAAGTATGGAGCTCAAAAATATGAGCACGCCCAGGTTGTCGAGAAAGAGGGCGAGAAAGGCGGTTGTTTCTCCCCAGAATCTGTTCTGACTGAATGTAGTTAAGTTCTTAATCATAACAACTCTAAAAATCCAAAATTACTTCATGCGACTGAAAAGGGCGCTTCCCGTCAGCACCATCAGCACCGCAAAAAGGGCAATGACAATGAGATCGACATAGAACGGAAAGGAGTTCAGACCGAGTAAGGCGCCTCTGACACCATCGACTGTATAAGTTAGGGGATTCAATATTACAAGTCCCTGCAGCCATTCGGGAAGCCGGTCATTTACAGGAAAGAGGGCACCTGACAAGAAGAAGAGCGGGAAGACAACAAATGTTGCTATGACCTGAAATCCCTCCAGGCTCTCAAAAAGAGAGCCGAGTGCGAGACCCAGTGAAACCATTGCTATGGAAGTTACGGAAAGTATGAGTAGGGAAAGGGGAATACCCCAGGGGGTAATGGCGGGAAACAGAAATGAGAAGAAGAACAAAATTATTACCTGGATTGTGACGTCGGTGCAGCCGCCGAGCACCTTCCCGAAGAATATGCTGATGCGCGATACAGGCGCCACAAGTACAGCTTTGAGTACATCAAGCTTCCGGTCCCAGACAATATAGAGGCCGAAGAATACCGAACCGAAAAGCACCGACATCGCAAGTATGCCGGGATATATGTAATCCTGGTAATTAACACCGCCGACATTGACGCTGGCCCCGACACCGCTGCCGAAGAGGAAGAGCCACATGAGCGGCTGGACTATACTGGATATGACACGGCTCTTTTCACGCTGGAACACCTTGATTTCACGCCACCAGACCGCATATACACCGAGAAGCTCTTTTCGTACAAGCATGCATTCCATGCCTTAGCGCCCCCTGGCACGATAGCGTGCAACGGATTCCAACCAGCCGCCGGTGTCTTCGGTTTCTTCTTCTCTAATGTCCCGTCCCGTGAGCTTGATAAACACATCGTTAAGCGTAGGCACCCTTGTTTCGACGCGCTCCACGTTTTGTATTTTAGAGAGCAGATCGGGAAGGTGAAGGTGGGCGTCTTTCATGGTTATCTCAACCAAGCCATTGTTCAGTTTTACTTCCGAGACATAGGGGAGGGCCCGCATCTTGTCGAGGGGCGGCTCTTTTACCTGAATGACCACCATGTACCCGCCCATTGATTCCTTGAGATCATCCGGAGTGCCTAATGCAATTATCTGGCCGTGGTCTATTACTCCCACACGGTTACAGACCTGCTCTGCCTCTTCCATATAATGAGTAGTGAGCACGACGGTGGTCTGCTCGTTTTGGGCCATCTTCTTGATGTAGTCCCATGTGCGGGCCCTTGTTTGCGGGTCGAGTCCCAGCGTCGGTTCATCGAGGAAGAGTACAGCCGGCCTATGCAGAAGACCGCGGGCCAGCTCAAGCCGACGCCGCATACCGCCGGAATAGGTGCGCGTAATGTGCTCAGCGCGGTCTTTGAGATCAACAAGCTCCAGTATCTCAATGATTCTTTTTTCACGAATATCAGAAGGGATGCCGTAGAGACGGGCGTGAAGTTCGAGATTTTCGCGACCGGTGAGGAGCGTGTCCAGTGTCGGGTCCTGGAAGACGATACCGACATTGCGCCTCACTTCCGCAGGCTCCTTTACTATATCATGACCGACTATCGAGGCGCTGCCCGAACTCGGACGAATTATAGTGCAGAGCATCCCGATGGTTGTGGTCTTGCCCGCCCCGTTAGGACCAAGGAGACCGAATATCTCGCCTCTCTCTATACTAAGGTCAATACCCTGAACGGCTTGAATTTTGCCGTAAGTTTTCGCCAGCGCCCGGGTCTCTATGACGGCCATCTCTTATGAGTATTCCTCTTCTGGAAATTCACCAGCTAATGCCTTTTGATTTCAGAATATTCTTCGCCTCTTGATGCCCTGTCCTAGCAGCAGTTTGAATATCCCTTATTGATTGTTCACGATTCCCAAGCACTTCATAAGAAGCTCCACGGTTGATATAAGCCATTGCATATTTAGGGTTAAGCTCTATTGCCTTATCAAAATCCCTTACAGCCTGTTCATGATTGCCCGATCTTGCATAGCAAAGGCCTCGCCTGTCGTAAGCCTCGACAAAATTGGGACTCAATCCGATGGCTGTATCAAAATCTTTTATAGCCTGTTCAAGGTTTCCTAATTCCCAATAACTGCGGCCCCGTGCAAAATATGCTAAAGCAGCTCCGGGCTCCAGTTCGCTTGCCTGAGTAAACGCTAAGACGGCTTCCTGGTGACTGCCGGCAATCTGCAGCGTGCAACCTTTACTAATCCAGTCCACGGATCTCATTTCCGACTTACCTTTTGTTTTTTTATTCCGTGTATGACTCCAGACGAATATAAGAATGCCGAGGAGCGTGAACACAATAAAACCCGCCGGACTAGTGTGATAAGCGGAATCGATGATGTAACCGAGTAGCGGCATCAAAAGAGAAAATAATTGTACAAACAAATACACATTGTGCCGTAATGAAAATTTCATCTATGCTTTGATCTCCATAATTTGATATCGCATTACAATATTTGCTGAAAAAAAATATCGATCATTTTGCCGCAGATTTCTTTAATGTGATAAGTGCAGCCTGGTTATCACTTGTCGATAGAATCACTCGCACGGGACATTTGTCAAGACTTGTAGTGGCATAGATATATTTGATATTTATACCCTTGAGCGCCAACAAACCCGTAACGGTTTTTAAAGCACCGGGCTTATTGTCAAGCTCGACCAGGATTACATCATGCTCCTCAATGGAACCGAACTCTCTTTCTTTTATTGCTTCAGTTGCACGGAGAGAATTGTCAGCTACCAGCATGATCGTGGCCTGGTTTGAACCCGGCATTTCAAAGCCCGCTATCGCCTCAATATTGATTCCTCTATCCGCAAGATACCCTGCCATTATGTCCAATATGCCGATTTTATTGACCACGGTTACCGATATTTCTTTGGTAAGCAATGCCTTCTTTAACATATCATTCCTCCTTTTCCCTCTTTCGTAGGGAAATCGAAAAAGCCAACCGTTTTCCGGATTATCGGTTTCCAGCCGGAAGAGTTGGCTTTTAGTACTAATGTTACCTCTTCGACAACTCAGCTATATTTTTTCAAACATAGACTGAAGTTCCTTAATCAAAGATATCTCCATTTCGATAAAACGGTCATCTATAAGGATGAATTCTACTTCGTAATACGTCTGATATTCCACGGCACTGGTCGTATGCTCAATGACCTGGGTAATGGCGATGTCCTTGAGGCCTTCATAATCCTTAGTGCGGGACATTTCCGTTTTGCGGAGGATCAAGTGCATGGCTTTTTTGGCATCGTCGACAGTCTTAAGAATGATATCAATTCCCTCCAGCTTTTTAATGACCTTGGTAATCTTTTCATCCCGTACTTTGATTCTCATGACTCCTCCACAGAAAATATTCTATAATATTCCACAATTCCTAATTGCAATAGAAGTTTATTAAATTTACAATTTAGTGTCAACATAATAGAGGGTCTGCATTACATATTTCTGCCAAAACCCTTACATGGTATTTAATCCCAGGAGAGCTTTAATTGACTGCATCTCATTTTTACTGTAAATTTGTATCGAAGTAGGTATTTTTGTATTTTATAAGGAAAAGATTATGAAGAAATGTCCTTATTGTAAAGAACCTATGGAAGGTGAAGCGATTGCGTGTAAATTTTGCGGCAGTAACATTCTTGGATCTAAAATGGATTCAAAAAGTATGTTTTTTTGTCCATTTTGCCGGGAAGAAGATTCTTATTGTGACTCGACCAACAGAGTATATTGTCCCCATTGTGAAAATTATATTAAAAGAACTGAATAACGGAGGTGCAACAGTGAAGCGTGTTTCTTTTTTCACAATACTGATGATCTGTATTATTGTCTTTGCGTATTCTTCTTTCGTGCAGACGGAGGAAAGTGGGGGGCAGTGCGGCACAGAAGGGGATGCAGACAATAGAAAATAAAACGGAGGAGGGTGTACAGAAGATGGAATCCGCGGCCTCCAGAGCCGCCGAGAATATTGAAGCAAGAAAACGTCAGGCTGATGCAAGGATCAAAGCAGCTGCTAAATATGGACACGAGAAAGCACAGAAAAGGATCGAATGGCTGAGGGAAAAAGCAGCGAGGATGGAAGCAGAGGCCGCAAGAATAGAGGCACGCATCGCAGCTGATATCCGCAGGCAAACGGAAAGAATCGAGAAAAAAGCAACTGAAGTGAAAACGAAATTGGAAGGAGAGAAGCCGAAGACGGAGGAGAAGAAATAGATTTCGGGAATTTTTCCTACGGTAATAAAATGCCTATCAGAGTTAAAATAATCCAGCGGAAAAAAGTAATGAGCGGGTCTAGGGCTCCGACATACAAAAGACCAATAATGATAAATAATCCAAAAGGCTCGAGGCGGGAAAGAAAATATTGAAACCTTTCCGATACGAATCCCATAAGGATTTTTGAACCGTCAAGAGGCGGAATCGGTATTAGGTTAAAAGAAGCAAGTATGATATTTATCTGTGCCAGATAAAAAAGAAGTGTTGACAGAACCCCTGAGGGTACGGGAGATAAAAGACGAGACAAAAGGAAGGCGAGAAAGGCCAGCATCATATTGGCTGCGATACCCGCCGATGAAACGAGTATGAGCCCCTTGCGTGTATCATGAAAATTATTAAAATTTACAGGAACTGGTTTTGCCCAGCCAAAACCGAAAATAAAAAGCATGATGGTGCCGATAGGATCGAGATGTTCTAACGGATTAAGGCTCAGCCTACCTTGCCATTTAGCTGTTGAATCACCCATCCGATATGCCACCCAGCCGTGGGCAAGCTCATGTAAAATGATGGAATACAGAAGAGGTATGGCAAGAAGGATAAATGTGAGAGGATCTTTGATCAGAAGATTGAGCAGCCCCATATAAACCCTTTTGCATAGGATTTCGATTTTTAAAACGAATATTCTAACTATAATATACAATTATTAAGTTTTAAAATAAAATTTTTAGGATATAATACATATGTCAGATGATGGTTTGACTGCGTACGTAAAATGTTATAGAAGTAAATCAATGTGGTAATAGGAGGTAATATATGAGAGGTCTTCTCCAGCCGATGCATCTGTTGTTGATCCTGGTTATTGTCCTGATTATTTTTGGTCCGGGTAAGCTTCCCGAATTAGGAAGCTCTATAGGCAAGGCTATAAGGGGTTTCAAAAGGGCAATAGGAGAGCGGGAACATATACCGGAAGATGTAACAGACGGTAAAAAAAATGAAAACATAAAATAATATCATTATGATCAGCCTGGGGGCATGTCATTTAATGAGAAATTCATTCATGCCCCCTTTTTATAGAATGTAGCGCGTGATCACACTAATATGCAAACAAGAACACCCACCGTAAATAACGTACCTGTAGTTCATAAGTAACAGAGGCAGTTGGTATGACTAAAAATGTTACTTTAAAAGTTGGACAGAAGGTAAAAAGAAAAGAGTTGGAGAAGCAGGGCTGGGTATTGCTGATGAATTTGCCGAACGGCAATGAAATATTCAGCCGCAATAACATAAAAATTATGTGGGATCCGGATAAAGAAGAAATTGTACATTTATTCACCTCTGCAGATACTTACAGACATTATTAATACCCTGTAAACATGTAACAAATAGAGATTTACACGCACTGATTTTTGTTCAATACTTCAGGCAGGTACACAAGTGAGGTTTAAATGAAACCGTTGGTCTGGAAAGCCGCTCTTCCTCTGCTTTTGGGTGTCACTATCGCATTGCTGCCAGCTCCTCAAGGACTGAATTTGACGGCCTGGTATTTCTTTGCCATCTTCTCAGCCGTTATCTTTGGCCTGATTCTAGAACCAATACCGGCAGCCGCAATAGGATTCATCGGGGTTTTCCTGATAGCAGTTCTGAGCTTTGTTGGTCCAAAGCCTGGAGACTCAGTCAGGTGGGCTTTATCAGGTTTTTCAAATACGACGGTATGGCTGATATTCGGGGCATTCATGTTTGCCCTGGGCTATGAAAAAACAGGGCTTGGCAAACGCATTGCGTTGATCCTTGTCAAAATTTTAGGCAGAAGGACCCTGGGTTTAGGTTATGCGATAACCTTTTCTGACCTTATTCTCGCTCCCTTTACCCCGTCAAACACCGCAAGGAGTGCAGGCACTATTTTCCCCATTATACGTAACCTGCCTGGTTTATATGGGTCTGCCCCCGGAGAGACGACGCGCAGAATCGGGGCGTACATCATGTGGACGGCATTTGCAACAACTTGTGTCACCAGTTCAATGTTTATCACCTCTTTGGCGCCGAACCTTCTGGCTCTTGAACTGGTGCAGAAGACGGCAAAAATCAGCATTTCCTGGACGGAATGGTTTGTCGGATTTCTCCCCACAGGCGCCATTCTCATCCTTGTACTTCCATATCTCGTTTACAAAATCTACCCACCCGAGATCAAATCCAGTCAGGAAGTCCAATCCTGGGCGTCTGAGGAACTCAGAAATATGGGTAAGTTCAGCCGCAGGGAATTGGTGATGGCTCTGCTGGCTATTTTTGCCCTGGCTATGTGGATATTCGGGGGAAGCATCATGGATGCTACAACGGTTGTGGGAGTGGTAATTTCTTTGATGATAGTAACTGGACTTGTCACATGGGATGACATCCTCAGCAATAAAACAGCCTGGAATGTGCTGGCATGGTTCGCTACACTTGTCGCCATGGCTGACGGTCTCAATAAAGTAGGCTTCGTCAGCTGGTTCGCCAAGAGCGCATCTGCCCTCTTAACAGGGCTGTCTCCGGTCGTTATCATGGTCAGCCTGTTGGTGATTTTTTTCGTCATTCATTATATGTTTGCCAGCATTACTGCCCATGTTACGGCAGTCTTGCCTGTGATGTTGGCAGCAGGCTCACTCGTGCCGGGCATACCCGTCAGGACTTTTGCCATGCTTCTCTGTTACAGTCTGGGTATAATGGGCATAATCTCTCCGTATGCAACGGGCCCCGGTCCGGTCTATTTCGGGAGTGGATATATCAACAGAAAAGATTTTTGGACATTAGGGTTCATATTCGGCCTTATTTTTCTTGTTGCGCTGATAGTAATTTGCGTCCCATACCTTATCGCAGTCAAACCTTAATATAAATGTAGAAGCCAGCACAACACACATAAGGAGTTCATATGCCTCCATATAGAGTTGCGATTATACCGGGAGATGGTGTGGGAAATGAGGTGGCCTCAGAAGCTGTAAAGGTTCTAAAGGCAGTAGCGGATAAGCATGGATTCGATGTCAAGATGAGCTTTTTTGACTGGGGCTGCGACTATTATTTAAATAATGGGAAAATGATGCCCGGCGATGCCCTTCAGATATTGGAAGAATTTGATGCCATTTTCCTGGGATGTATCGGTGATGCCAATAAAGTTCCCGACCATATCTCACTGGCCTTGCTTCTGACAATTCGCAAAGGATTTGATCAATATATAAATTTACGGCCGATCAGACTCTACCCCGGTGTCGATTCGCCGGTGAAGGCTGCAACGCCCGAAACTGTCGATATGGCGGTAGTAAGGGAAAATACAGAAGGTGAATATTCAGCCGCAGGGGGTTTTTTCAAGTTGGGAACTCCTGATGCCTTTGCCATACAGACCGGTATTTTTACCCAAAAAGGGTGTGAAAGGGCGATTCGCTATGCCTTTGAGCTTGCCCGAAGGCGGCAGAAGCTCGGCAGCAGTGTTCCTGTCGGAATGGTAACCAATTGCACTAAATCTAATGCCCTCAACTATTCCATGGTATTCTGGGATTCGGTGTATCAAAAAGTGGCCAAAGATTATCCGGATATAAAGACGGACATGGCTCTAGTGGATGCCCTGACCATGTGGTTTGTGAAGAATCCGGAATACTTCGATGTTATCGTAGCCTCCAATCTGTTTGGCGATATAATCACGGATCTTGGAGCAATGCTGCAAGGGGGCATGGGATTTGCGGCAGGCGGGAACATTAATCCGGAGAAGATCTACCCGTCGATGTTTGAACCTATTCACGGCTCAGCACCCAAGTATGCCGGTAAGGCGATTGTCAATCCGATAGCATCTATTGAATCGATTCGTATGATGCTAGAGCATCTTGGAGAAGAAAAGGCCGCCCTGGATATACAAGAGGCCGTGATGAAAATTCTTGCGCAGGGGAAAATAAGGACCCATGATATGGGGGGGACGAATAAAACAAATGAAGTCGGCGATGCGATAAGAAAGGTTATTCTCAGCAAGTAAGTCAGAAGGGAGGTTTAAATATGCGAAGATATTATCTGGGTATAGCAGTGCTTTTGGTGATTATGGTTACTGCTTGTTCAGGGCCAAGGATTAAGCTTTTCAGCGAGGCGCCTGAGCCGCTCAAAGAATTCACTCTCGAAGGCAGCGGCGTCGATAGAATCTTGCTTATCCCCGTGAACGGATTGATTTCGGACATGCCTAAAAAAGGATTAATCGGTACATCACCGAGTTTGGTTGAGCAAGTTGTTTTGCAGATGAACAAGGCGGAGAAAGACAAACGTATAAAAGCTGTTTTGTTCAAAATAAATTCTCCCGGCGGTACCATCACGGCCAGTGATCTTCTTTACCACGAAATTTTGTCGTTCAAAGAAAAAACTGGCGCCAAAATTACCGTCTCCATGATGGATATTGCCACGTCCGGCGCCTATTACATGTCTCTGCCGGCCGATATGATCTTCTCGCATCCGACAACAGTGACCGGTTCCATAGGTGTTATTTTTCTGCAGCCTAAAGTCAGCGGCTTGATGAACAAAATTGGTCTCGGTGTGGATGTTAAAAAATTCGGTAAAAATAAGGATATGGGATCGCCTTTCAGGGACAGCAGTGAGGAAGAACAAAAACTTATGCAAAACGCAGTAAATGATTTCGGAGAAAGATTCATACGTTTGGTACAGAAACATCGCAAACCGGAAAAACAGGCGCTGGCGGAAATTGCCACGGCGCGCGTATTTCTGGCAGACGAGGCCCTGAAGTTGGGACTTATAGACAAAATCGGCTATCTTAGTGATGCTGTCAAGGAGACAAAAAAATTGGCAGGAGTTCCTGAAGATGCCAGGGTAGTAGTATATCGTCGTACTGAATTTCCAGAAGATAATTATTATAATATCGCCGGAGTTGCATCCGAAGGTTTAAATTACTCGGCCATTAATTTGGAGATCCTCGATAGTCTAATTCTTAAAACCGGATTCTATTACCTGTGGCCTGGAGCGCTTGCAATCGATAACTAGTTCTTATATCTATGTTACTTGGAATGAAACCACATTCACAGAAATAAATATAGGAGTGTGAAATATGACCGCGATTATGCCCGAAGGAGAGAATATTCGCAAAGCAGTCAAGTGGATTTCCGGTGAGCTGCAAGAAAATCCGAGCAAATCACTTCAAAAACTTGTAAATGAAGCGGTCTTACGTTTTGACCTCTCTCCCAAGGATGCGGAGTTTCTGACTTCGTTTTATCGCAAAGATAGCAAGGATGTCCCCCAATAATCAAAGTTAATATTTAATGTAAAAGAGTCTTTTTTTATTTTTATACTACAGTGAACAAACTCCAAAATGCAATCTGGGAAGCGGGTAGACTTATCAGTTTCCTGCTGAGGGTATTACGCAGCTTTAAACGTAATCAGGGCATATTATTGTCTGGTGCTGTTGCA
>DATKLL010000194.1:0-72006 GCA_035542475.1 Syntrophales bacterium
CCTGCACAATACCCATCCTATTGTCCATGTCCGGTGCGTCAACCTTCTCTAATATCTTTTCTTTGGATCCGAGAGAGACCAATTGATGAAGGTCCTTCTCTTCTTTTTTCAAAGATGACAGCGTAGTATTGAAATCCGCCACCTTTCTTGAATATTCAAGAATCTGTTTTTCCATGACATGGTATTTGACGGCATCGGGGATCATGGAGAAGATGTAAACGGCGCCCACAAAAAAACAAATGACCGATAGAAGGACACCAGCGACAGGCACATTTAAATTCAATGATCTTCCGGGATTGCCGTGGGGGATAAACATGATGCTGATGGGCGTAACGGCTTGTCCACAGAATTTTTTAAATCTTTGATAACCTGACACGATGCCCCCCTTGCGCAATAAGGTTTATATTCTATGGCTGATGATGAAAGAGAGATGACATAAAAATGAATATTTTTTTTGCTGTCGTTTGCGGAACAGGCCGGTTTTCATGACAGATAGCCGGCTTAGTTTCCCTTAAAATGTTGTATTGGAAATAATAAAAACTTTAGAAAATCAAATCGTACTGTGAATACCAAAGTCAAAGGACACTGGACTCTTTAAAAAGCAATTAACATACCATCTGTCGAGGATAAACAACCCCTTTTCAGAACGGCAGAAACATCATTTTTGATAACGGCAAATTAGACATTTTATTTTTTTTGAAGCACAAAAATGTTTCTGATGCAGTCAGTAAAAAACAGGTAATTTTCACCAATCATACGTAAAAATTTACCTTGTCACCCTGAGCCTGTCGAAGGGCCTGTCATCCCCGCTCTTTTTTTTGTCATTCCCGCCTCCCTCCCTGTCATTCCCGCCCCCTTCCTCGTCATTCCCGCGAAAGCGGGAATCCAGACTTCTTAGTTTTTGCCCATCTTTCAAAAACCCCTTGAAAGATGAATACGGTTTCAATAAACTAAACAATATAACTTTTAATTATGACAGGATAATAGAAAGGAGAAAGATCATGACTCCAATTAAGCACGCTAAAAAATGTTTTTTGGATAATATGCGTTTGTGCGCCGATTATGACAATGAGCCGGAAAAATATAACTTATATAGTGGGCTCGCCAGCCTTGCCGATTCAATTGAGGAATTACATAAGACAATAGATGACGTTAAATACTCACTTCAAGCTTTAGGGGCAGTTTTGGACAAGAAGTAGATCTTTTACCTATTACCCGTGACCCGAACATCATTCTCTGCGCATTAATTGTTTCTGAGTAAAAATAAGCCTTTTGACTCCTGAAAGGAGATGAGCGGGATGAATATCGTAATAATCGGTGCAAGCGCTGCCGGACTTTCCTGCCTTAACACCCTTTGCACAATTTCCCTTCAGGCAAACATTACCGTCATATCTGCTGAGAGATACCCTCCATACAGACGATGCTTTCTGCCTTATTACCTCAGTAACTCCATGACTGAACAGGAATTGACTATCAGTTCTCCATCCGACTATCCATCGAACGTACACTTTATTTTGGGACAAAAAGCAGAAAAGATAGATGTGCAAAAAAAGACTGTCCGTATTTCAGACGGCAGGGAGCTCGGATATGACAAACTTCTTATTGCCGTGGGCGCTGATGCGGTACAACCGAAATACTACGCCGAGGGAAGAAGAACGTTCACCCTGCGCAATCTGGATGATGCGAAAAAAATAATCGACGCAGCGAAAGGAAGAGCGGTCGTGTTAGGGGGCGGTTTTGTAGGGATACAAACCGTATGTGCTTTGCTTGAACGGAATATCAAGACTCATATGGTGATCACCTCCCGGCACCTCCTTGCCATGTTTTTAGACAAAGCTTCTGCTAGGTATATTGAAAAAGACCTTGTTGATATGGGTATAGAAATCACAACCCGTGATAATGTTGCCGATATCACCTGGCACAAGAATCAGCTCAAAGTCTTTCTGTCTTCCGGCATAGCGTTGGAGACTGATGTAGTAGTGGTGTGCAAGGGTTTTAAGCCATCGGTGGATTTGGCGAAGGCATCAGGTATTAAAGTCAACGAAGGGATTTCTGTAAATGAATATCTTGAGACATCCGCCCCGGACATATTTGCTGCCGGTGATTGCTGTGAGACGATAGACCTGGCCTGGAATAAAGTTCGAACAATCGACCTCTGGCCTGCGGCCGTGGAACAAGGCCGTTTCGCGGCGTTGAACATGTCCGGCACCAGATCCCGTTACCCCGGAAGCATTAGAATGAACAGTTTGCAAACGAAAGCTTTTCACCTTATATCGGCAGGAGTCTTGAAAGGCGAACCCGGATTGACCATCTATGAAAAGTATATGCCCTCCAGAAATCAGTTCAGAAAATTCGCCCTCAGGGGCAATGTCCCCGTGGGTATGGCTTTTTATAACTGTCCCGAAGAAGCCGGACTTTTTGTCAACGTAATAAAAAAAGCTATGCCCCTTACAGTAAACCCTGAAAATATCGTTAACGGTGATGTCAGCATACATGATCTCATGAAACCTTGATCTTCTCTCCCCCTTTCATAAAGGGGGATTGAGGGGGATTTTTCATATCAATATTCTTCCGGTCACCTCCACCCCGTTATCGTCATTCCCGCGAAAGCGGGAATCCAAGACTAACTCATCATTCCCGACCTGATCGGGAATCCAAGACCAATCGGTAGTCAGTTCTTTTTGCATTTTGCATTTTACATTTCTCAGAAATCTCTTGACTGCTTCCCTATTCAGTTATACTTTTTTACTTAACACGCGTAATAGTCGTCGTTGCCACTCAAACCATAGGCGAATTAACTATTAAAGAATCATTCCCATATGATTAGTAAAGTTGCAGTTGTAAGTCATTACAGAGAGGACATTGTTCCTGTCCTCGAACAATCAGGAATAGAAATTTCGGATAAATCTCCAGATGCTGTCGTAGCATATGGAGGGGATGGTATTTTTTTGTCTTCTGAGAGAGAGTTCCCCGGCCTGCCGAAATTTCCTCTCCGGGACAGCAGGACTTCACCGCTTTGCGCTGCGCATAATACCAGGGACCTTGTAGAACGTTTCGCTTCCGGAAAACTTGAAAAAAACGTGCTGATCAAAATTGACGGATTTTTCAGGAATAAAAAAATTACTGCACTGAATGATATTTTTCTTCACAGCATTAACAGAAACACGGCAATACGGTGCGACGTATGGATTGATGATGAACTACATCTCAAAGATGAGGCCAATGACGGCATCGGGATCGCCACACCTCACGGCAGCACCGCATATTTCAAAAACATTACGAATTGTATTTTCAGATCCGGGATTGGCCTTGCATTCAGCAATTCAAGGGATCACTCAAGCCACATTATCGTCCCTGAAAATTCTGTCATAAAAATAAAGGTTACACGCGGCCCGGTCTTAGTGATTAACGACAACTCAACCGAAACAAGCAGACTCGAATCGGGTGAAGAGATATCAGTTAGGAAATCTGAAGAAAGCCTTGTAGTCTATGGATTAAAAGATTTCATGTGCCAGGCATGCAGGGCATTGAGGCATGCGAAAATATAAGTTGGAGCAGTCTAAGGTAGAAGGCATTGCAATGGATATGGCTAAAAGCATAAGTGATATAATTCCCTCCAGAGAGGAATGTGAAAAACTCATGGTACAACACTCCATGCGACCGAATATCGTTGAGCATTCCATTCAGGTTATGAACGTTTCACTGGCGATCACAGACAATCTTAAAAATGGTGTGTCATTAAACAGGGACCTGGTTACTGCCGGAGCGCTCCTTCACGACATCACCAAGACAAGATCTCTTGAAACAAACGAACGACATGATATATCCGGCGGAGAGTTTCTCCGGGAAATGGGATTTACAAGTGTAGCTGAGATTGTGGAGCAGCATATTATCTTTAAGAATTTCAATCCCCAGGGCAGACTTGAGGAGCGTGAGATAATATTCTATGCTGATAAGAGGGTGAACCATGACAAGATAGTGACCATCGATGAAAGGGTGCATTATCTGATACAACGATATGGAGATACGGAGGAAATAAGAAGCCACATATTACGAAACAAAAACTTGGTGCTTGCTGTTGAAAGAAAGATTACCGATTTTATGAAAATTGACATTAATCGCGCTATCGAGGAAATAAAAGCCGGTTGAGATCAACCGCCCCTCATCCCTACCCCTCTGTCACCCCCCACTCCGTTCGGGAATCCAGTACAAATTCCTCCCCCTTTTGTAAACGGGGATTGAGGGGGATTTTGCATATCTTTTTTTTAGGATTCCCCCCCTTTGTCATTCCCGACCTGATCGGGAATCCAAGAACAAACCTTCCTGTCACACCGAGCCCGTCGAAGGGCCTATCATTCCCACGAAAGCGGGAATCCACGACAATCATGTCATTCCCGCCCCCTCATCGTCATTCCCGCGAAAGCGGGAATCCAAGACCAACGTGTCATTCCCGACCTGATCGGAAATCCAGTCTTTCTGTCATCTACATTTTTATTTTGTATTTTACATTTTGCATTTCTCAGAAATCCCTTGACGGATTTCACATACAGGTATAGTTCCACTTAAAATTCCAATGCATACGAAGAATGTTTATATAAGCGTATCAGGTAATAACCATTTTGTAGATTGCTCGAACTTTCTCCGTTAGTGCCGCGATTTCATCACATCTTTTTATGATGTCCCGCTTCTTTAATCTGTTGAAGTTATTTTGGAATCCTTTTCTACGGTTTGCTCTTCCCTTAGCACAAACAGCAAAGCGACGTGGTGATTCATCAGAACGCAACCAGAGGCTGTGCACAAATTGATTACGAACTTCATTTATTCTATGGATTTCGCCGATTGTATCGTCTGTAAGGCGGAGAACATCGGCGTCATCACAATATTCATGAACGATAGCGCCGAATGCATTCAACAACGCCTGAAAAGAGAGCTGTGAAGCTAAAATTTCGCCGGCTGGGGCACCAATATTTGGTATTTCTAAAATTACGCCGCGAAGCCACTCCTCCAAGAGCGAGAAATATGCAATAAAACGTCCAATTGCAGATTCTACTCCTGGAGGCAATTGTGAAGAGAATCTTTTATTCATAGCCACATAAAGTTCAGAACTATCTAAATGATTGGCATATTGCTCGCCATCTTTTACTCCAATAACTCCCGCATCTCCAACCCTCTTTTGAATGGAGGCCAGAATCCTAATCGACTCAACAGCAGTCTTCTTGCCAACATTCTTACATTTTCGACATCATATGCTGTTAAAGAAGATACTACTTCACTCATCTTATGCGAAGATATCTTACTTCTTAAGAAGCTAGCTATATTTATTGCATCAATCATTGCAAGCTCGCAATCCCTTACATAAGGACCTTTTGCCCAGCTACACTTGCCTTTTGAGGGCAGTTGTTTCGACTTTTCTATGCGTGTAGGTTTTCCCCTCAGATCCCAAGGAAATGTTTCCTTTGGATTTATTCCTGCCATTTTAAGCCTTTGCTCCAAGTCATTTTGAACTATTGGATTCCATTTGCCCTTTATCATGGAAGGGTTGTTTGCTGATGCTCTTATTTCCAAACCTATTTCCTCAATTGTAGAATAGGCGGCAATAATAGAGTAAGCATATCGAACATGATTAGAAGTAAGAGGCGAAACACCGAGGTGCTCAGTTGCGCACGATGGATCAATATCAACTCTAAATATGCTGTGCAGTCTAGAGGCGAAACCGAACTTAGTCAATGCATACTTATATGCCCTTTGATGACTTGCTCTTGCTGCAATCTTACATGAAACTGGGAAACCGTCGGTCTGACATGTACTTGACGGTAATGGCCCGAACTTATCTTCTGAAAATATTTCTGAACGCTCTTTCTCATCTTTCGGAATAGCCACTCCGCATTCGAACATTAACGGTTCACCAGTACTCAGCAAAGTAGCGCAGTTGATCATTTCTAGTGCGTTTTGGGCGGTATTGAAGCTACAGGCGCATATGGTGACTTCTCTAATATCCGCCTTCTTGTGATCGTAGTATATCTCACCCCTGAATTTCTCACAAGTCGGAGTTCTTTCAAAATTGATGGTCCATCCTTTACCTTTATATGGTGAAGAAGGATAGAAACTCCAATCTGAAGAAATTAGGCCCGTGTAATATGTTTTGAGCTTTTTCAATAATCGATCCCCAAATGCAATTTTTCTGACTTTATTTTAATGCCTTACTGAAGAATTTCTGTCAATACTCAAGAAGGTGTCCCAAGAAAGTGTATGAATTACTAAGATTGAAAATAGTAATCAGGAATTAAACGGGACGGTTCTATTTATTTTTTATTGTTCCAGAGTCGCTCCGTGATGCTTTTTGGGATATGGAGATAATTTCTTCCAACTTTACTTCCGGATGATGGTACCTCTCATACCGGGGAGTTCTTTTTCCATATTGTATCGCTTCTTTCGGGCACCATTGGATGCAGGCTAGGCATTGTTCACAATGGTGCAGCCACAAGGGTTTACCCGCTTTCAGATCAATGTTTCCGCAAGGGCAGATTTTTTTGCAGATGCCGCAGGTATTACATTTACTATCGACCCAAAAATTCTTATCCAATGTGGGAATATGCGGAAAAGATTTTTTATAAAACCAGGAAAATAGAATATTCTGCCATAGCGGCCCTTTTTCTACACGACGTCGTTCTCTTTTAGCAATAATCGCAGAGACTGTTTGAATCTTTTCCCTTGCTTCGCTTATCCTCCGCATACGCTTATCTTCCGATCCCGGCCTGCCCCATGGAATATAGTTGGACGGCATAACAATAGCAAAACCCGATGAGAGAAATAATCCTCTTGATTTCATGAGTTTCTTCAATTGCAGCAATGTGGCAGCCACCTGTCCCGCATTGACAGCAAGGGCAAAGTAGTACTTGGATGTATCGATGGCTAATGAATTGAGGAAGGTGATAACCGGCTGCGGCAAACCCCATACATGGACAGGAAAGATGATGCCAATTGCGTCGGCTCGGCTCTGAACCGCATTACCGGTGGCCCACAGCATGGGGATAAGCTCGGCATCGCCAAGTTTGCCTGCCAGAGTGCGGGCAGCCCAAAGAGAATTGCCCGTGCCGGTGGTGAAAAAGAGATCAGTTTTCATGATTAACACCCAAAATGTATAAAATTGAAACGCATTCTATAAAATGGTTGAGTTATGAGTCAATATTAAAGTAATCTATTAGTAGATTCCCGATCAGGGTAGGGATGACAGAAAAGAAACAAAAAATCCCCCTTGATCCCCCTTTACGAAAGGGGGGATAGAAAAAGACACTGGATTCCGGATCAAGTCCGGGATGACAGATAGTCGTGGATTCCCGCCTGCGCGGGAATGACAAAGGAGGGGGCGAGAATGACATGGAGGTGATTGATTAATAGATTCAGAGTCGATTAATTGATTTTTTTAAGAACATGCATATTTTTTAAATATCGCCTTGACCGTGATGGAGGACTTGTAATGATCTGTATGCTTATTAATGTTCATGTCAAACCATCAATGCTCGATGAATTTCTAGAAGTCATCAAATACGATGCAGTGCACTCGGAGAATGAACCCGGGTGTATGCGCTTCGACATACTGAGAGATAACGATGACCCGCTGAAGTTTTACTTTTACGAGGTCTACAAGGACAAAGAAGCTCAGATGGCTCACCGGAAGACACCCCATTTCGCCAAATGGGCCAAGTTCAGCGAGACAGGTTTGAATGGGGTGATAATAAGACATTCAACTACTAATTTTTACCCGACAGATGCTGAGTGGCGGTAGACAGACCCTTCGACTGACTCAGGGCGATAAGACAATTGATTCGTGGATTCCTGCTTTCGCGGGAATGACGAGGAGAGGGCGGGGATGAAAGCAAGAAAAAATCCCCCTTGGTCCCCCTTTACGAAAGGGGGAATAGAAAAAGACACTGGATTCCGGATCAAGTCCGGGATGACAAAGGTAGGGAGGGGCTATGACTCAAAAAGTATCAAACATGAAGGATATGGTTGCCTATCAGGACGGTTCCGTCGTCAGCAAAGAAATCATCAAGAAATCGACGGGGACAGTAACAATATTCTCTTTTGACCAGGATCAGGGATTGAGCGAACATACAGCGCCCTTTGATGCTTTGGTTTATCTGCTGGATGGTGAGGCTGAGATAATCATAGCCGGGGAGCCTCATCAACTAAAAGCAGGGGAAATGATCATGATGCCCGGTGGAAAACCTCACGCATTGAAGGCGGTGAAAAGATTCAAGATGATGTTGGTGATGATACGGTCGTAAAGACATTATCATGAAAATCCTAAAATAGGAGTATTCAGCATGGCAGAAAAAAGCACAAAGATGAAGATCAGGGCCATATTGATAGTTATCGGTGTTTGCATCTTGATGGTATTGTATAGTTACTTTATCGCGGATACTGTCGAGACAAGAATAACGGATGCCCAGATGACGAAGGTTGACGGAAGATTCATGATCGCTACTGAGTACCGTCCTTTTATAAACGAAGATGTCTGGTATCGATTCAAGTTTGATTCCGGTACGGTGCAGAATGATGCTGTCAGGTTAAAAGGAAAGATAGTCAAAATCAAGAAATATGGATGGAGAATGCCGATGTTCTCGATGTACGAGAATGTCTTGAAGATAACAGAGATTAAGTAGAATCCAGATCAGGTAGGGAATGACATGTTGGTCATGGATTCCCGCTTTCGCGGGAATGACGAGGAGGGGGATGACAGGAAAGAAACGAAATCCCCTTTGATCCCCCTTTACGAAAGGGGGAATAGAAAAAGGCACTGGATCCTGGATCAAGTCCGGGATGACAGGAAGGATTGTTCTTGGATTCCCGCTTTCGCGGGAATGATAAAGTGGGCGGTAATGACAGAGGAGTGAGAGGAGGTTGAATATGGACTTTGAGGAATTATTAGTAAACAGGCGGGCTATCCGTGACTATCAAGATAAGGCAGTGCCGTTATCGATTATCAAGGAAATCCTTCAGGACACATGTCTTGCACCGACAGCGACTAATCGCCAACCGTGTAAATTTATAATTATCAGAGACCGTGACTACATGAAAAAACTTTCTGATGAAAGCAAGAAGAGCCTTCTTTCCGATCTTGAAAAGAATCCTGGATCACCACTGAAGAATTATGAAGACCGTCTTCGTGACAAGCAGTTCAATGTCTTTTATAACGCACCTTGCCTGGTTTATGTTATCGGTCCCAAAAATATCCCATCACTCGACGTGGACTGCGGGCTGACAGTCGCGTATTTGATGTTTTCTGCCACCTCCAGAGGATTGGGAACTTGCTGGATCGGATTAGGCGCTCATATTCGTGACCAGAAAATCCTCTATGAAATGGGAGTGCCGGCGGATTGTGAAATAGTGGCGCCTGTTATTATTGGCTATCCAACCAGTATTCCTCCTGCCTCAGAAAGGCATGCCCCTGATATTTTGAAGATACTGTGAGTGAAGTCAGTGGCGAAAAGAGAGACACGACTGGATTGCCGTGGGCAGCGTCCTCGCAATGACACGCGTTGGTTGTTCTTGGATTCCCGATCAGTCTTGGATCCCGGATCAAGTCCGGGATGACATAGGTGGGGTGGGAATGACGAGGTGCTGTTGATTTCATAAGGGAAGGAAAGAAACCATGGACAATCTTTTAGAGGGCTATCCGGTAGTCATAGAAATCCCCGTGCACTGGGGAGAGATGGATGCTTTCCAGCATGTCAACAACATAGTGTATTTCAGGTACTTTGAAGACGCCAGGATTGTATATTTTGAGAAATTCGATATCATTGGATTCATGACCAGGACAGGGGTCGGTCCTATTCTTGCCGCGACATCCTGTAGATTCAAGACACCGTTGACATATCCCGATACAGTTCTCGTTGGGGCGAAAGTGACCGCCGTCGAGGAAGACCGGTTTATCATGGAATATCGAGTTGTGAGCACGAGGCATCAGAAGGTGGCGGCGGAGGGTGATGGTGTGATTGTGACCTTCAATTATCGGGAGAACAAGAAGGTTGCTGTGCCCGAAGAGTTGAGGCGGCTGATTATGGAGATTGAGAAGGCTTGATGACTGTTAGTCTTGGATTCCCGATCAGGTCGGGAATGACAGAAAGGAAAAGATTTCTCCCTGTTGGTCGAAATGACATACCCTTCGACAGGCTCAAGGTGACAGAGGAGGGGCGGGACAGAATATGAAGGCATACAAAATAAACAAGTATATTATCTGTGCTGATACACAGGAGGAAGCGAAAGGCTTTTTCCGTAATGAGTGCCGAGAGCCCCTTCCGGCTCATATCGAGGAGATGGGGTGGGAATGCGCAATTACCTGCGAAAGCGGCGAGAACACAACCATCAGGGATATCATCAACTGTGTATTGGATGAACGCAATACCTGGCTCCGCATGGGCGTCCCCTGCGATTTACATCATCCTTTCATTATTGTTAAGCTGCCCTGAAATATTTATTCAGATTATTTCTTGGATTCCCGCTTTCGTGGGAATGACAATTTAGATACTATCTTTTCCTGAGTCCGGCCAATAAGATCAAGCCAAGACCGAGAAGCCACAATGTGATTGGTTCGGGTATCGGAATTTCAGATTCACTAGAGGCAGTTTCATATCTTTCTGTATGACCACTTACCGTATTCTTGTTCAATGTTCCCTCATCCGTAGCTCCGGCTTTGCCTGCACTTGTAATATCACTTGCTGAAGTTATTCCATTTTGTAATCCAACAAGATTTACTGAATCCTGGGGATTAGGCCTATCATAGTTTGCCGATCCGAAAAGCCCCATACCCGGACTTGAGATGCCCTGTAAGGCATCAAAGGAATCAATTGTAAATTGGCCGAACATGACAATAACAACAAACACTAAAAATGACATACTCAACAATATTATTAAAATTCTGTCTTTATTCATCTGAACGTCTTCCTGGCTAAAGCGCAATGCAAATACTATTTTTCTGCATAATGGTTGCAATAGATGTACCACGATTATATGTAGTTGATTATATTAACGTTATTAAAAATAAAATCATTTCAACGATGATTAATTTGTAAAGTTAACCGACAGTTTTTTGAAGTGTTTAGAAGAAAAGGAAGCGAAAATTTATATTTTACAATATGTTATACAAATTGTTGTTCTTTGTAAAAAATTCCGACGATTTTATTTTTTTTACTAATAATTTCAACGTTATATTATATTGCAATGAAATCTCTCAGTTATTATTCATTGACAGACAAATATGCCTTACCTATACTTTTATTAAGGCAAAAGTTTTCGCAAAATTATTCCTATTTGATGTTTTAAGCCAGATCATGAGGATTGAACAATGAAAAGCAGATCCCTTACCCGAAAGACCATAACAATAATCATGCTTCTTAGTGCCTGCATATTTGTCATGATGCAGGCGGCATATGCAGACACTGATGAAATCCTCCAGCAACTGAAAGAAACAAAAGAGTGCCAGGGTTGCGATCTCTCGAACTTAGAGATGTCCGGAGTAAGTTTGTTCGGTGTTGATCTGACCGGCGCTGACCTTACAGGCACAAACCTGTCGGGGGCAGACCTCACATATGTAAAATTTCGCGACGCGAACATGTCCAAGGCAGATCTGTCCGGCGCCGACCTCGGCAACGCTGATCTCTCAGGCGCAGACCTGACCGGCGCTGATCTGCGGGGCGCAAACCTCAAAGACGCAAACGTGTATGGAACATATTTTACCGATGCAGACCTGTCCGGCGCAGTATGGACTGATGGATACAAATGCGTGGAGGGCTCCAGCGGCGACTGCACGAAGTAATGTCATACTGCCGGGAGATATCTTATGCAAAAACATAACAAGAACATATTCATTTCATCAGCAGTCATATTTTGTCTTTTCTTTTCCATTAGCTCTTTTGCGCAGGCTGATGCGGACAAGCAATTGAAAGAGATTGGCGAGAAGAGCAAGAGCATAAGCACGAGCGACCCGTGGACTGTAAAAAACGTCATTACGGTTGATGAACTCGCGGTGCTGTTAAATAAAGGTTCGAAGGAAGTTTACATTTACCAGGTAGGTTTCAAAAAGCATTATTCAAAAGGACACATAAAAGGCGCGGTCTACGCGGGCCCGGCATCGGAAGATGACGGCTTGCAGCTGCTTAATTTATCAATCAAAGATTTGCCGCGGGATAAGGATATCATTCTCTACTGCGGCTGCTGTCCCTGGACGTACTGTCCCAATATCCGCCCGGCATTTGAAACTGTCGATAAGATGGGCTTTAAAAATATAAAAGTTCTTTATCTGCCTGAGAATTTTACTGAGGATTGGGTGAATAAAGGGCTGGCAGTTGAAAAATAGTTTTGGTGTGTTTTAAAGGCCAGACTTTCTTAATCCAACTATTCCAATAATCCCCAAGGCCAGCAATGTTATACTGGAAGGTTCAGGGACCTGCGTTGGAGAATCTTGTGAACTTGCAGCATATGTTACCTGCTGAGTTGTCACTTTCTTTTCGTCATTACAAGCTGTAATCAAAGCCAGCAAAGATAAGACTATAATCATTTTTTTCATATCTATCTAACCCCATGAACTTACATCTGTCGGTCTGCACTCTATCACTCGAGTTGCTCTTTATTGCCCCGAAAGACCTTCTCCAGAATTTCATCAGGCGTCTGGTTTATTGCCGTCACCTTCCACGCTGCCGATATGCTTTGCGGCGGGTTGGAAGTATCGCCTTCTTTCATCGTCTTTGCGGTGTCTTTATCGGCCAGCCTTTTCGCACCACGTTCCTTATTCGCTTTGCCGCTTTTCCCTTTATCCATCGTATTTATCTTTTTCCTAATTAGGCTTTTCTTTGGCTGATACATAAAATCTATCAAAAAATATGCCACTTGAATAAGCATTTAATATTACGTTATATTTTCTTTTTAAAAGAAACGAATGTATAACATTATTGTAAAAATTCCCGACACTTTGAAGGTGACACGTTAAAGTATTTTATGATTTACTATAATTATTGCAGCCACATAGATAATGTCGTGGAAATTGTAAAATATCTCGACAATTTTGCTTTTTTTTTCATTTGCACCGCCGGGAAGCCTGATTCATACATAAAAAAGATTGCTACTTTCTAAGAGAAACCTTAAAGTTTTTTTAGGGAGAAGATAAAAAGCAATTTATAATATCAATTGACCAATTTGAAAAATCATAGAAGGAGCAGCCATGAAATCTAAAGTATATCACATCACCCCACATTCCAAGACATTCGCCTATGAATCAGGGATCGAAGGCAAGTTCGAAAACTTTCTGAAGGGCTTCGATTTTTCCTCGTATATCGCAAAGGATGAGGTAGTACCCGTCAAGATGCACCTGGGTAACAAGGGAGCTTTCAGAACAATCCGGCCGCAGTTTGTAAAGCTGGTCGTGGATGCCGTCAAGAATGTCCCTGCCCAACCTTTTGTCACAGATTCTGTAAGGGTGCCGGGCTATGAATACCTTGAGATTGCCAAGAATGGGGGTTATACGCACCTCACCCTCGGCGCCCCTGTGGTACTCGCCGACGGTATCTACGGCAACGATTCCATTAAGGTTAAAGCGGGAGAATTGCTGGGCGAGGTATCGATTGCGTCTGCGATACATGACGCACGCTCCATGGTGGTTCTGACCCATGTGAAAGGCCACATCCAGGCCGTTCTCGGCGGCGCGATAAAAAACCTGTCCATGGGCGGGGTATCATTTGCGCCAAGGAACGATAACTGGCAACACGGAAGGGGCAGGATGCATTTTCTGATGGGCGACATTATGGAATGGGATGAGGAAAAATGTACACTGTGCCAGGATTGTATGGCTATATGCCCCATGGAAAGCATCACATTCCCGGATGACAAATACACGGTGGATAAGGAGAAATGCTGGCGATGTGGGCGATGCGCCAGGGTATGCCCGGTGGAAGCCCTTGCCGTGCCCATCACCCATGAAATCTTCATGAAGGCCCTTGCTGAAGGGGCAAACGCGGTTCTAAGTACATTTGATAAGCACCGCATCGTATATGTGAGCTTCCTGCTCGAAATGCAGCCCGAGTGCGACTGCATGCCAATGGCAGACCCGCCGGTAGCCCAGGACCAGGGCATCCTCATTTCAGACGATCCAGTCGCCATTGACGTTGCCACTCTGGATATCTTAAGCAGGGTCATACCTCTGCCCGATTCAAGGGCTTCGGAAATTAAGATGAAAAAAGGTTGGGACGTCTTCAGTCTTCTCCACAAGAAGGACGCAAAACTCCAGATAAAGGAAGCGGAAAGCCTGGGCCTCGGCAGCAGTGATTACGAGCTGATAATGGCCGGTTAGTCGACAAGTCTCTCTAATTCATATCGTAAATGCAATTTTTTAATCGGAAATAATGCTTGACAATAGTTTGATATAAAACTATCATGCGGTTATGAAAAAAAATCACATCATCTTTTTAATCGGTCGTATCCAATACAAGGCCAACAGGTTCTTAACCCGGGAGATGCGGTCCCATCACATAAATGGGCTGGCCCCATCCCACGGCGAGATTCTCGGTTCCGTGATGTTTAGAGGGCCGCTGCCGATGACGGAGATCGCAAGGATCATCGATAAAGACAAATCCACAGTCACAGCACTGGTGAACAAGCTGATCCGGTTGGGTTATGTAGAAAAACGGAAGCACGGTACAGACAATCGGTTCAGTCTCATTGCCGCGACGAAAAAAGGGGAGGCGTTGAAACCAGCCTTTGTGTCCATTGCCAAAAAATTGCGCGCTCTTTCCTACAAGGACATTCCCGACGATGAAAGAGAAACCATAGTTCGTCTGCTGACGAAGCTCAACAAGAACCTTTAAATTTTTTTGAGTATATAGTTTGATATCCAATCATAAATCTTTATGTCGCGTCATCACAACTGAAAGGAGGAGGGAAAATGAAATATGACAACATTATTTTAGAAAAGGCCGATCGGGTGGCCGTTCTCAGGCTTAACCGTCCCGCTGCATCCAACGCATTGAACAGCGGCCTGTTCGAGGATTTTATCAAGGCCCTGGAAGTATGCACTGTGGACGCAGAGATCAAAGTCATTGTCATCACGGGAGAAGGTAAGGCATTCTGCGCTGGGGGCGATGTTGCTGTGTTCAGCAGCTCTCCAGATCCCGGCGAGACCATACGGCAGCTGACGAAGCAATTGTACTTCGCAATCTCAGGAATCCGCCGGATTCCCAAACCTGTTATTGCCATGATTAACGGCGCCGCCGCTGGTGCCGGAATTAGTCTAGCCGCTGCCTGCGACCTGAGAATCTGCGCTTCCTCCGTTAAATTCAGGCAGGCGTATACTTCGATCGGACTAGTCCCCGATGGGGCCTGGACTCTTCTGGTGCCGCTGCTGATCGGATTCGGCAAGGCGTCGGAACTGGCCTACCTGGATCCGATTTTCGATGCGAAAGAGGCCTTCGCTATGGGATTGGTCAACAGGGTGGTTGAAGACAATGAACTTGAACGGACAACCCGGCAGATTGCTTTAAAGCTCGCCCGCGGCGCGGCGCTGTCTTACGCCGCTGTGAAGGAGAACCTCAATGAAGCGCTCCTCGGTTTGCTGGAGCGCATGCTCGAACTGGAACGGGGAGGAATTATCCGGGCCGGCAAGACAAAAGACGCGAGAGAAGGAATCTCCGCTTTTATGGAGAGAAGGCAGCCAAGCTTCAGCGGGCAATAAGGAGGCTCTGTCTATTCAACACTTTCCACGAGTAATCGATAACATGTCTTGTGGTTATTCCGGTTTTGATATATGAATAATTATCGATTTTAAAAAGGGTGGGTATGCCGATGAAATATATTGTTCCCCAAGTTATCCTGACATCTTTTCTTTTTGTCTTATTCATTTCCGGTTCATCCCTGGCAGATGATGATAAGGTCTTCACCAGTCCTGCCATTGGAGCGAAATTCGTATTGATACCGGCAGGGATGTTCTCGATGGGATCTCCCCCTAATGAGCAAGGGCGGGGCATTGATGAAACACTACACCAGGTCACCATCAGCAAACCATTTTACATGCAGACCACCTTAGTGACCCAGGGACAGTGGAAGAAGGTCAAAGGTAGCAATCCATCTTCTTTTAGAAAATGCGGCGATGACTGCCCTGTGGAGAATGTTTCCTGGTATGATGTCCAGGACTTCATTAAGAAGCTTAACCAGTTGGAAGGTAATAACAGGTACAGGCTTCCCACGGAGGCGGAATGGGAGTATGCGGCACGGGCTGGGACTACAACACCATTTTTTACAGGTAATTGTCTCTCGACAGATCAGGCTAATTATAATGGAGATTATCCTCTCACAGGCTGCCCAAAGGGTAAATTTCGAGAAAAAACCGTTCGCGTGGGGAGCTTTACTGCTAATGCGTGGGGTCTTTACGACATGCATGGAAACGTCTTTGAATGGTGCCATGATTGGTACGGTAATTATCCATCAGAGAATGTGACTGATCCAACTGGTCCTCCAACAGGATCGGGAAAGGTGCTCCGTGGCGGGCACTGGCGCACATATGCCCGCTTTTGTCGCTCAGCATATCGTGACGCCATCACACCTGCCACCTGTGCCGACATTGTCGGGTTCCGCCTTGTCATGACACCTTGAATCCGGCAGCGAGTGCTAATACCTTCGCTTGCTGCGGGGTAAGCGAGCGATCTGTATGGAATAAAAAAGTTCTGGATGCCCAGCAGCAGCAGTGGCAGGACATGTTCTTAGAGACGCCGGAAATGTTCGGCACGGAGCCCAGCCATCCTGCACGCAAGGCGTCAGAGCTTTTCAAGCGGGAAGGCAAGACCAAAGTCCTTGAATTAGGCAGCGGCCAAGGACGGGACACGCTCTTCTTCGCCCAGAAAGGTTTCACGGTCCACGCACTGGATTACAGCAACCAGGCAATTGAAGCCATTAATAGAATGGCTCATGACCTGGGACTGTCTCAACTGATTATCACAAAAGTCCACGATGTGCGTAATCCCCTCCCCTTTGGCCACGAAACTTTTGATGCCTCTTATTCCCATATGCTGTTTTGCATGGCGCTCACGACTGCTCAACTTCAATTCCTATCGGAAGAAATCCGGCGTGTGCTTAAGCAGGGTGGAATAAGCGTTTATACGGTCAGACACACTGGCGACGCCCATTATAAGACAGGCATCTATCGTGGAGAGGACATGTACGAAGTAGGCGACTTTATTGTCCACTTCTTCAGCAGAGAAAAAGTGGAACTGCTGGCCAAGGGATACGAAATAATCGGTATAGATGAATTTGAAGAAGGAAAACTTCCTCGAAGGCTATTTTTAGCGATGCTCAGAAAGAAATAGACGCAGCATTACAAATGTCTGCAATTTGCCGCGGTCGTGCTTCTTCACTGATGGTGGGTTTGTTTTCCAGTATGATCTGCGTGCAGAGAAAAGGTCGGGACATAATCAAAGGCCGCTTTGTTAAGATAGGACGGCTTGCCGATGGCGAGCTTCATATACTCGGTCATCAGAAGACCCTCCCGTTCTTCTCTGCTCATACTATCCAGATATTTCCCGCTTTCGATTATGTCCTTAAAATCTTTGCGCGAGAGGATGGGGTCTGTCCGGCAAAGCCTTTGCAGCTCGGTGCTGATTGGCTGAAGCCTGGCGGTCAAATCCTGATCGGAGAGGCCCTTTACCCTGGCGTACATGTCGATCAGGCGCTCTACCTGGGGCAGTCGCGGGGATTCCAACACCTTTTTAAAACCAAGGGCAAAGCGCTTGCAGCCCTCCAGGATGTTTTCCCTCCTGACCATGTTAAGCCCGTTCCAGCCTGCCCTGAGCCATTTGAAGGTCACTAAGCGAGCCCGGTTTTTGGATGCACCCGGCTCAAAAAGAATTGAGACCGAAAAGGCATCGTACATATATGAGCTGACCCAGCCGAGGCCTGTTGTATTCAGTCCCTGCTGTCCGGAATAAAAATAATTCCAGTCCGTGTCCGGGCCGATTATCGCTCCCTTCTTGCCGACATTGGAGGGATTTTTCTGGCGGGTCACGGAAATGAAAAAATCCTTTCCCCGATACTTGAGCAAGATCATCAGCCTATCCATGTCGTAGCGGTAGTAAGCGCCCGTGGTGAGGTCCGGGGTTATTTCCTCGTATTCGACGCCCCTCAGCATTAGCGGATCATTCACGTTCCCGACTTTTTTCCAGAGATTGGAGACCGGTCCGGTCGGCTTGACCTGCCAGCCGCAAAGGCGGACGACCGACGGCAGAGTCAGATAGGCCGGTATTCTGGGATTGTACGAATATTTGATGACCTTGGATAAAGGCTCTTTAACATCTACAAAAAAGTAGGCCCCCGTTGCATTTTCACGCTGGCCCGGATTCAGAGAAGCATCGCCGCCCTTTTCCGAAATGGCAAAATCGAGAAGGCCGGACACCTTTTGGACGTCAAAGGACGCGTCCCTGCTCTTGAGCATCGCCAGGAGGTAAGATATTCCCTCATCCCAGACCGGACGGGCTTCGCTTCCATCAGCACCGTACGCTGTGGATAAGGCATCACCGAAAATAAAAAAAAGCGGCGTCAAGCCGAAAAAAAATGCCAGAATCAATACCAATCTTTTACCGAACAATCTCATTACAGCTCCTTGATCTTAAAGCCCCGTTATTCCTGGTTCCCGGCGGGGCCGTTATATTTAAGCTATTATACACGCTTCTTCACAGTAAAGGAAGGTATGCAGTTGCGCAAATTGCCGATCCCGTATCGCATATTTTTTATGATCCGTCAATCAATGAAAAGTTTGCACAATTTGTTCTGTGTCATTTCAGTTCTTCAAATCTTTCCCGAAAATCCAGAAGTAGATCGTCCCGATTAAGCCGCAGATTGCGGCGGCCAATAAGTTTGTAGCGGGGGATAACTGCCAGAGAAAGGCGCCGGCGAAGGCAGCGGCAGAAACAATCACATCCCGTACTAGATAGTACAGTCCGAACATCCCCGCCTTTTTGTCTTCCGGTGCCAGGTCCATGATCAGGGCCTTGCGTGTCGGCTCCCCAAACTCCTTCATCCCCCGGATGACAAATGCAACCACCATTGCCCAGAAGGAGTGGGAAAATAGGAGGGCCAGCGGAAAGATGGTGAAATTAAAAAATGTGATGACCACAAATGGTTTCTTCGTGCTTCGGTCGGCCATATAGGCCACAGGAACATAAACGAGGACTGCTGTGGCCATTTCAATAGTCGTGAGTATCCCGAACTGCACCGGCGTGATGCCGTTGTTTTTGATGCACCAGACAACGACGAAGGCGTAAGGGATCTGTTCGGCAAACCTGATCAGGATATCCGACACCAGCAGGTTTTTTAAAGCAGGGCTCATGTGGCGCCATAGCCGTGATGGCCACTTCTCCGCTTTCGCCCGCTGATCGTCACCCTCGATCATCACCTGCTGCAGAATGAGCGATGCCAGACCAAGGATGAAAGCGGCAGCGAAGGCAATCCGGACACCGTCCTTTTCTCCATAAAGACCGATCAGAATACCCCCGATAACCGGACCCAACGCCATCGGAACCCTCCGGACCAAAGAATGCATGGACACCCCCATGGTCCGTTTGTCCTCAGGCAGGACACGTGAAATCAGACTCATCGTGGCGGGGAGTGAGATGGCCGACCAGGAAAGGAAAAAGACAGAACCGATGATCACCGCCTGCCAGTAGGGGAAGAGGATGACGATCAGGTAACCGAACATGGCGATGAGGTTGAAAACGATCAGGGCCTTCTTGTAGCCTATGCGATCACTGAGATAGCCTCCCGGGAAGGAGTACAGCGCCGACAAGAGATTCTGCATACCATTCAGGAGGCCGATGGAGAGGACTCCGCCTCCCAAGGCGAGCAGATAGATAGGCAAAAACCGCTCTGCCAGCCGTTCACCCAACCCCACGAAGATGACCATGGCCAGCACGGAGACGATGCTGCGCTTTAGTCCGAAGAAATCAGTGATTCTGGCCAGTGAGATCATTATCCAAAAATCACTGTTTCATCGATGTCTGAAAGAATATTCTTCTGTAGAGTTGTCATCCGGCAGTATCCCTTCCCTCAATGCACGTTCATTTTTTCGCTTCAATCTTCTTGATTGAATCGAACAGCATCTGATTTACTGGTGTGGGAACACCGAACTGCCTGCCAAGCTCAATCACCTTACCGGCAAACATCTCCACTTCTGTTTTCCTGCCGGCTTCCACATCCTGAAGCATGGAAGTTTTCCCATGCGGGTTAATGCTCATGAGTATTTTATCAAAGCTTTCTATGTCTTCTCCGGAGAGATTTACCCCTGCCTTCTCCGAAAGCGTTATAACCTCCTGCATGGCCGACTGCATCAGACTCCTTGCCTCCGGCGAGGTTTGAAATACATGAAAGGGGGCTCGAAGCACGGCTGAGGCCTGGTTGATCCCGACGTTAATCATGAACTTCCTCCAGAGGATATGAATCATATCAGGAGGCGTTTCATAGATAATGCCCGCCCTGTCGAAAAGAGCCTGGACACATTTAACACGGTCTGTAAGAAACGGGTTTCGCGCCTCTCCGAAAAATATTTTCCCCTGGCTCTTATAATTCACACGGTTTCCCTCCCGCAGTGCATCGATGCCTAAAGAAACAGCATACAGAACCTTGTCCATCCCATAAACGGCTCCGATCCGCTCTTCGCTCTCTATGCCGTTCATAACAGACATGATGGTGGTTTCTCCGCCGACTCTGTTTTTCATATCGCGTATGGCATTATCCAGATGCTGGTATTTCACGGCAACAATGATCAGATCGGAAGGAGCCGATGAATCGTCAGGTGTGAGAACAGGTATGATGTAGTGCTTGCCGTTGACAATCAAGCCATCCCGTCGGAGACGTTCAAAACGATTACCGCCCGCGACAAACGAGATGCAATTCTTGTCCATGTCATAGAGAAGGCCGGCATAGGCGGCCCCCATGGCACCCGCGCCGACAACAGCTATGGTTTCGATGAATTTTTTCATGTCTTTTCTTATACCTCACTGGCCGGTATAATGACAACATCATTTTCAATTTTAGAATTTTAACATATGAAAAAGTATGATTCAATTTATCCGGTCAGCTTGAAAAATGACAACAAAATATATATGAGCGGGGGACAGCCCCGGCCCCCTTTAGAAAGGTGATTAGTAAATTTTTTTTTACTGATGACGGTGAGGATACGAAGAAATCGAGCATTTTGTACTCCGGTGTGATAGATAAGCCCTCAGTACCCAGAATACGCGCATACACGGTTGTCAAGGAATCGAAAAAATTTTCAAAGTCCTGGTTGATGATGGAGGAAAAGATGAGACATGCTCTGGAAGGCATCAGGGTCGTTGATCTCAGCCATGTATTGGCAGCACCGACGACTACCATGTTTCTGGCGGATCTCGGGGCCGAGGTTATCCACGTTGAGCCGCCGCAGGGAGATGACGCGAGAGAATTCGGGCCTTTTGTAGGCAAGCCTGGAAAAAATCGCAGCGGCTACTTTATAAGCCTTAATCGCAATAAAAAAAGCATGGTCCTCGACCTGAGAAATGAGAAGGGTAAAAATATCCTGCGGGAGTTGATCGGGGTATCGGATGTTCTTGTGGAAAATTACAGGCCAACCACAATGAGAAAACTGGGCTTCAGTTGGAAAGAAATCAAAGAAATCAACCCGCGGATCATTTACACCTCCATCTCCGGTTTCGGGCAATACTCCCTTCCCGGATATGATACAAGGCCGTCCTACGATATGGTAGCCCAGGGTTACAGCGGCCTTATGAGTATTACCGGGCCGGAAGGAGGACCGCCCTGCCGAGTCGGTTCTTCTGTCGGTGACATATTTGCCGGCCACCAGGCAGTTATAGGAATTCTCGCGGCACTGATGTATAGGGAAAAGACAGGAAACGGACAGCACTATGACGGTGCCATGGTAGACGGATTATTCGCAGTGCTGGAAAACGCCGTAGTCCGGCACACCATAAGCGGAGAAATACCTTTTCCTCTTGGAAGCCGTCACCCCTCAATAACCCCTTTTCAGGGTTTTCAAACGAAAGATGCCTGGATCATCGCCGCCATCGGAAATGATGCACTCTGGAGCAGATTCTGTAAAGTGATTGAGGAGGAAGGGCTGGCAACTGATCCAAGGTTCACAACCAACCCGCTCCGTACATCAAATCTAAAGGACCTGATCCCCATCATTTCGGAAAAGATGCGGACGAAAACGACGAAAGAATGGTCGGAACTTTTTGAGGAAGCCGATGTGCCATATTCTCCAATCAACACCATCAAGGATATCTGTGAAGACCCGCACATCATACACAGGAATATGCTGGTAGAGATCGATCAGCCCGAAGCAGGCAAGATGAAAATTGCCGGCTCGCCTATCTGTCTTTCAGAAACGCCTGGAGCAGTATACGCACCTGCTCCACTGCTGGGACAACATACAGACGAAATCCTGAAAAGTATTCTCAACTATTCCGACGAAGATATCCAGGAGCTAAAGAGACAGGGTGTAATAAACAAAGAATATTAGAAAGATTTTGAAAAACAACTGCGGGCCGATTCTGTCTGCTTGGGTGCAAGCACTTATGCTTTTCTTTTTTCAACCCCGGCGCTCTTCAGGAATTGATCAAGAACATCGTACGGCTGGAAACCCACGATCCCCTGACGGTTCAAGATCAAAGTGGGAACGGCTGTTATCCCCAGATCACGGGATCGCTTCCAGTCGGCATCAACAGCTTCCCGAAAAGTCCTTGCCCGGATAACGCGGCGGGCTTCATCGCCTGGAAGTCCGATAGATGAAGCAAGGCCGACGAGCGTGTCTTCTTTAGCGATGTTCTTCGCTTCCACAAAATAGGCCCGGAAAGCCGCGTCATGAAATTCATCCCCCTTCCCTTCAGCTTCCGCCCATTTGGCGAGCTCCTGGGCCAGGCGGCTGTTATAGGTATTTGTGCGATCGGCCAGGGGCAAACCAAGCTCCTTCGCCACCTGCTTGAGACGCTTCATTACGGCCGGGATATCTACTGACCTGCCGGCAAAGAGCTCTGCAAGCGTAATGCCTTCTTCCGGAGTCTCAGGATGCAGGGGGAAGGCGATCCATCTGGTTTCAACCTCGTATTCCTTTTTCAATCGATCAATACGCACCGTAATGAAATAGCACCACGGTCAAACATAATCGGAGAATATTTCGATGATCGCACGTTTGGTCATAGTTTCCTCCCTATTCTTAATATTCAATCAAATGTATAAACTATTCTACCGTCTTATTGTTACTCCGACAAGCAAATAGATAATTAAAAACCTTTGCGTAATTGCCCGCGAGTCATCGCGAGGAGGAAAACGACGTGGCGATCTCATTAAATATCAATGGATTTAGAGATTGCTTCGGGTCTCTCGCAATGACTGTTTGAATTATGCAACGCATTCAATTATTAGAAAAGGGGATGAGGAAATTCTATTTTCGTGCTAATTAAAGTATCAGAGTGAAGAGGGTTCAAAGAAGGATATAAAGTTAGAAAGGAGATGGGCATGGAAGAATCGGATCTGAAGAAATATTGTGAAAAGGCTATTCAGGAAGGCGCGACTCACGCGAAGGTAATCCATCCGAGCAGCGTTGTGACAGCGCCCTGGGTAAGGTTTAAATGCTTATACGGATGCCAGTACAGGTCCGGTTACGGCTGCCCTCCTGAAACGCCGACCCCGGAACAGACAAGAGCGGCTCTGGACTCGTATGGCCGGGCTATCCTCTTTCATCGGGAAGCCCCACGCACCAAGGATCGAGGAGAGAAGAATATTAAATTCTTTGACATGCTGGTTACGATGGAAGGAGATCTTTTCAAAGACGGCTGTTACAAGGCCTTCGTAATGCTGGCCGGTCCCTGCCCGCTCTGTAAGGAATGCGGAAAAAATGAAGGAATCCCTTGCCGCTTCCCGGTTAGGGCGAGACCTTCAATGGAGTCCTGCGGGATCGATGTCTTTCAGACGGTGCGGAATAACGGCCTTTTTATCCAGACCCTCCGCGAAAAAACAGAAACACAAAACATCTACTGTCTGATGCTCGTTGATTGATATTTTAAGAAGGAGGCGCAGAATGACGGGGGATTATGTGATCAGATCACTGGCTGATTTTGCAAGGATCGCACGCGAGAAAGGTCCCAAGAAGCTGGCTGTCCTTGCTCCTGAAGATGATGATTTTATGCTTGCGGTAAAGACGAGCTGGCAGAAGGGGTATGTCAACCCTGTTCTCATCGGTAATGCAAAAAAGATGAAACAGGTGGCGGAAAAGGTCGAACTCGACATTAGCGGATTCGAAACAATTGTCGGCGACGACAGACAGGGCATCGCCGATCTTGGGCTCAGTATGCTTTTTTCAGGAGAGACTGCAATTGTAAGCAAAGGGCAGATCCCCACTTCGTACATCTACCGCTCGATTATCAGGGAAGAAGGTAGAGCAGGTTCGGGCATGACTGTGAGCGTAGTTACCTTCTGGGAGGTTCCGGGACTCGACCACCTGGTTGCCTTTACGGATACCGGCGTAAGCATCAGGCCGGATTTAAAAACGAAGACCGAGATCCTTAAGAATGCCCTTTTTGTCTATCGCTTACTCGGATACCCGAGACCGCGGGTCGCCATCCTTTCCGGCCAGAGAGAGATCGGTGGCACACTCACCTCATACATGGATTACCAATCGCTTCGGAAAACCGCTGCCAACGGTGATTTCGGAGAGTGTGAAATTGTTGATGCGGCTTCCTTTACGGAGATTTTCCTCGGCGGGAGAGGCCGCACGCTCGATAACGGCAGCATAAATTTGGAGAGGATGCCGCACATCCTCCTCGTCCCCTGCCTCGATACGGGCAACATAATCTGCAAGCTTGACTTCTTCCTCGATGTAACCCGCTGTTCCCTTGTCGCTACATCGAGGGGTCCTGTCTGCATCCCGGCCCGGTCGGATTCCGCTGATAACATTGTAGAGCAGCTTGCCATGAGTGTCGTAGTGGCGGACAGGATGAAGAGGGAGGTGGATTGAGATGCTGACATCATTCAAAGAGATCGTTGATGCCGCAAAGCTGGAAGGAGCAAAGAGACTTGCGATTTATTTTGCGGAGAAGAAGGATATGGATCTGCTCAGCAAGGCCGCGGGTACCGGCCTTATCATTCCCTGCCTGGTTGGTGACGGCAAAGCGATAGAAGACATGGTCAAGGGAGCGCCGCTCAAATCGCTGGAGCACGAAATCGTAGATGAACGAGACCCGGCCAAGGCGCTGCGCACGGCGATAGGCATTATCCGGGAGGGCCGTGCTGACATACTTATGCAAGGCGCTAACAACCACCAGGCATTAATGGCCGCCATCACGGATGCAAAAGGCGGCCTTAAGAAGGGAAGGCTTATGAGCTATATTTCCGTCTTTCAACTGCCGAAGCAGAAGAAGCTGAGCCTTGTAACCGACACCTTCATCAACAACAGTCCGACACTCGGAGAAAAGCAACTGATTCTTGAACATGCCATCTGGCTCGCGGGTATCCTGGGAATCGACGCGCCGAAGGTCGCGGCTCTCGCGGCCATAGAGCAGATAAACCTCAACATACCCTCGACACTGGATGCGGCGATACTTTCCAAGATGTCAGAAAGAAAACAATTCGGGAAGGCCGTCATTGAGGGACCTATCGATATAGACTGCGCGCTCTCCGAAGCCGCAGCGGCGAGAAAGGGGCTCCGGAGCATGGTGACAGGAAACGTGGATATATATCTTGTCCCGGAAATCGACACAGGCCATCTCATGGCCGAAGCCCTCGTCTTCTTTGGAAAGCTGGAGACTGCCGGCGTAGTCATGGGGACGACAAATCCGGTCATCCTTCATCTCCCTTTTATTTCTGCTGAAAGCAGGCTCGTGGAAATCGCCATCGCTGTCTTGATGTGCCAGGAAGGAGAGAAGAATGCATAAGGAACATCGCCTGCTCGTTATCAATGTCGGCTCTACTTCAACAAAGGTCGCCTGGTTTAAGGGAAACGACATTATGGCCCTCGACACTATCCGGTACAGCAGTGAAACACTGGCCCGCTGCTCTTCTCTTGAGGATCAGCTGTCTTTGCGCGAAAAGGACGTCCTCGAATTTTTGAAGAAAAATGGCATTGGCCTGGAAGAAGCAGACATGATTGTCAGCCGCGGCGGTCTGGGCAGGCCGTCGCCCGCGGGCGCGTATGAAATCGATGATGTCATGCGTGGGGATCTCCTGGAGGGAAAATTTGGGAAACACCCGTCAGCCCTGGGGCCGGCCATGGCCCTGGATTTCTCCAGAAAATTCGGTATGCCGGCCATTGTGGTCGATCCGCCGAGCACGGATGAATTCCAGCCTCTAGCCAGGTTATCCGGCCTTCCGGAAATTGAGAGGAAGAGCGCCCTTCACGCCCTGAATCAGAAAGCGGCAGCGCGGCGGCTCGCGGGAGAGTTGGGAAAGAAATACGAGGAAATGAATCTCATCGTGGCCCATCTGGGCGGGGGAATCACTGTCGGCGCCCACTACAAAGGAAGAGTTATTGATTGCACCCATGGACTCGCGGAAGGTCCATTCACACCGGAAAGGGCCGGTGCCCTTCCGACAACCGACCTGCTGGAAATGGCCTTTTCCGGCAAACGGGATAAGAAAGAGATTATGAACAGCCTCGTGGGACAGGGAGGCCTTTTTGCTTATCTTGGTACCAACAATGTTGAAAAGGTACAGGACATGATAAGGGCGGGGGACGAAAAGGCAAAACTGGTGTATGAGGCGATGGTATATCAGATAGCCAAGGAGATCGGCGCCATGAGCGTTGTCCTGAAGGGGGAGATCGATGGGATTATCCTGACAGGTGGTCTGGCAAACTCCGAGATGATGACAGGCTCGATCAGGGAATGGGTCCGATTCATTGCCCCTGTATTCGTCTATCCCGGCGAGGATGAGATTGCGGCCCTTGCTGAAGGCGGACTCAGGATTTTGCGGAAGGACGAAGAATTGAAAAAGTACTCATAAGGTATAACGCCTTATAAGGCCATGCCCAGGCGGTAACAGACCTGTTCCCGTATGCAGCTGGTTCTAAGCATATCTATCATCATTAACTTTTAAAATTTGCTTCGATGTCGTGAAATAAAGAGGATCCCAGTTTCTCCTTTCTTGTGTCGAACATCCTCCTGCTGCCGCATCGCGCCTCCTTCGCTTCTTTAAGGAAATATCGCAAGAGTTTCAGGTCGCTGCTGCTGCGAATGCCGGCCTTTTGATCCTTTGATATCTTCGCCAGTACGGACAGTATGCCAAAGATGTAAAGGCTCAATGTCGTCACACGCCTCAGGAAGAATTCCCTCTCTCCCACCTTTTCTCCATAGAAGATCATCCCCAGCAGGAGCAGGCGTTTGATTGTCCGTATATTAGCCTTGACCAGTGCCACAGCTTTACTCACAACCTTTTCGCCCGCATCCAGGCGCCAGGGCATTCCTTCAAAACTGGACAGGAATTCATTCAAGATGAATATCCAGCGGGAAAACCCATGATGCGAGCGGATTTGCTTTCTCAGTCTTCCGAGGAGGAAGAGGGCCGGATAGACGGAATGGATTTCCGTCGTCCCTTCAAATATAGGCACGACACGGAAATCGCGCATCCGCTTTTCATAGGGCTGTGTAGAAAGATAGCCGGAACCTCCGGCCACCTGAAGGGCATCGTAAAGAACGTCCCAGGCCCGCGTCGAGCCGAACAGCTTGCAGTGTGATGTTTCAATAACCGGATCTTCCGTCGGTGCCGGTTCGAGAAGATTCGCGGTAAAATAATTCATGCACGAACAGACGAAGCCGTGAACCCGGGCATTGATGATCTTCTCCTGCACGAGGGGGAAATTCCTGATGGGGACACCAAACTGAATCCTGGAGCCTGCCCGCTTGAGCATATCTTTTATGGACACATCAATGAGGCCGGCAGACACGGCTCCGAGGGCGAGCCTTCCGTAGTTGAGAACGGCCAGGGCGATCTTGTAACCTTCTCCCGGCTTGCCCAGCAAATTCTCCACCGGGACGTGAACATTGTGAAATTGAACGGTGGCGGTGGAACTGGCTTTTATCCCCATCTTGGGCATGTCCTTCCCGACCTTAACACCTTCCCATGCCATCTCCACAATGAAAGCGCCCATGGAACCCGGATGCGCCGGGTCCATCTGGGCAAAAACGGTGAGGCCGCGCGAGTAGTTTGCATTCGTGATGTACGTTTTCGTGCCGTTGAGAATATAGTACTTTCCATCACCGGATAATTCGGCCTTCGTTTCAATATGTCTCGCGTCGGAGCCGAAATTCGGTTCCGTGAGGGCGTAGGAAAAGATCATCTCCCCTGAGGCGGCAAGGGGGAGGTACCGACGCTTTTGATCTTCGGTCCCGAACATTTCAATACCCTTGATGCCGATAAAGAGGTGGGCAAGGAAGACAATCGCGGTGGCTACGTCCAGTGCCGATATCTCTTCGACTAACCGGACGCAGTTGACAAGGTCTATACCCAACCCGCCATAGTCTTCGGCAACAGTGATGCCGAAAAAGCCTTTCCTTCTCATCTCCAGAAGCAGCTCATCGGGTATGCGGCCATCCTCCTCAATCTTCTGCAGAGAATGATCCTTGAATATCTCCCGGTAGGCTTGCAGGAGAGACTGAACCTTATCCGAATCCAGGGGTTCATGAAAGGAGTCAAAGACCGCCCTGTCAAGGTTACCTTTCAATATCTTTTCCATGAAGCTGCCCGATGCCATTATTTGCCTCCTTCCGTTCGATACCGCTGTTGTTCCATTAAATTCCTTCTCTGCCTGATTCACGCAAGCAATGCCGCTATCTGCTCCCTGTGGGCGTTTGCGTCGGCCGCACCAATTTCCATAAGATTTTGTACATAGCCCGGGACGAACATGACCATGCTGAGCCAATCAAAATTTTCCGTTTTATGAGCACCGAGTCCCCGCATTAAAAAATGGAACAGCCGGGGCAATTCCTGTTCAAATTTTCCCGCTATCTTCCCCAGATGGACGGAGGGGCGCAAAACAAACGCCCGAACCAGACGGAGATTATTCTCCTCCGTTAATGATCTTTTCTCAAGGATGCGGTTGACCCGCTCGAGTCCCAGAGCATCATGATCAAGGAAATCCAGAAAAATCGCATTCATCAGGACACCCATTATGTGTGCAATGGACGGATAACCGAGATTTACTTCAGAACGCGCCTCTTGCACAGAGGACTTATAACGATTTGAGATTGCCAGGATTCGCCCTGCACCAAGATGCAGGGAGGGCGAAAGTGGGGCTGATTGGCGAATGCCGCCGTCACCGTACCATGAATCATCAACCTTAATCGCTGGAAAGAAAATAGGCAGAGCCGAGGAAGCCATAATCTGTTCAACCGTAATTTCAGTCATAAGGCTGTGCCTGTCCGGCCTTTCCCACATTTCGATATTCTTTCCCTGAACCCATGTTACTGTTTGACCTGTCGTATAGTTTGTAGCCGTGATGGCAAGGGCTTTCAGTTTTTGCTGTCTTATATTTTCGCGGATTCCTGCTATTCCGCCGCCTGATGATTTGAATCCCCTCTCCAGCAGTCTTCTCAGAGGCGATGTATCCACCAACCCTTTTGGAAATCCGGTCCTTGCAACACCTCCGGATAAAAGAGAAAACCCCCAGCGCAAGACGCTTTTTGATAGGCTCAATGCATCCACATTAAATACACGATCGATCTTAACTTTAAGCCAGAGGTCGCTCAGGGCATTTACGGCTTCTGCAAATGTACCCTGATGATTGGCAATAAAAGTCGCGTTGATGGCACCGGCGGAAACACCTGTTAATATCGGGATTTTGATGTGAGGGAAATGTTCTGCAAGGGAAACCAAAAAGCCGACCTGATAGGCAGCATGCGCTCCTCCCCCGCTTAACACAAGTGCTAGATCATTATCATTGCTGCTCAACGGCCACACCTGTCTTGAGGTTTAGCAAATAACTTAATCTACGTTTATAATATGTATCACATTTTAAGCCGGAGTTCCGCGATTATTTTATCGGACCAAAGCACCTGGCAGAATGGTCCCGGCTGCAAGAATCTTATGCTCATTTAAAATATGGAGTGTCGCAAAAGAACAATTTTTGATAATATCAGCCCATTCAATAAAATTTTTCATGCCGGCATACGGGAGGAACCTATGGTTATCATCTTTGGCAAGTATATCAAACCACTGGAAGTCATCGATGCCCTTCTGGCGGATCACCGAAGATTTCTGGACACCTTCTTAAAAGAGTCAAAATTCATCTGCTATGGACCTCAAAATCCGAGGGTCGGCGGAGTGATCCTTGCGAACGCGGGTCTTGATGAAGTGCGGGAAATCCTGAAGAGAGATCCTTTTTACATTAATGAGGCCGTCGAATATCAGTTTGTTGAATTCTCACCAATCAAGTGTGATGGTAATTTCTTAAACCTCAGCAAAAGCTAAATATACGAAATAGGGGACGGTTGTATATTCGGTAACTGGTGATCATTCGTCAGATTTATGAAATGACAAGCAGGCGGGATTTTGGAATTGTGGAATCGTTTGCTCCGTTAATGTGGAGGTGTGATGGCCGTTAAACCAAAAGACGCTGCCACGGTGATTATCCTGAGGCAGTTGCCGAATTCAGATAACGGAAACTTTGAGGTCCTGATGGTCCTGAGGCATCCGCGCAGCAGATTTGTCCCCGGTTCCTATGTATTCCCCGGCGGCTGTCTTGATCATGAAGATTATTCACCGGAAGTGGAGAAGGTTTGTACCGGTATCGACCCGAAAAAAGCGCACACCATACTCCGCAACATGTCTTCGCCATACAAGGCCCTGGGCGCATGGGTAGCAGCTATCCGTGAAACATTCGAAGAGGTTGGCCTGCTTCTGGCCTATCGCAGTGACGGAACCATGGTTTCTTTCGATTCGGAAGATGTCATCAATAAATTCCGGTTGTATCGGCAGAAACTGCAAGCAGAAGAAGTCACTCTGACAACCATCCTCCGGAATGAGAAGCTGACACTGGCTGCCGACCGTCTTCACTACTTTTCCCACTGGATCACGCCTGAACTTTTACCCCTTCGTTACGATGTCAGATTCTTTATCGCTGAGATGCCCCCGCATCAGGAAGCAATCCATGACGGGATTGAAATAATGAGACATGTCTGGCTTACTCCCCGTAAAATCCTCGCTGACTATAGTCAGCAGAGGTTTAACATGGTTGTCCCCACCCTTGTGACGATTGAAGAACTTTCCCGCTACAAAACTATTCAAGAAGTCATTGCTTCTACGATAAACAAGAAAATCAACGGCATTCTTACCGTCATGATCGATGAAGAAGGTGGGATTGTCGAGTATACGCCTGATGGGCGGATTTTCAAAAATATGCCGCCCTCGGTTTAGCAGCAATTCTTGCCAAACCCCTCACTGACAACAGTTCATAAAGGCGAGTCTTTAAGCTTTCCCCCCGAGGACTTCCCTGACTTTCTGCGACAGTACGGCAACACTTGCCGGCTTTTGAATAAAACCCCGACAACCCCGCGCCATGATACCGGATGCTTCACCGTTTATACTATATCCGCTGGAAAGAATCACTTTGACTATCGGATTAATTTCCTTAAGGCGGTCGAAAGTCTCTCCACCACCCATGTCAGGCATTATCATATCCAGGATGACGAGATCGATTATGTCCTTGTTCTCCTGATAAATTTTGAGAGCCTCGCGGCCATTGACAGCAAACAGAACTTGATATCCCAACTCTTCCAGTATCTCTTTTGTAACTTCGACGATTGCCCTCTCATCATCAACCAGAAGAATAGTTTCCCGGCCTTTAAGGATGACTTCTTTCGGTCTTTCCTCTTTCATAATCTCTTTCCCCGAAGCAGGCAGATAGACGTTGAAGACTGTGCCTTTGCCTTCTTCGCTGTATACATTGATATAGCCATTATGGCCTTTGACAATACCGTATACCATGGCGAGCCCAAGTCCAGTCCCTCTTCCCATCTCTTTTGTTGTAAAGAATGGTTCGAAGATCCTTTCTTTCGTCTTCTCATCCATACCTACCCCCGTGTCGGCCACCGAGATTTTTACATATCTGCCGGCTTTCATATAAAAAGCCCTCCTGTCGGTTTCTCCGATGGCCTGGTTGGTCGTCTCCAGATAAATATGTCCTCCTCCCGGCATGGCCTGCCATGCATTGACATAGAGGTTCATGAGAATCTGCTCCATTTGAGGTGTATCCGCTTCCACAGCCCACAGTGCTTTCTCATATTTCTTGTGGATCAAAATCTCCTTCCTGGTCCTACCGAACATTATTGAGCTCCTGTCAACGATCTCGTTCAGGTTTATGGGCTTCAACTCATATTTACCCACACGAGCAAACCCCAGCAGCTGCTTTGTCAGCCCTGATCCTGCAATTACCTGATCTTCGATGGCCTTCAGTTTCTCATACCGGGGATCGCTGTGAGCTGTGTTCATCAGCATCAGCGAGGTGTTCCCCTGAATAGCCATAAGGAGATTATTAAAGTCGTGAGCAATGCCCCCGGCAAGCGTTCCGATCGCCTCCATCTTCTGGGCCTGCTGAAGCCGGGCTTCAAGATTTTTTCGATCGGTGTTGTTGCGGAAACACTCGATTGCTGCGATAATTTTACCGCTGGAATCACGCAATACCGAGGCCGTTGCCGACAGATGTATATTACCGCGAGGTAAATTTGGTGTATAGGCCTCTCCAAAAATAATATCTCCTGTCCTGCGAATGGCGGTGTATTCTTTTTCCCTTTCCGGATCCGGATTAAGGGCGAGATCGATGAGAATGGGCCTTCTCTCACCATAGAAAGGAAGGGCGTATTCATAATTGCCTTTCCCGAGCATATCTTCAGCCTTGACCTCTGTCATGGCCTCTATGGCCCGGTTCCAGGCAATCACCTTGCCGTCCCTGTCGATAACAAGAGTAGCATCAGGCAGGAACTCGATAATATCCGACAACCGTCTCCGGGATTCAATCTGGGCTTCCTCCGCCCTCTTTTGCTCGGTAATATCGCGGATCGACTCGATAGCGCCCGCGATATTACCCTTGCTGTCATACAAGGGACGTGCATTCCCCCAGAGTATGCGGGTTCCTTTACCCTTTATCGGTCCATTAGCCTCTCCCCATATAATGTCTCCATCCCTTCTGACAAATTGATATTTCCTCTTGATCTCTTCATCGGGACTAAATACGAGATTAATCAAAATCGGTCTGCGAACCCCATAAAAGGGCAAGGCATACTCATACTGCCCTTTGCCGAGTATGGATTCGGCTTTGACTCCCGTCATCTCTTCAATAGCCCGGTTCCAGGCAATAACCTTTCCGTCCAGGTCGATGGCAAAGGTCGCATCTGGCAGGAACTCGATAATGTCGGCGAGCCTTCTCTCCGATTCCCTCAGGGCTTCTTCCATCCGCTTGCGCTCCGTAATATCTGTCAGCATTGCGAAAGAACCCTCAAATCTTCCATCTTCAGCGATTATGGGTGAGGCGGATATGATAGTCCAGCATTCACTGCCGTCTTTGCGCTGCAAGCGGCGCTCGAAAATTTCTTTCATTCCCTGACGTCGGTGCTCCATCCTTTGTTGAGAATCATCGAGGTCTTCCGTAAACAGAAAATATACGAGCGGTTTGCCTACCATCTCCTCAACGGTGTAGCCGAGCATGTCTGCTATTTTTTGATTTGCATGAGTAAGATTAAAATCGGCATCCATGATCCATATCCCCTCGGTGGCGGTTGCGACAATCCGGCGATACTCGTATTCGCTCTTTCGCAGGGCCTCCTCCATCCGCTTGCGGTTGGTGATATCCCGGCCTATACCCTGCCGGCCTGAGGGATTACCTTCCCGGTCATAGAGTGTTGAAATATTAAACTCCACGGAAAGCACCGTACCATCCTTTCGCATGAGGTCGATTTCATAAGCGGGAATAAACTCCCCTCCCATGGCCCTTCGGAAAGTATTTTTTATCCACTCATTATACTCCGGGGCAACGATGCCGTTTAGAGGCTTCCCAAGCAATTCACCGTGGCCGTATCCCAGGGTTTGCTCAAGTGTCGGGTTTGCATAAATGAGAATCCCTTTTTTGTCGACTGTATAGATCATGTCACTTGTATTTTCGACCAGAGCCCGGTAACTTCCCAATGTATTTTTCAACAATGACAATGAAAAAACAAAAATAAGGAAGAGACCAAGTGTAATCAACTCATCCCATAAACCGATCAAGGGATGTGAAAATATTTTTCCCGTCTCTGCATTTGCCATGTAAATGACTATAGTACTGACAATGGAGATTAATACTCCGCTTCTTCTATCCGTAAACCAGGTAACTAGTGAAATCGGAATTAAGTAAAAAATAATAAGCTGAATCTCATACCCCGTCAGGTAATCCAATATCCCTATAAAGGCAGCTAAAATCAATCCATACAAGTTTAGAAGAAACTTCGACTGTCTTCCCGCATAGTTTGATAACTGTTCAATATATGCCTCTAAAGTTTTCATAGGCCTTTCCGGGAAATTAACTATTTAAATTCAACCGTGACGGGATTATTTGTTTCAAACTTCAACCCTTCCACGCCTTTGAACAAGGCCTTCGTCTCCTCTATAGACTGCGGCCTTGAGGCGCCCAATTGCTTGAACAAAGCGGAATTATTCATGACTTTGCCGAAATCCATCTCCAAGAGGGTGATTGTTGAACCATCCCTGAAGGTGGCATTTGTGTTTATGATTGTCCCCTCGATCTGCAGTAAGATCTTCAGCTTCATGTCCTGGAACAGCTTCTTCGCCATTTCTGCGGAATGGGTGTCTGATTCCTTTTTTGATTTATCTTCGCCGGTTTTGGCATCATCCGGGGCGCTTGTCTTATCGCCCGCCGCATCTTTTTTCGCCGGGAATGAAATGACAAGTCTGGAAGGAGAACCTTTGGCAAACTTGAACATAAGAGGTTCCTCCTTCGCTGAACCTCCTTTATCAGCCCTTTCCAAATCCACCTTGTCGCTGGGGTTCTGGTTGACCTTCACCAGGTTGATATCCTGAAAAGTATAAACAGCGGTGTACCCGCTGCCGGTTTCCGTCTTTACCGCTTTGGCGGATTTGAACTTCACCCCGGCACCAAATGTTTCAGCACGATCTTCGGCATCCTTCACCAATTTTGCCATGATTTCGTCATGTATCTTCTTTTCATCTTTTTGGGGATTGGCTTTGGCCGCGTCTTTATTGTCCTGATCACTCTTTTGCTTCCCGGAATCTGTCATCCCGCCTGCAAGTGATTCCATGACGGCTATCATGTTGTTGGACAAGAGGGATGTCTCTTCAATGGCACCGCTGCCATCCGGCTTTATGTGAATAACAATGTCATCCTGAATACAGCCGGAGAGAAAAATAACGAGAAGCATTGAGGAGGTGGCATAAAAAAATCGTTTCATCGATGTCCTCTTGCGCTGATTTTCATGATGCATACCCGAAAACCAAGATTTTCGTCGAAATCGAAACATTACATATCATAGAAGTCCGTTTCAATCCACGGATGGATTTTTATTTTTCAAGCTTCTTCTTGAATGACTGGCAGCCCATTCCGGAATAAACATACATCAATTTTGCCGGAATCAAGCGGGATTTGAAATTAACCGCCTGGCACCCGTACGGGAAGTCCGGCTCATAAGTAATGAAAAAATGCGCGCAGGAAAAACAATTGACTTCTGTTTCCTTTTTATCTCGATCTTTCTTTGAAGGAGGTTCGCCGGTCATGTATATTAAAGGATATTTTTAATTCTGGTGCTTACCGCTGTTTTCGTATATATCAAATTGCCGGGATGGCAGGCAATCTTTTATAGTTGGAAGAAAAGGGACGGTTAGGACACTGTCAAGATATTCACATGGATGTTTTTTCCCGGCAGTATTTTGATCGCCTGTTAAAAAATATTCACCAATATCTGATAAGGGAAGGTGATCGACATGCAGCAGTTTAAATATTTATTCACCCCTGTCAGGATAGGCACGATGGAGATCAGAAACAGGATCGTTATGCTGCCGTTGACTACGGGGTATTGCGAGAATGATGAGACCGTCGGCGATCGCATCATTAACTTCTATGCGGAGCGGGCAAAGGGAGGAGTCGGGATGATTATTGTTCCCTTTTCCCCGGTTCCGGCCGGATCACCCATGGAACCAGGCTTACACGATGACCGTTTTATTCCGGGTGTGCGCAGGTTGACCAACAAGATTCACGCATATGGTGCGAAGATTGCCGCACAGCTCATCACCTCTTATCACGTGATGCTCAAAGACGGCGTCCCCGAGGTAGTTGGGCCGTCACCGGTATTGAACCAGATGATGCGCGTCATACCGAGATCTCTGTCTGTTGAAGAAATCCTCTATATCGTGGAGGAATACGGGCGGGCTGCACGAAGAGCCAAGGATTGCGGACTTGACGCTGTTGAGGTGCTCGTGGGCGGCGGCTACCTGCTGAACCGCTTCCTGTCACCTATCAGCAACAAACGTGAGGACAAGTACGGCGGCAGCCTGGAAAACAGGATGAGGATCATCCTTGAAGTCATTGACAGCATAAGAAGCGAGGTCGGTAAAGATTTTCCCATTGGCTGCCGCCTCAATGTCGCGGAGCAGATGGAGGGAGGGCATACTATAGATGATTCCCGGGAAGTGGTACGCATCCTGGAAAAGGCCGGCATCCGGATGATCAACGTATACACCGGCTGGCATGAATCACCTGTGCCCACAGTCCAGGCTTCACTCCCGAAGGGGGCTTTCGTGCATCTTGCGGAAAAGGTAAAAGGCTGGGTCGATATACCTGTCATTGCGGCCAATCGAATAAATGACCCCATTGTCGCAGAGAAAGTACTGGCTGAGGGAAAGGCGGACATGGTTGGTATGGCTCGCGCGCTGCTCGCCGATCCCGAACTCCCCAAAAAGACAAGAGAAGGAAGAGTTGATGAGATCGTTCCCTGCCTGGCGTGCTCCAATTGTCTCACGGAGATCCTGACGTCATATAAGGATTGGGGAAAACCGGTATACACATACTGCTCGGTAAACCCGCTGGCAGGAAAAGAGGCGGAAGGCATCGTCAAACCTGCGGAAAGACCAAAGACGGTATTTGTAATCGGCGGCGGTCCCGGCGGAATGCAAGCGGCAATTACAGCGGCCAAAAGAGGCCACAAAGTCACCCTTTTCGACAGGGGGGACAAATTGGGAGGCCGGCTTTTCATCGCCTCCATACCGCCTTACAAGGACGAAATCATGGCCCTTGTAAAGAGTCTGGCTGTCCGCACCAGGAAAGCCGGCGTCATGATTAAACTTAAAAGTGATGTGTACCGTGATACGATAGAACAAGGGAAACCGGATGTACTGATAGTCGCAACCGGTGCCGACTCACTCATTCCGGATATACCCGGTGTGAATGGACAGAATGTCGCCTTAGTGGACGATGTATTAACCCGCGCCAGAACCGTCAGCGGCAATATCCTGATTGTCGGAGGCGGAATGGTGGGCTGCGAGACCGCGGAATTTCTGGTCGAGCGCGTGAAGGGTGTAAACCAGGTTACTGTTATAGAGATGTTAAAGCGGATGGCGGACAATGTATCTCCCACTTACAGGCCGTTCTTTCTCGCGAGATTGAAAAAGGCGGGCATAAGGATGGAGTCAGGCACGATTGTGGAAGAGATTACAAAAGAAGGTGTGAAAGTAAACAGGGAGGGAGTCAGCGGCTTCATCAAAGGAGATGCGGTAGTGCTCGCGGTGGGCTTTACGGCAAATCACTGGTTAGATGAAAAGATCAGAGACCTCGTCCCGGAGGTATATTCCATCGGGGATTGCGTCAAGCCGCGCACGATTAAAGAGTCAATCGAAGAAGGTTTCCTCATCGGCGGGAAAATTTAAAAATTCTCATTTTCTTATTTTCTATTTACGTCCGCTTTTCACGTCCGGCTCCGGCGGACCAGCAGTTTGCAGCAGGTGATTATGTTCTCCCTCGAGTAGAGGGTCAGCTCGTCCCGATAATAATCCCTGAAAATCTCTTCAATGATTTCTTCCTCCGGCCTTTGATCGTTCCGGATTTTTTCCCGCAGACTGCTTGCGTTCCTGCGGGCTGTCAGGAAGGCCTCCCGGATATCTTTTCCGAAAAGAGGGCCCTGATGGGGGAGCCCAAGTATGTCACATTCAAGGGCCTCCAGGCGGTCCAGTGTCGCCATGTAATGGTCATAGCCCGTAAAAAAAATGGGGAAAAAACCGAGAGAGGGAATACGAAATCCCAGGCTGTCGGACGGCATCAGGGCCCTGAGCTCGGGGATATAAACGGCAAGACTCCCCAGGGCATGCCCTTCGACATCAAGGAATCGGAGTGTAAGGCCACCCAGATCCAGTTCTTTGTTATCCGATACAATAATGGCTCCTTCCACTGAAGGCGGCTCACGGAGCGGCGGGCGGGAACTGCCGAGGCCATGCCGAGCAAGAAATCCTGAATAGTATCGATCATCCGAAATAAGACCGGCCGCAGTTTTCGGATGGGCGAGAAACTCCGGAGCACCTGTGCCGGCGATCATCCGTGCCGAGGGGAAATATTCTTTTAATATTGGGAGACCATCGATGTGATCCCCATGCGGGTGCATCACCACGAGATAGTCAGGGGTCGCCCTGATTTTTCCAAGCTGAACTGCTGCTTCGTCAGCGGTGGCGGAAACCCCCAATTCCATGAGGGCCGAAGCTTGCTTTCCCTTTGCCAGATAAAGATTAAAATATGAGTTGCCCAGAAGCCACAGACCGTCAGCCAATTTTTCCGGCAGGGCCGTATATCCACGTCCTGTACTCATATGCTGTCCGCTGTTAATGTATTTTAATGTTAGCCGGGTTTTTTAAGTTACAAAGAAAAGTCTATATTACACACCAAACAGGCTTGATGGAAGAACTTACTTATCGGCATTTTTCTTACGCGCCTTCTTCTGTTTATACATCGTTTGATCCGCCCTGGCCATCAGAACCTCTAAAGAACAAGGCGCTGCCGGGTCATAGAAGGCAAAACCCATGCTCATGGATATTTTGTACTGCTTGTTGTGCTTACGGTTCTGCATGTCAATGTAATATTGCAGGCGGTCGATGATATTTTGAGGATATGATTCATCGAAGTTTGAAGCCAAAACGGCAAATTCATCTCCTCCTATACGGCAGATTACGTCCGACTTTCTGAAAGTAGACCGTAAAATATCAGCGGTATCGATCAGAACCGCATCTCCATGATCATGTCCGAAGGTATCATTAATAAATTTTATATTATCAACATCGATATAAGCCAGCAGCAACTTCGAGTGCAACCTCTCGGCCGACTTGAACAAATGCTCAGCGAGATTTAGAAATCCTCGGCGGTTATACAAATGGGTCAAAGGATCTGTAAAAACCATATTTCGCAGTTGTTCTTCTTTTTTCACCCGCGCGGTCATATCCCTGGAAATAGCCTGCAAACCTGCAATTTTTTCACTATGCATGAGTATTTGAACATTCTGTCCGATCCATATCTCCTTTCCATTTTTTGTGAGCATCGGAAATTCATAATACGTATTAGGAATCTTTTTAGCTAATTGCTGCCTGTAAAACATTTCCGCGTCATTCCTATAATCCTCCCGTATAAGTTCTCGATAGTGTTTCCCGATTAGTTCATCTTTTGCATATCCCGTCAGTCTTATGGCAGCCGGATTAATAAAAGTAAAATATCCATCAACATTTATCTGATAAATAATTTCATTTGCATATTCTACTATAAGCCTGTATCGCTCCTCACTCTCCCGCAGAGCTTCCTCCGCCTGCTTTCTCTCGGCTATCTCCCGCTGCAGATATTCGTTGGTTTTTCTCAGCTTAGCGGTACGCTCGACGACAAGCTCCTCCAGGTGAGCTTCGTGCTTTCTCAATTCCTCCTCGGCACGCTTACGCTCGGTGATTTCCTGCTGGAGTTGAAGGTTTTGTTCCGCCTGTTGCCTTTGCAAATGACTTAAAGCCAAATGCGTCTCAATTCTGGCCAATACCTCCTCGATCTGAAAAGGCTTGGTGATGAAGTCAACACCTCCCGCATTGAAACCTTTGATCTTATTGGCAGCCTCGTAAAGACCGCTGATGAATATCACGGGTATCCCGCTGCTGTATCCGGCTGATTTGAGTTTATGGCAGACCTCATAGCCGTCCATACCCGGCATCTTTACGTCAAGGAGAATCAGATCCGGCGCCTCAACTTTTACTGATTTCAGCGCAGTGAGCCCGTCAGAAGCAGTGAATACCTTGTAGCCATAATCCGTCAGAATTTCCGTAAGCAGTTTCAGAGTCTCTACAGAATCATCGACAACCAGAATTCGGGGTAAATCATTTTTCTGAAATTCCTCAGGCCGACCCCGCGCTGATTCACTTGCCTTCAATTGATTATTCCACAGACTCATTTTACTATTGATCCATGATCATCTTTGGATTTGCGTTCGACATCCGCAATATCAGTATAACTCATAACCGAGAGGTAGTTTTTACCAATTTAAATTATATTTCAAGAGTAAAAAATTTTTACAAATACAGGGACTGTGAGATCAGCATGACGCCCTTTTTTCTTGTGCCCTTCCATCATTAATGATTACCGGAAGAAATGTTGAAATACCGGAAGGAGAAGCAGCAATTAATGTGATCCAGATCACAAAAATCCGGGCTGTTATTTGATATACTTCTTCACATGAAAAAGAAACTGTGTTCCGCACTTTTGCTGACCTTATCATTTATTATTACCGGCTGTACAACCATAGCCACGACAGCGGGCACTTCCCTCTATAAAGTAGCTGTCGATGAGCGTAAAGTAGGCACAATTGCCTCAGATACGAAAATTACTATCACCATCCTCACAAAATTCATAAATGACGATTTGGTTAAGGCTCAAGACATTTCCATATTTTGTTATGAAGGCAATGTCTATCTGGTCGGTGAGTATGAGTTAAAGGAACAGAAGAAACGCTCCCTGGAGATCACAAAGGGTGTGGAAGGCGTAAAATCCGTAAGTGCCTATCTGTCACAAAAGGACCCGAACAGTTCGTGCGGCACATTGGATAATCTCGCGATAACCACAAAAGTTAAGATAAAATTGTTGGGTGATATAGACATCCTGTCGACGAATGTAGATGTGGAGACAGTGAACTGTACCGTCGTCCTTCTCGGTATCGTCGGTTCAGAACAGGAATTAAAAAAAGTGATTGACCACGCCCGGAAAGTAACCGGCATATACGGCGTCAAGCCATTCTTGAAGAAGGCCGAACTGCACTAACCCCTTCGTCCCCATGCAGGTTTCAATGAATTCAGTTAGACCTTTTGACGTCTCTTTGCTTTGATATACTTCCTATTGATTCTTTGCTATGAATTTTAACATTTGCCTGAAAACCCCCTCCATTATGTCTCTTGCGACAAAATATTCAGGCATCTGTCGAAATAAATAGTCCGTAATAGCCTTTGTCGCGAGTTCGATATCTCCGCCATGCCGTTGATATAGATCCTCCATCTTTATTTTCCATTTACGACCTTCCTCAATGGTAAGTTCAGTAAAGAGTGCCGCTTCTTCACCGGTAATATAACCATAGTGGTCGGCACAGAGGCAGGAAACAGGCAAAGGTTTCAACTTCTCCAGGCTTTCAAGATATTGTGTGATATTTGTATTCATCGAGGGGAAGCAGGCATTCTTGTATGGAACTCCCACGGCGTCGGAAGCAAACAGAGTTTTCATTCCGGACTCATAGGCGGTGATGGAACAGTTGGAGTGGCCGGGGGTATCAAAAATCGAAAGGGCGACGCTGCCAAGTTCTACTTTATCTCCTTCGGCAAGGACTGTACCTGTAATATCATCGCGCCAGCTTAGGTCGTAGGTCTTGAGAACATCTTCATCCCCGACCTGTTTCGCGCTGAGCCTGCTGTAGTTGTTCATGACATCTATGGCCTTTGGCATTGCGAAAATCTTCCACGCCGGCCCTGACGCATATACCTCAATCTTCGGATATGTTCGCTTGAAATATGGTACGATTCCTACATGATCGAAGTGTGAATGAAGAATCAGGATCTTCCTGATCTTTTCCACATCTATCCCGAACGTCTCAATCTGTTGCAGTACGTCAGCGAGTATGTAACTCATCCCCCCGTTGATCAAGATCGCGCCTTCTCTTCCCTCGAGAATATAAACGCCGGATTCTTCACGCCCCAGGTACCAGAGATGATCACCAATCTTCCCAGTATTTCTATATCGCATTGATTACACCCTTTCCAATCAACCTGTTATGCCGGTAAAAGTTCCCATTAAACGCCAATCTTTTTATTTGTTTTGTACCATATTTTAAGTAAGATTTCTTCAGTTTTTTGTTGATAACTATAGAACCCTTTATTTATACCCGCCAGCCATCTTGATAATTCCTGACAAATACATCTTCTGCGAAGAGAGATTGAATAAAACCTTCCACACCTTATTTAAAAAGAGGACATATGAAAACCGGTTACGTTATAAAACGCCTCCTCAGCAGACAAAGCCAGCATATTTAAATTGTTTTTTAATAAAAAAGTATCTATAAGAATATTAGATTCAGCGATTATCCATTGAAACTTAATGGCGGGGATTGAATGATGGTGCGGTCTTTCAAGGATAATAGGAAAGGAGGAATATGATATGTTTTGGGTTCATTTTGGAATTCTCCTATTAGCGATCTACATCGGTATCCGTGTCGGTGGCGTTGGACTGGGTCTTATCGGCGGCGCGGGCGTAACCATCTTTACATTTGCCTTCGGCATGAAACCAGGCTCTCCGCCGATTGACGTCATGCTCATCATCATAGCCGTTGTTGCTGCATCCGCCACCCTTCACGCAGCCGGAGGTTTGACATACATGGTGCAGCTGGCGGAAAAGCTGCTCCGCAGGCATCCCAAGTACATCACTTTTCTCGCACCCTTATGCACCTATGTTCTGACCATGTCTGTCGGAACCGGTCACTCGGTCTATCTTTTACAGCCGATTATTGCCGACGTTGCATACAAGACGGGCATACGTCCGGAACGTCCGATGGCTGTGTCTTCCATTGCATCGCAAATGGGCATCACTGCAAGCCCGATTGCCGCGGCCGTGACAAGCTTCCTTGCGATGGCCCTGAAAGCCGGGCACAATATTACTCTATTCAATATCCTCTGTGTTACAATTCCCGCAACCGCCATAGGCGTTTTTCTCGCGGCGCTCTGGAGCCTGAGGCGAGGCAAAGACCTCGACAAGGACGAGGAGTTCCAGGAGCGGCTGAAAGATGAGGGATTTCGCCGCCAGCTGGAGGAGAGCGTGTCACTCCTTGATGAAGGTATCTCCAAGAAGGCCAAGCGGTCGGTCCTGCTCTTTTTTGTCGGAGTAGTCACTATAGTTCTCATCGCTGTTTTTAAACTGGCGCCTGTCATTGAAGGGAAGCCGGTATCCATGACGATCATCGTGCAGATTGTTATGCTTTCCACGGGTGCGGTCCTTCTTCTTTACACACGGGTGAAGGCAGCGCAGATTGCATCGTCTTCCATCTTCTCAGCCGGAATGGCGGCGGTGCTGGCCATTATGGGCATTGCCTGGATGAGTGATACCTTTATTGATACTCATAAAGTGGAGCTGGTCACCAACATGCAGGCGATGGTTAAGCACTTCTCGTGGCTTTTTGCAGTCTCGATGTTTATTGTTTCGGCATTCGTAAAGAGCCAGGCGGCAACGCTTCTCATTATGGTGCCAGTCGGCTTTTTGCTCGGTATTCCGATAAATCTCCTGATAGGGATGATTCCCGCATGCTATGCCTATTTCTTTTTCTGTTTTTATCCCAGCGACCTGTCCGCCATCAACTTCGACCGCACAGGCACAACACGCATAGGCAAATACATCCTGAATCACAGTTTTATGATTCCGGGACTGATCGGTGTAGGAAGCGCGACGGTGGTCGGTTACATAATCGGGGCGTTCTTATTGCGGGTGTAGAATATGGTTATCGAGGCTTCGCTGGTTTCAAGTTAATCAATTGCGACATCTTAATTTATTTCGTTTTCTTTTTTAATACTTTCAAACCATAGGGACACACTGCCGAACAAATACCGCAGGTGTGCCCCTTGTGGTACTGAAAGTAGCGTTCTTTTTTCCAGCTATCGCATACGTGGACGTCTAAGATTTCCTCACGCGGCAGTCCCGGATGCCAGACCTTTCCATTCAATGCCCCCGCAGGACACGCATCAACACAGCGAGTGCAGCGGCCGCAAAAGCTGCGCTCCACCGGCGTTCCGTAAAGGAGTTCTATATTCATGAAAACGGTCCCCAGGCGAATCCATGGACCATAATTGCTCGTTATGAGCTGGCAGTTGCGGCCGATCCACCCCAGGCCTGCGCGGGTGGCCGCGGTTTTATGGGGAAAGTCTCCCTTAATGTTTATGGAATCGGTGCGTTCAGAAGCAGCCAGTGGTTTGGCCCGGAAGCCCTGCGTTCTGATCCCGGCTGCCAGCTCCTCTGCCAGGCCGTTGATAATGGCATTCACCCGGGCGTACTCATCGGCATATGCCTGATTCGGGCCGTGCCGGATACCGGCCATAATCAAGGGGTTCACGGGAAAAGCCCATGATATGGCAAATGGGAATTCCTGTCCCGTCTCATCAGGTGGTGTTGAGAATCCGCGAAGGTCAGCCGCGCCCCAAAGCAGAATTTTCTGTGTTTGCATCCAGGAGGTAAGCCAGAGGGGGAATGAGCGTGAGCAAATCACTGAAGAAAAGGCTCCTTTAGTCCGTTTTATTTCGACATATTTTCGATACGCGTCGACTTATCCACATCAGGACGAAACGACGGAGATTTGAAGACGTCTGTCCATCAGACGGTTGAAAAGGCAGTCATCTCGCTCAGCCGCTTTTTCAAATCTTCCCGGAGGGTTTCATTTGCTGTTTTGAGGATTACCTTGGGAACACCGCCGAAGACCCTGTACGCATGGTTGAGAACCGGATCATCCCAGATGGTTTTGAGTTTGTTTTTGGTCAGCCTTTCGGAGGAGAGGACCGGCCTCCATCCGCCCAATTGGCCGACAACCAATCTATTGCCGATCCCCGCTACCAACTGACTGCTGTCCACAAAATCATCTATGCCTGACGGATAGATGTGATGTCTGTTGTCCAGGAGCCAGGCCAGAGATACCATGTCATGCGCAATCACCGACTCTGCCGCGATAATCAGTCCGTTCTCCGGCTCGTAAACCTGGCCCCGATCCGGGCCAAACGTCGTAAGTACCTTGTCTGCCGCAGTTAGTACCAGCCGCTGCTTATTGCCCAACGTTTCAACGGTATTACCTTCACCTGTTTTCTCGTGTAAGGTATGTGCATCGTGATGGTACTCCAGCCGCGTGTCCGTCCGCCAGTAGCCTACAGCAGCCTTTAGTCCCAGTGTGCTGCCGGTAAGCACATGGCGGCCGCAACGAGGCATGAGGATTATGTGATCAACCTCCCTGAGTATGGCAGGCATCATCAGGCCGCGCTTCCAGTGGGAGCCTATGGACGGTATGTCTTCATAAAAGGCGCTCCACCCGGCTTCTTCAAAGAAGTGTATTTCCGCGCCTGCCGCCTGGACGACACGGGTCATGCCGGCTGCCTCCATTAACCGGCGGGTGCTGCCGGTGACTCCCTGGGGCGTGAGTTTCACATGTTCAATGCCGGACATATCTCCTACAATCACACGGTCTGCGCCCTTCTTCTTGAGGAGCTCGACCATGGCCCCAATGGCCGTGGGACTTGTAGTGGCCGGATAGGGGTAACTTGAATTAAGGGCGGGTTTTATGAACACGGAATCCCCCTTGGACAACCAGGAAAAATCCGTGGCTGCTTCAGCCGCAGCACAAACTGCCGCTTTTATTTCCTGTTCGGATGCCCCATGATTTACCCACGCCAGAAATACTTCTGTATCACGACCTGCTGTGAATGTCCCGTCTTGTAGGCGACCCTGGGATTTAGCGGAATCACCCGAACATGAACTAAGTGCGATAGCTGACATGCCTGCCACAACCTTCAAAAATTCCCTTCGTTCCATAGCCTTGCTACTCTTATTGAAAAGACGCTGTGTTCTCCGGAATGAACAGACGGTTGTCGATCCGATCGCACATATTACTCAGATTCAGCAAAGGAACACCTCAAAGACCCATCATCAAAAAACCGGATTGGTGATATGATAGCTTGAATGTTTCAGCTACCGCCTTTTTTCAGCCGGAGAAGCATTATAAGAAATATGACAATGATTATTACTACGATTATCTTCAATTTATCAAATAAACTCTCAGTCCCTTTTCAGGACTTCTGAAATAATGAGAAAAATAAGAGTGAGAATAGCCATCAAGATAGCCATCAGCCCCGGCATCAATGTTACCCATTTATTGGGAAACAGTTTCCTAAAATACACCTCTCTTTTTGGGTAATTGGTATGATTGGTTTCTGGAGTTACTTCCTTATGAGCAGATTCGGATCTCGCCTTAAGTATATTCATCTCTTTTCTGTAGTCTTCTAAATTTTTCTTCATGAATGATTATAATCACCTTCGGATTTTCTGTTTAAGTTTTTAGTAAATGTGCAGCTAAGAAAAAGATCGGAGGAGTCCGGTGGTAAGTTTTTTAATTTAAATCTGTGATGTAGTTTCTTTCCGCGATTTTTCAGTCTTACTGTTTTCTAATTTTGCCGCTTTCACTTTATCATCCTGCTGACGCACTATCCCGACTCATTTATAAGCTGCTGTTCAGCTTTTCTTAGCACATTATATTAAATAATAAAAAGCCTAACTTTATGACAAGGTGACTACAAGAAATACATTATTTGTGATTGGTATCACAGCACTTTCCTCACCATATTGTTAAGGTTACAGCAAATCTACATTATCAACATCGGATCTTCCCCGTGACAGAAGGACATCGATATGGAAACATTGATATCAACACAAATCATGACGCTGCTTTCAGAATTTCACCTTCATCAGACCCGGCTCAATACACCAGAAAGTGTTATACTTGCCGTCCTATTTCTCGTTGGTATTGTTCTTCTTATGATGGAACTTAATTTCCATCGGGATTAAAATACTGATAACACCTCTTTCCCCCTCCTTAACCAGGGGAGACCGCAAGTCCCCCCTGGTTATTTTACATGAGTTATCCGACCTGCTTCCTGCATTTGTTTTAATCAAGACTTTATACAATTGAAAAATACATGAGAACAGTATATGTTTGAGCCTCTTCTGTAAATAATTGAAAGAAAGAAGGGAAAAGGGGAATAGCGGCACATGGTCGAAGAAAAAAATAGTGAATTAAATGAAGAAAAGAGTTTTGCGGAGTTGTTTGAAAAAACCCGGATGAGAAAAGATTTTTTGAAACCTGGTCAGAAGATTGAAGCCGTCATCGTCAAAATTACCAAGGATTGGATTTTCCTTGATCTGGGAGGAAAGAGCGAAGGCTATCTGGACAGAAAAGAACTGACGGATGAAAACGGTAATCTTTCAGTAAAAGAGGGCGATACGATCACGGCCTATTTTCTGTCGTCAAAGCTTAATGAGAAACTTTTTACGACCAAGATAGGTGCGGGAGATTCCGCGCGAACTTACATAGAAGAGGTCTGGCGAAACGGAATACCCATTGAGGGTGTCGTGGAAAAAGAGATCAAAGGGGGCTTCGAGATCAAGCTGGCAGGCGGGATGAGGGGATTTTGCCCATATTCCCAGATAGACCTCCGACGCATGGAGGATGCGAAAGACTATATTGGCCGCCGCTTGTCTTTCAGAATTACTGAATATGCGGAGAGGGGCCGTAATATCATACTATCCGCCAGAGCTATCTTGGAAGAACAAAAGAAAAAAGAGGAAGAAGCACTGAAGGCGACACTGCATGAGGGGATGATCGTAAAAGGAACCGTTGTTTCCATCAGGGATTTTGGCGCCTTTCTGGACATCGGCGGCCTACAGGGACTCCTTCCGATCTCGGAGATAGGATGGGATCGGGTGGAAGATATTCATGAGCGCCTATCCATCGGTCAGGCTTTGGATGTAGCCATTACTAAGCTGGACTGGCAGGAAAACCGTATCAGTTTGTCTCTGAAAGAAACGCTGCCTGATCCCTGGAATGAAGTGCCGGCAAAATATCCCGAAGGGACTTTTCATACGGGAAAAGTTGTGCGGCTAACGAAGTTCGGCGCCTTTGTCAATCTTGGTCCGGGGGTAGACGGCTTTATCCATATCTCGAAACTTGGTAAGGGCAGGAGAATTACTCATCCCGGTGAAGTCATAAATGTGGGCCAGACCATCGATGTCCGGATCGATGCCATAGACCATGATCAAAAAAGGATATCCCTGTCCATACCGGAGGTAGAATCACAGGATGGCGGGTCACGCAAGTCAGAAAAAGAGTCCGCGGAAGATTTTCGTGAATATGTCAACAAAGCCCCTGCATCGCTCGGTTCGTTAGGTGATATTGTGAAACGGAAACAGAATGTAAAAAAAAGAAACGATGATTAAAGAAAGTAACTGAAATGGTAAAAGGGATTCTGCTGTTTTCTACCGGTGTAGCTTTGTTTTTGTACGGAATGATCCGCTTGAGTACTGAGGTGCAGCTGCGATTCAGCAATGTCCGGATGCGTGAATACTTCCAGTTTGCCGTGAAAAATCCTCTTTACGGATTGATCACCGGTATCGTAACCACTGTTCTTTTTCAGAGCAGTACCGCCACTTCAGTTCTAACAGTTGGAATGGTCAGTGCCGGATTGATGAGCTTTTACCGCTCTCTGGGAATCATCCTAGGGGCCGACATAGGAACAACTTTTACCGTTCAACTGGTAGTCTGGAAGATAACGGATGCTGCACCGGTCTTCATCATGATCGGCGGGGTATTGTGGTCTTTCGGCAAAGAAAAATGGAAATCTTTCGGAGAGGGGATCTTCTATTTCGGCTTGCTGTTTTTTGGTCTGAGCCTCGTGTCCGTGGCGGCAATGCCTCTGAAGAATAGCCAGTCTTTTCTCCAGTTTTCTCAGGAGACGAGAAATCCGCTGATGGGTGTTTTAATCGGGCTTCTTTTTGCCTTTCTCATCCAATCTTCCGCTATTACCATCAGCATCCTGGTGATTATGGCTCAGCAGAATCTGATCGCCCTCGATAATGCCCTGCCCATTGTTTATGGCGCCAACATCGGTACCGCCGTAACGGCCCTGATGGCGGGCTTCGTATCAAATATCAATGGAAAGAGGAGCGCCCTCTCTCACTTTCTTTTTAAATTATTTGGCGCACTGATCTGCATATCGGCTGCGCCTGTATTTGTTCAGGTACTGAGACTCACTACGAACGATGTACCCCAGCAGATCGCGTACGGACATCTTCTTTTTAATATGGTGATCGCCGTTGTCTTTATTTTTCTGCTCAAGCCCTTTTCTTATCTAGTTGAGTATATGCTCCCCGGAAAGGCGGAAATATTGCCGATCTGGCCTGAATTCCTCGATCAAAACTGTTTATCAAGGGCGGAAGACGCCCTGGAGTGTGTGAAAAAGGAGTTGAGAAGAGAGCTGGTGCTTGCACGCAGCATGCTCGTGAAGGCAATGGACCTCTTGAAAGGGTTTAGGGAAAGTGCCAGAAAGGAGATCCTCTATATAGAGTTGGTAGTCAATAACCTGAGGAGAGAGGTTGGAAGTTATCTATGCAGAGTTCCCCATGATTCTCTTTCAGCGGATTTGTCCAGGGTCTTTTTTTCCTATTCAGCCATGGTTGATGACATTGAAAGTATTGCCGATCATACCGTCAGTCTGACCAATCTCATACAACAGAAACATGAACAGAAGATTTCATTTACTAAGTGGGGCCATGAGGACCTGAATGAGATTGTGGCACTGGTCTTAGATAATCTCAATGACGCCATTTCTCTCGTGGATAAAACGGATGAGGCGACAATAAGGGCAATCACGGAACGTGAGAAAGTTGTGGATCAGAAGGTTAAAGAGTCAAGAGAAAGACACCAGGAACGGTTTTACAGAGGGGTCTGCCAGGTACAGGCGGGTCCCATCTTTATTGAAATGCTCATCAACCTGGAGAGGATTTCCGATCACTGCCAGAATATTGCAGACTATGCTGAAGATATGAAAAATTTTAACCTTAGATAACCACTTTAAGAAATCTCCGCGCCTGTGAAAACTCAGCGGTTTTTTTGCTTTAATTATTGCAGTAATTCAGCATGCAGTGTTATATTCTACACAAAAAATGAGAGAATCGGAGGTACTCATAAGTGTGGCTATTAAAAAAAGCGTATTATCGTACGTTTCAGTTCCTTATGGGTTTAGGAATGAAATGTATTCCTTGGATTGAACCGGTAGTCATCTACGGCGCTGACAGCATAAAGAAACTTCCTCCAGTTATTAAAGAAAAAGGTATCACAGGCGTTCTTGTAGTTACCGACCCTGGTCTTATGGGTCATCACCTTCTTGATTCTCTCTTTGAGGGTCTCAATTCAGTAGGTGTTAAGTATTCACTCTATGATCAGGTACAACCCAATCCTACAATCGACAACATCGAAGCAGCCCTTAAAGTCTATAATGAAAACAATTGTCAAGCTATCATAGCTTTCGGCGGCGGTTCACCGATGGATTGCGCAAAAGTTACTGGCGCAAGAGTTGCTCGCCCAAATCGTTCAGTTACCCAGATGAGAGGTTTGTTTAAAGTAATCCCGTTCGCTATTAAAATGGGATCTCTTTTACCTCCGACTCTTTTCGCAGTTCCAACAACAGCAGGTACAGGTTCTGAAACTACAATAGCAGCTGTTGTATCGGACTCTCAAACTCATGAAAAATATCCAATTACCGACCCTGTTATTCGTCCGAGATACGCTGTTCTTGACCCTTTACTTACAGTTGGTCTTCCTCCTCACATTACATCAACAACAGGTATCGATGCTTTGACACATGCTGTTGAGTCCTACATAGGTAAATTTTATAACAATAAGGATACCCGCAAAAAAGCTATTTTGGCCGTTGAAATGGTTTTCAACAATATTGAAAGAGCTTATTATAATGGTAAAGACCTTGAAGCACGCGGACAAATGCTACTTGCTGCATATTATGGAGGATATACATTCACGCGTGGGGGCGTTGGGAATATTCATTGTATCGGTCATAACCTCGGTGGTATGTATGGTGTTCCTCATGGTCTTGCAATGTCAGTTATAATGCCTTATGTTCTTGAATGGTACGGCGAAGCAGTGCACAAACCTCTTGCTGAACTTGCAGATGTCGCTAATGTTTCAAAGCCGGGTATGAGCCAGTCTCAAAAGGCCGGAGCTTTTATCGAAGCCATTAAAGCGCTTAACAAAAAATTAAACATTCCGAACAAGTTTGATTTCATTAAAGATGAAGACATCCCGACAATCGCGGAACGCGCATTGCTTGAATGTAACCCCACATATCCTGTTCCGAAGATCATGAGTAAAGAGGATTGTATGACAGTTATCAGATCTCTTAAAAGCATAACAAATAAAATAATCAAAGAGAAAGTTCATGTCATGAAAAAACCTTATATGGGAAAAATCCTCATCGTGGATTTGTCGATTGGAACCATGATGGAGGAAACAATACCCGACCATGTCTATGAACAGTACCTGTCCGGGATGGGCCTCGGGGCTCATATCTTGTACAATCATATACCAGCGGGCGCCGATCCTCTGGGGCCGGAAAACATCCTCGGTTTCTGTTCCGGCTTCCTCACGGGAACGGGCAGCTTGTTTTCCGGCCGGTGGACCCTCGTGGGAAAGTCTCCGCTGACGGGCTGCTGGGGCGACGCGAACTGCGGCGGCACCTTTTCTCCAGCTATCAAACATTGTGGCTATGACGCCATTTTCTTCAAAGGCATCAGCTCCAGCCCTGTTTATCTGTACGTGAAAAACGGCAAAGCCACGCTAAAAGACGCTGCGGACTTCTGGGGATGCGACGCCGTCGAAACGGAAGACATGCTCAAAAAACGGTATGGTCCGAAAGCGGCCGTGGCAGTCATCGGCCCCGCGGGAGAGAAGGTCTCCCTTATTTCCGGCGTTTGCACCGATAGGGGCAGAATCGCCGCCCGATCTGGTCTGGGCGCTGTTATGGGCATCAAAAAGCTCAAGGCAGTGGTCCTCGACGGCGTTCAACGCATCAGCGCCCACGATCCGGCAGCCATGAAGCGCTTGAGTAAACAATGTATCAAGTGGGTCAACATGCCTCTTCCCCTTACCCCGGGGGGTATTTTCGCCTATGTGGGCAGTTTGCTGCGCGTAACCCCGGTCATTTTCCCACAGGATGGGCTTCTGTACAAGTCCATCTTGAAGAAGTGGGGCACGGGCGGTATGAACCAGGCATCCATCGAAATGGGTGATGCACCTCTGAAAAACTGGAACGGTTCAAATCGCGATTTCCCCCTGAAGAAGTCCAAGAAAATCAATCCCGATCTCATCAAAAAAACGGAAATTGTGAAGTATCATTGTTATTCCTGTCCGCTCGGATGCGGTGGCATCTGTGCCACAAAGGGAAAGTACAGCCACACCCACAAGCCGGAATACGAAAGCATCCTGGCGTTGGGCGGCCTTTGCATGAACGAGGATCTGGACAGCCTTTTTTACCTGAACGAGCTACTGAACAGGGCTGGTATGGATACGATTTCCGCAGGCTCGACGGTGGCCTTTGCCATTGAATGCTATGAAAAGGGTATCCTTAACAAAGAAGATACTGGAGGTCTGGAGTTGAAATGGGGCAATACGGAGGCCATCATCGCCCTCATTAAGAAGATGGTCGAACGCGAAGGCATCGGTGATTTCCTGGCCGATGGGACAAAGATTGCCGCTGCAAAAATTGGCAAAGGGACAAATGAGTTTGCCATCCAGGCCGGAGGGCAGGAGCTGGCCATGCATGATGGCCGGAATGATCCAGGTTTCAATGTCCACTACAGCGTGGAGCCGTCGCCTGGCCGGCATACGCTCGGTGCCCAGCTTTATTACGAAATGTTTCAGCTCTGGAAATGCATCAAGGGCCTGCCCAAACCGAGCCCACTGTATACGAAGGCGAGCAAGTATAAAGTCGACCGGGAAAAGGCTGTGACCGCCGCCGCATGCAGCAAGTTCATGAGTTTGTCCAACGGCGCAGGCATGTGTCTCTTCGGTCTGTTTCTGGGTGCTAAAAGAATCCCGACCTTTGACTGGCTCAATGCCGCTACAGGCTGGCAATTGACACCCGAAGAATATATGACGATCGGCGAGAGAATTCAGACGATGAAACAGGCCTTCAACGTCAAACACGGCATTGAACCGAGAGACAACTTCATCAGCAACCGCGCCCAAGGGAAGGTACCTCAGAAAGAGGGTGCCAATAAAGGAAGATCCGTGGATGTGGAAAAACTCGCAACCGACTACTGGGATGTGTTCGGATGGGATAAGGCCACTGGTAAGCCTAAGGAAGAAACTTTGCGAAAGCTGGAAATAAAAAAATAAGAGGTAAAAAGCATGCCCTATACAATAACGGAAAAATGCAACGGTTGCGGCGCCTGTGTGCATATCTGCCCGGCAAGCGCCATTTCGGGTGAAAAAAAGAAGCTCCATGCGATCGACGCAAGTTCATGCATAGAATGCGGCGCCTGCGGGAGGGTATGTCCTCAAGCCGCCATATTGGATGCCGAAGGCACTTCGTGCATAATGATCAAACGATCCGAGTGGCTCAAACCGAACATACTATTGAAAAACTGCGTGGCCTGCGGTATATGTATTGATACCTGCCCAGTGGGTTGTCTGGCTATTTCAGAGTTGCCCCGGAACAAAGGGGTGGATGCTTTTCCATACTTGAAGGATGCCAAGACCTGCATCGGTTGCGGTTTCTGTGGTCACGAATGCCCGGTTGACGCCATTGCAATGCTAAAGGGAACAGTAAAAATGATTTGACATTGATCCATTTTTCCTCGTATCATAACAAAGAAAAATCAATCTGTTATCCATTCAATTGACGGAAGGTGATGCCGATGATCGAAATACATCTTGCCTATGACCTTGTGCCGGGCGTTGACGAAGCGGCATATTTTAACTGGATAAAGCAGGCCATAGTCCCCGCACTCAAATCCGAAGGGGTTGTTGAGATAAGGGCACATCGTAATATAAAGGAAAGTCCTGCTGTGCTTGTAACCGGTGTATGGAGGAACATGGATGATTGGACAAATTTTTCTCAAAGTGAATCGTGGAATTCACTCGTCAATACATTACAGAGTACATTTGCTACAAATGTTCGTATCGAGGTCTGGGGCCCCTCGCCGTTCTTACCCGAGCCGCTTCACCCTCGTCCGGTAGGGCCGAAGTAGGCCGATGCCGCCTTTAATGTAAAGCTGCCTGCCGCCATTGATAAGGGATTTGCTCCCGGTCAAGCTCAAAGCCCCTTCCCCGTTTTCTATTCAGGGTGACAGCCTACGGTTTGCAAACAGATTATCGCGGACGTAAATAGTTTTTTTCTTGACAGTCACAATGCCTTGTGGAATAAAGCGCAATGAGGCGATCATCATGAAAAAAGATAGTCTTATATGTTTCCGTGTAAACAGAAATTTGCAAGAATCCCTCGTGGCAATTTCTTTAGAAGAAAGACAGTCTTTATCGTCAATAATTGAAACCGTACTTACCGCTTACTTACAAATGCGAAAGACGATCAAGGAGATAAGCTCAGAGAGACGCAGACATAGAAGAAAAACAGTTTTAGCACCTGCTCTAATCAAACAATACAGTAACGGCGCAGCAAAATTGGATACTGCGGTAATAACTGATATTTCCCTCGGAGGCATGCAAATTACAATCCCTAAAGACGAAAAGCATGAGTTGTCGGTTTCTCCGCAAAAGTCTAAATTTGAAGTAGTTTTCACCCTCCCCAACGACAATAAACCGTTATATATGACATGTGAGCCGCGCAGAGTTATTGATTCCAGAGACAGTATGCGTGTCGGAGCATCCTTCACTAATGACGTTTCACAGAGCTATGAGACTCTCCAGACGTACCTGATGTAATCTATTTCTCAAGGTCGCATCTATTTACATTAGACGCATCCAGAATCAATTAAGATTTTATAGCCGCCATATTGACAAAACCCTCACTAAAGTATACAAAACTGGGCGTGGCAGAACTTGCTAAGTTGGAAAGGTCTTTCACTTGCTCTTCGGCACATTTGCATTTGCTAAGACAGTCTGGGCCCAATGGTGATTTTTTTAGCAATATTGTATGAGGACAGGGAAATATGAATAAATATTGGCCTTATATAATCGTTCTGTTTATTGTTGTTGTTTTTATCGGCTCATCATTCTTTCACAAGGAAATAGTTACTGACCATCAAATTATGAGAAAAATCATTAGCCGATATTCTAATAAACATCCCAAGGAAGTTGTTTACGATATCACTTATGCAGAAAAAACCAGCGATTTAAAGGAGAAGTTTGCCGCACCACCTGTCAAGAAGGAGACAGTCAAAATATTATATAATCCTAAGGATCGTGTCCTTCGTTCTGAAGGAGAGATACCGGCTTTGATCGTACCTTATGAAATGAGATATGAAAAATACCCTATGGGTGATCTTACATGGGAGCAGAATATAAAACAGCAATTAACATATGAGTTCTCCTTCGCAAGCGGATTCAAAGAAAAATCGTCGGAATCAATTCTTAACGGCACGGTAAAGGGAAATTACCAGGATGGATCTTTAGCCTGGGAGTGCAAATGGGATAATGAACTGTTAATTGCATCCGAACCTATCAATGAAATTTGTAAAACCTACTATGACAACGGCCAGGTAAAATATTCGGACGCTTTAAAAGGCGAATATTTAGTCGATAGAAAGGCTTATGACAGAAAAGGTCTGCAAAAGTTTCATTACACATATTCAGTTTCGGAAAAGAAATCAGCCGGCATTTTCGAAGAGACAAAAAAAGTAAGAAAAAAGAAGGTGAAGCCCCCACCCTCGGAGTAAAGCCTTCCCGATTGGAAATCACTCATTCCGGAATGGTGAAACATCCTCAGTTGCCTATTGAAAACCAAGATGCGGGTTCCGTTAAAGTGTAATTTCCTTGAGAAAGATTTCCATGCGGTCGGCAATGTCGAGAATAGATGATTCGTATTTCACAGGATATCCAAGAGAGGAAAAAAGCCGGATCATCCCTTCATTTCGATAGTCAAAGAGTATCTCGATGCCGGATATCCCTTTCGATCTGGCTAAGTCCACCACCTTTTGGGCCATGATCTTCCCCAAGCCCCTTCTTTGCCAGTCATTTCTCAGGACAATCGTAAGCTCCGCATGATCCGCCTTATTTTTGACAATGTAACGGCAGGTGCCGATGATGGATTCTTTTCCTTCTTCCGTTATGACAGCCGTAAGGGCGAAATGTGTCTCATAATCAATCTCCACATAATGCCTGAGAAGGTCCGGGTGCAGACTTTTTAAATGGGTAAGAAAACGAAAGTAAATGGTCTCCGGGGAAAGTTGTTGAAAAAAATTAAGAAGCAGTGGGCCGTCCGTGTGCTTAATGGGCCGCAGGAAAACCGTGTAACCGTCCCGGAGGGTAACCCACTCTTCACATTCCACGGGATATCGATCATCGACTTCAGCGGCTTCCATTTTATCCGACCTGATCTTCTCGATTCATAGTCCACAAAAATTTCTTACGGCTCCACATCTCTCCAATCGATATAAACATGACAGCATTGCTTTTACTGGCTCAGATGGCCTAAGCATTAATAACGTACCTTCTGAAACCTCTTTCAAACATGACTGCATTATCTTTCGGCATATGGAAATTTTCCAGACCAAATTTGAAACTGCCCGTATGAAACATCCCTATCATTTCACAATATCTCTCAGCATCCTTCAACGCATAAAGAAAAAATTCTCCGTTCAAACCTAAAGACATGCTGGTCTTAATAGTAAAATAAACAAGGCCTGATCCGATTCTCCTCATCCTGCCGGCGGTACCAAAATAATTCCAGGGGGCCGTGGCAAAAAAATCAAGATAAAGATTATTATGATGACGCAAAGATAACAAGCCATCCAGGCGTGTGCCGGTATATGCCGCAAAGCACTTGTCATCAAATTTTAAATTGAGTGACATGAGGATGATCCTGTCCCATTCGAAAATGCGATAGTTAAAGTTTCTGTCCTTTTCTATTAAAATCTTTTCATCGACATACGGATCCCAGGTCAACTTGAAATCGCGAATAGTATCTGAATCTGCATTTCTTATTTCAGTTTCAGTCTCAATTTTTTCAATGCTGTCATAGGAAATGAATTTCAAGCTAAATTTTCCTTCTCCCCATCATGATTCATCTTCTCAGAAACTCCAGGCTAGGCCGGAAGATTATAAGTTATCATCCAATGGATTAAGATATAAACTTTTATGTGGATAACCTTGTTGATAACTTTGTTAACTATTATCACAATTGCTTATCTGATCTAAATTTGCACCGGATTGCACAAAATATGAGCACTAATATATATATAATAATTTCAATCATATAAAAAATATGCCATGATTTCAGTGTTTTCTCTGTCAAGTAATATTGTCATGCTGAACCTGTCGAAGCGTGAGCCCGTCAAAGCATGAGCTTATCGAACTATGGATACATCATCCTTCGACCATTCGACAAACTCACGACAAACAGTGAATCCTTCGATAAATTCATCCGTCGATAGATTCAGGATGACAAATATTTTCAAAGATTTTAATAGTTCGTTACAATGTTAGCAGTAATTAAAAGCTCTCTTTCTTAATAAGGGCCACTCCTAAAATTGCCACCACACCGCCCATCATTGCTATCGGCGGCGGGAGTTCTTTCAGCATTACATCACCAATCAGACTGACAAACGGAATCAGGAACAGAAAAGATGCGGCCCTCGGCGCGCCGATGCTCTCGATCGTCTTGAAATAAAGGAGATAAGCAATGCCGGAAGAGATGACACCGGAGAAAAGAACACCGAGAATCGACCATATATCAAACACAAACACAAGCGGTGATGAAAACATGTAGATTCCGAGGAATGGCACAATCAGCAGGGTTGCGATAGTCAGCTGTACTGCCAGGACTGCAACCCGATCGGCCCCTCCCAGGTAATAAAGCGTAACCGTGTAGCCGGCCCAGGTCGCCATGGCCACGATTGAAAGAAGTATACCTGTTGCCGCATCAAAGTTGCTGCCGCTCTGGAGGGAATTATACAAAAACAGCAATCCACCGAGAAATCCAAGGACAAACCCGATGGTCTTTTGAGTCGTCACTTTTTCATTCAGAAACCATACGCCGTATATCAGCACCAGAAGGGGGCACAGGTTTATGATGATTGATGTTGTCCCCGAGCTGACATAGAATTGACTTTGATTGGAGGACAATACAAAAATGGAAGACGCCAGAATACTCATTAAAAGGACCTTGGTGTAAGGTCTCATCTCCTTGTGAATCTCCGTCAGGCGGCGTTTCCGAACGGCCAGGATCAGGATCATGGTGAGAGCACCAGTCAGGTAACGTAAAAATGCGAAGAGCACCCCCGTTATATGGAGATAGCCGAAAACCACCGTAGACAACAGGCAGCGGCCGACTATAAAATTGAGTCCCCAGATAAATATTACCAGAGAAAGTACAAGATATGGATGGCTGAATTTGGATTTTTTCATGTCACATGTGTTTCAACTTATACTGACACATGTACCACATTCTGAGTCGCAGGTCTGCGTTTTTTTGATTGCTTCTATGGATGGTTTTTTCTGCGATTCTATTTTGTCGTGATCACCCAGACGCCTCTCCATTCCTCCGGCGGCTGGTCGATCAGAATGCGGCTTTTAGCCAGGTAGGCATGCGCAACCGGGTCGACATCGACAAGCCCGGAAAAGACAGCCTCTGCTTGCGAGAAATCGCCTTTGTAGAACAGCGCCAGACCCTCAGAGAAGCGGGCAAGCCTGTCCTTCCCGCGCTCGATTTCTTCCGGCAGGAGAGGTTCATATACAACGACCGGCTCCTTGCGGCCGACAACAGCAACCCTTGAGAGCTCGCGTACGGGAAAGGCGCCTTCCATCTGTTCCACTGTAGATTGCGAAATCATGGTGTAGGTCCCGAACTGCTTATTGATTCCTTCCAGACGCGCCGCCAGATTGACGGCATCACCGATCATTGTATAATCAAACCGGGTGTGGGAGCCCATGTTCCCGACAATGGCCGGCCCGCTGTTGATGCCGATACGCATCCTCAGCTCCCTGCCGATGCGCTCCCGGAACATGGGTCGCATCTCGGACAAGCGGCTCTGGCACCGCATGGCGGCGCTCACACAGCGGCGGGCATGATCCGGCTGCAGCAGGGGGGCATTCCAGAAGGCGATAATCGCATCCCCTTCGTATTTGTCCACGGTGCCGCCTTCCTCCTGAATGATGTCGGTCATGGCCGTGAGGTAATCGTTCAGCAGCGCTGTGAGCACTTCCGGTTCCAGCCCCTCGGAAATGCCGGTGAATCCTTCCAAGTCCGAAAAAAAGATAGAGAGCATTCGCCGTTCGCCCCCCAGCTTTAGGTTTTCGGGATGCTGAATAAGCTCTTCAATAACAGCCGGAGACAGATACTGTTTGAAGGCGTTTTTAATGAACATCTTCTGGCGGCCTTCGGTGGTATAATAAATGAGGCCGGCGCTGAAGAGTGTAAGCACGACGCCCGTTTCCTGGACGACCAGAGGCAGCCATAATCCTTCACTGTAGGCAATCAGACATATGATAATCGGAGCAGCTATAAAAAAGACATAGACCAGGGCACTCTTGAATATGCCGGATACGGAAGACGTGGCGAGCCCTGCCAGGAGGGCGATCAGCAGGGTCATCACAATGACGACGGCAGTGGGGACAGGTCTTATAAAATCATTAGCCAGCAGGTTATCAAGCATGGTCGCATTGATCGCCACACCGGGATAGACGCCGGATACAGGTGTGGGGCGCAGGTCATACAAACCGGGAGCGGAGAAGCCGAAAAACACGTAGGCATCCTTAAATGCATCCGGGCCGGAAATTGTGGGCTTCTCTCCTCTCTGGAGGCGAATCTCGCTCTGAATGACTTCCGCTGCGTTATATGTCTTATGGGTCCCTGCGGGACCGCGGAAGTTGAGAATGGCATTGCCATTGCGGTCGATCGGAATCTCCTTGTCGCCGACGGAAAAACTCCCCGAGCTTATTTTCAGAGGGACGTCCTGATGCTCAACCAGATAGCATCCCAGGGCGAGCGACGGCACTACCTTGCCGTCAAAGACATGAAAGAGCGTCGCCCGGCGATAGACGTTGTCACGGTCCGGGTTCAGGTGAACATCACCTAGGACGCCGGCAGCGGCTGATATTTCCGGTACTGGAAATGTCGCGCGAGGAAATACGACATCGCTCGCGTCTGTGCCGGCAAGCCACTGGTCCAGCCCAAGAACCTTGAATGCGGGCTCCCGGGCAAATGCGGGCCACCGCTCAGCACTGCCTTCAGTCCTGCTCAAGGCCGCCGTTCCGACAAAATATTTAAACTCATGAATAGCAGCAGCGATTGCGCGATCATCGTCCACACCGTATTTGGATGGTTCCGTGAAGAGCACATCGAAGGCCAGCGCCTTGGCACCGCTTCGCTTACAGAACTGTATGATTGCGGTGTAAACTTCCCGGGGCCAGGGCCAGGCGAGGCCATTTTCTTCCTTGGCCCAATCCAGGCTGTTTTGATCAAGAAGGATGAGGCGGACTTTATCGGTGGTCTTTGCCGGTTTTGCCATCGCACCTACCCGCCAGTCCCAGGTCTTTGCCTCCCAGACGTCCAGCCACCTGGGCAGGAAAAGAAGAAATGCCAGAGACGCACCGACTACGCCGGCGATCATACCCAGAGCTAACTTTTTTAAAAGACTGGTTGGGATAATCACAATTACCTTTTTTGCAAGTCTTCAGAAAGTGTCGAAAAACACACATTCAGCAGGCTGTTCAAAAATGGCCGGATGCAAGGCGCGCAAGACCTTAGCCGTGAGGCTTACACAGACGTACGTTGAACGACTAAGGTCGCAGCACAACGCTGCAGGCGGTCTTTTTTCAACAGCCTTTCTTCATATACGGGCAACGGCTTTAAGGAAACGTTCCTGGCGGACCTGAGGGGCTGCGACAGGGGCGTAGGCCGGGTTGTGACTCCGAATCTCTTCGATACGATCCTGGGGCGCGGGATGTGTCTTGGCAAAGTCAGCCCCTCCCGGCTTCAGTTTTTTCGCCATAATCGTCAGCATATCGATTAGACCTTCGGGGTTGTAGCCGACGCGCTGGACAAGAACAACAGATGCCTGATCGGCCTGGTATTCAAAGCTTCGGGAATAACCGTTGTTGACCATGGAATTAACGATGTCGGATATCGCACCGGAAAAGGTATTTGTCAATTGAGCGACATCACGGGAGCCGAGCGTTTTAGCGCCTTCTGAGGCGAGGACCGTAAGCGCCTCGGTTACGCGGGCCTTCTCAATTGACTGCATGCCATGCCTGAACCGGATGTGTCCGATCTCATGGGCAAGTACGGCTGCCAGCGCGTCTTCCGACTGACAGCAGCGGATAAGACCCCTTGTGACAAAAACGTGGCCGCCCGGTGTGGCGAAGGCATTAATATCATCCGAGTCCAGAACAAGGAAATGATAGCCGTTAAATATATTGGGTTTGTCCGAGGCTGCGGCTAGTGTCTGCCCGAGTGTGTTGATGTATTGATTAACCTGATTGTTCGCATAAGCAGGATATTTAGAGAGGACAACGGCGGCGACAGCCCGGCCGATATAGTATTCCTGTTCCGGCGTAAAATCTTCAAGACTCTTGGAAACAGCCTTCGTACTCTTACGAATGGCCTCTCCCTGTGTGGGGGTGATGACGCCGGCTGTTTGCCCAACGACTGTGGCTAATTGGGTTGCCTGATCAACAGCGGCGCAGGCCGCGATAGTCAGGATGGCAAACATGATCAAACCTGTTACCCAAAAGTTCTTTTTCATGGCTTGCCTCCTTCTGAAGGCGGAACCACATTGCCCTGGGTAAGAAAATTACGCATCTGGTCCGGAGGTACTTTGAATGTCTCCATCCTGTTGATCCATGTGTAATCAAGGTTCTTGTTTTGTTTCCGGAATGATGCTTCTACTTGTTCGTTGAACCCCTTGCCGGCCAGGGCCACCTCGTTCTGGCTGGCGCCGGTCCGGACATCGGTTTGACCCGCCTTTAAGGCGATCTTCTTCGTTGTCAGTGCCGATGTGTGCATCCATCCCTCCTTGCCCTTTAGAGAAACTTTTTTCCATGTACCCCGGTCTTCAATAACACTGACTCGGTCGCCATAAGCAACCCGGGCGACAATTTGACCCAGAAAAGATGGGGTAGCGCGAAGCTCGCCCTCCTTAACCTGGACGCTCAAAGTCTCCTGCGCATTTGCGGGCATGTGCAGGAACATGACGCCCAGGAGAGCAAGAGTGGCGACAATGTATCTGGCACGAAACATCTGAAACTCCTTTTTGAAATAGGTTGTGATATTGGTTAAATGTTCGATAACTTTTTCTTATTTGTCAAGAAAAAATAAAGCTGTGGGGCAGGTCTTGACCCCATCTCATTTTCTTATTGCCTTAAAAGAAGGTGGATGCCTGTTCGGTTATTCCAGATTATTCAATGTTTCAGGAATGATTTCAGAGAGTGCCGGGAAGATATGCATATTGTCTGTGATTGATTTTACGTCTCCCCCACGGGCCATGGCATTCGCGACCTCCTGGATGAGAATGGCCGCTTCAGGACCGATTATGTGAAAACCAAGAATCTTTTCTGTCTTTTTTTCCACGATCGCCTTCGCGAAGCTTTCTTTTTCCATCATGGCATCCCCCATGACTACATCGGAATAAGTTGCACGGCCCACAAGGATTTTGTAGCTCTTCGAAGCCTCCTCTTCAGTGAGACCTACTGCGGCGATCTGCGGGCGCGTAAAGACGGCGTGAGGGACGACACCAAAGTTGAATGAAATTTTTTTGCGGTATGTGGCATTGTGCCAGGCGATGCGCTGCTCCATGTCACCTGCGTGGGTAAACATCTGGTGGCCGATGGCATCGCCAAGGGCCCAGATATTACTTTTGTTAGTCAGTAGGGTGTTGTCCACCTTAATGTATTTGGCTTCATTCGTCTCCACCTCAGTTTTATGAACGTCAAGAAGATCCGCATTGGATACCCGACCGGCAGCGACCAGTACACTTGTGCCGTTGAGTACCTTCTCATAGCCCGTCTCGACATTTTTTAAGATTACCGTGTAGAGTCGGCCCTTCTCCCAAACCTCCACTGTTTCCCAGTTAGTCAGGATGTCCATGCGTTTTGAGAGTTCCTTTCTCAGATACTCCGATATCTCTGGTTCTTCATTGGGAAGGAGCCTGCTCTGTCTCTGTACCACGGTTACCTTTGTTCCCAGGGCCGCAAAAAAGTGTGCGTATTCTACTCCGACGTAGCCGCCGCCGATGATGATCATACTTTCCGGCCTTTCCCGGAGATTGATTACATTTTCATTGGTAAGATAGCTGATCTTCTCAAGGCCCTTGATCAGCGGGATGAGGGGACGGGCTCCGGAAGCGATGAAAATCTTCTGGCCTTTGATCGTTTGCTTTCCGACCTTCAGTGTGTAGTCATCGACAAATCGCGCTTCGTCGTTGTAAAAATCCATTCCTTCCGAGCTTTCAACCTCATTTTTCATCCATGTCCGGCTCTCTTCGATGGTTGCCTTCATTCGATCCATGATGGCAGGAAAATTGACCTGCTTCACTTCCGCCTCGATTCCGAATTTTCCTGCTTCCTTGATATCGGCGATCCTGTCCGCATTGTAGATCAGCATCTTCGAAGGGATGCACCCTACATTGACGCAGGTCCCCCCCATGTTTCCCTTGTCGATGAGAGCGACTTTCATCTTATTGGCCTGGGCCTTGAAGGCAATGCTCAGACCCACGCCGGCGCCGATTACGATTACGTCGTATTCCTTCATAGTCTTTCCTCCCATTTTCCTTCCATATAATACCCTATTCTAAGGAAGCCATTTTTTTAATCCATCATAGGATTCCGTATTTTATACATCGAAATACCTTAATTGCCCGTAAGGAAAGAGATGAGGACAAGTATCAATTTATTTCAATTTTGTTTTTATATTATGAGTATTGTAAAATGGAATTATGGCAATTTTCGTAAAGTTAGGAGGGTACCATGCAGAGAAATACAGTTTTCAGGTTAAACATGCTTTGTGCGGCCCTTGTGGCAAGCCTCTGTCTGTTTGTGTATACCCGGGCGCTCTGTCCGGCTGATGCTTCCGGGGCAGGACCGCAAGAAGGCAAAGGGATGGTACAGGAAAAACAGAAGGCTCCCAGGATTCATCACATCCTTCTTGAAGTGAGCAGCCTGGAGAAGTCGATAGCATTCTACCACGGCCAGTTCGGTTTTGAAGTCACATCAAAGTCGGGCAGTTTTGCGACACTTAAAGGTGACAATGTCGACATCTATCTTTGGGAGAAACGCTGGAATTGGGAAAAGGAGCAGGACATCAAGGCACCCAGAGGGCTAGGGATATATCCCCATTTCCTGGTGGATGACGTGAGGGAGACTGTAAAGTGCCTGCGGGATGCCGGGTACAAGATCGTTCAGGAGCCGCGCGGATACTGGTCTTTCACGGAAGCCTTTGTCGCAGACCCGGATGGTTACACATGGTCGTTGATCAAAATGTCGAAGTAGTTCACTTGAATTAATCATTTCTTTTATTGACGATTGTGACATTGTGTTTATCACGGCAGATAGGCGCCGCAGCAGACGATCAGGTTCTCCACCTTTTGGCAATAGGTAATCTTAAATTCTTCCTGTTTGGTCACAGGATTCATATAAGTATAGTCCACCCATCCGGAACCGCGGCTGTTTGCAAGATCAATAATTTCCTTCCGGAAAAGCTTTCCCTGGCTGTCCGTTTCATTGTAGAGATTCTTACCCACAAGTTTCGGGAAAACCGGGCTGGCCAGGAGAACCCCCTTCAGGTCGTAAGCGAAGACATACAGGTCATCCTTCAACACTTCAGACAGGTCGTAGCCAAAGAGATATTGCTCTTCTTTTAAAAACTTTCCCCTGGGATTGTTGAATTCCTTCAAAGCTTTCTCCTCGCCGTTTGCTTTCACATCCGCAACGGCTTGCTCTACCAGTTTCTTCGCTTGGACGGGAGTCCCTCGCTGTTGGGCATACGCTGAAGTCACTGCGAACAGGCAAACAAAAAATGCTATCATAAATTTGTTGAGTTTCATTCTCGTCATCTCCTCTTATGGGTCTATTCAAATAAGAAAAATGGATGATTTATTCAGCTTTCAAGGTCAGCTTCCGCATTCAAAGTAATATCTATATGCTTCCCGACCATGAAGTTGCCGCTTCCAAAATTATTGTTCCAATACATGCCGAAATCCTCTCGATTCAGATAGGTGTTCGCGGAAAAACCGATCGACGTGTATGACCCCTCTTCATCCTCATAGTGGACCGGACCAAGATACTCTGCATGAAGAAGTATCGGTTTTGTTATATCACGAATTGTTAGTTCGCCATAAATTTTCATGGAGTTGATTCCCGAAACTTCTACCCCCGTACTTTTGAAAAAAATCTTTGGATATTTTTCCACATAAAAAAAATCTGCGCTTCGGAGATGATTATCGCGTGGTTCAACGCCTGTCCATATGCTTGCTGCATCAATTTCGATCTCCACTGAAGTCCCTGACATATACGCCGGGTCAAAATAAACGACACCGGAGATTTTGTTAAATTGACTATGTACATCTGCAATCATCATGTGGCGAGTGATAAAATGAGCAACTGTATGATCGGGGTCAATAATCCATTTTGCCATAGGCAATCTCCCTACCTGCTTATATAACAAAAGCTTTGTATGATTTCAGTCTTTAATGTTGCCCTTGTATAAAGCTGTTGCACGCACTCAATGTGTTTGGGGTGGAGGCAGTGAAAAATAGAAAGTTGCACCTTCGCCTTCTTTTCCTTCTGCCCATACCCGGCCTCCTTGCTTGTGGACAATGCGCTGGACTGTAGCAAGGCCCACACCTGTGCCCTCGTAATCAGGATCGTTGTGCAGACGTTGAAATACGCTGAACAGTTTATCATAGAATTTCATGTCGAAGCCGACACCATTATCCTTCACATAGAACACGTTCTCATTACCATCGTTGTAACCGCCTACTTCAATCTGCGCATAATCCCTTGGTCTCGTGAATTTGACAGCATTGGAAAGAAGGTTATGATATACTTGTTTAATTAGCGTCACGTCTCCGTAACCTAGAGGCGTGCTGTTAACTATGAGACTCATATTCCTATCGGGATTAATATTAATCAGTGTCTTCCATTCCTCTCTGATTAGATCAACCATGTTCAGCTCCGACCTGGATATATCTTTTCTACTCAGGCGGGAGAATGTCAGAAGATCATCTATTAGCTTACCCATCATCTGGGCATTCAATCTGATATCTTTAAATCGTCTTAAAGTATCTTCGTCAAATTTATCTCCCTGCTTCTTGAGGATCAAGCGTGCATACCCGTCGATGGCGCGGAGTGGGGCACGCAGGTCATGGGAAACAGAGTAGCTGAAACTTTCCAGCTCCTTGTTGGCTTCTTCGAGTTGAGCCGAATAATGTTTGAGTGCCTCTTCTGACTGTTTGCGCTCAGTGATGTCAACCAGGGTGTGAATTGCACCACGCGGTTGCCCGTAGTCATCAAACAGCGGCGCACCGTAGGCCATAACATGGCGAATCGTGCCGTCGTCGAAGACAATACTGTACTCAAAGTCGCGTACCTCTTCACCGCGCGCAGCACGCCGGGCTGGCAGTTCGTCTATCCTCAACTCCCGTTCGTCTTTCACGGCCTTGTAATGTCGCGGCCTGACTCCAGCGGGTGCACTCAAAGATACCTCCCCACCGTGCAGGAGTCCCAATAATTCCTCTGCCGCACGATTGCCAGTAATGTGGGTGCCCTCTCTGTTATGTACGATGATAATCGGAGTTGGTGCTGCATTGAGGTGCGTCGCCAGTTCAATGGCACGTTCACGCTCACGACGCTCGCTCTCGCGCAGATCCAGTTCACGCGCCTGCACCTTTTCGGCCATTGTATTGAATGCCTCTGCCAGATCCTGTAATTCCAATATGTGATTGACCTTAACCTGCTCTGGCACCTTCCCGTGCCCAAGGGCAAGCGCATGAGCACGCAGTTCTGTAACAGGGCTCGTGATTTTCCGGGAAACGGCTAATGCGACAAGGAATGCGGCAATCAAAACGGACAGAAACAAAAGAGCACTCTTGCCAATAGAGATGAGAATGGGCCAGGTCACATCCTCTTCCTTTTTTCCGGCACTCGCAGCCCAGCCAATAGAGGAAACAGGAGTAAAACCAACCAACCGGTTCTTGCCCTCAAAGGGCGCATAAACTGTTGTGGCAATCTCTTTTCCCTTTAGCGCTTCTTCAAATTCGGGATACTGCTTGAGCCAGTTACGCTCCTCCCATGTGGCACTTATAGCAGGATAACGATAGACCAGCATGCCCTTGTTATCGACAATGGCGTAGCCTCCTCCTTTGCTCCTTTCAACCGCAAGCCGGGCATCCAATTTTTCGGGAATGATTGCGGCAAAAACAATGCCGAGCAGAGCACCTTTGCCGTTCCGAATGCCGCGCGAGATGCCAAAGACCGCTTCTCCGGTAGTCTTTGCAATTATAAGCTCACTTACCATCCATACACGGCCACTGGTGACATAACGAAAATAGGATCGGTCACTGTAATTTTTACCGATCATGTCAGGATTGCTTGAATAGACTGCAACACCCTTTGGATTTAACCAGGTGAAATCGCGAACAGCGACATAGTCCCGGCTAGTCTCAAGGAGCCGAGTAATATCTTCGAAAGTCATCGGCTGCGAAGAGGTTATGGCAAGACCGATTGCAAGCTCCTGGTGGATAACGTCCTGTACGAATGACTCAAAGGTTTTTGCGAGTGCACGGGCAATTTCCAGATTTGCCTGAAGTTCTGATGCCCGTCGAGTCTGATAACTGTCATAGTAAATGTAAGCTTGAATAATTAAGACGGGGATGAGAATAAGAAGAAGCAGCAGGATCAATCTGCTCTGAATGCTTCTCCCTTTTTTCTCTTGCAGTGCGGTCATATTTACTTCTTCCCCTAAGTCACTAGGCCATCAGTTTATGGTCTACCGGGTTACGTGATTTTTCACTCTCAATGTTTACCGGATTATCTGTACACCAAAATCTGGGATTTAGCCATGGAAAAGCATTAGACTGCAGCAATTACCGATCGTAACCTTCTATCTTCTATTAACAAATTGATTTCAAAGACTACAGGAAGGAAGTCATAAAAAGAAGGTTGTTTAGTTCACCTCAAGTCTTCATCCTATCCATAAGGGTGAGATAATAGAATACAGTTTGAAAGTATGTATATCTCAGAAAGTCAATTTCCCCTTTTTGGAATGAAAATGCTATTTTAAGATATTCCTTGACTTCTGAAGAGGGATGCCATAAAAAAGCACAATTGCATTTTGGCTTACCTATCAGAAAGATAGGGGTGCGTTAGCTGGATAAGACATTTTGAAGTGCAAAGGTGGCCACCATGCTCTTTAGAGTGAGGTGGCTTTCTTCTTTCCGCCAAATTGTCAATTCGACTTTTGGGAAATTTTAGAAAGGAGGATGCAAATTATGCCCGAAGGAAAAGTAAAGTGGTTCAATGAAAAAAAGGGCTTTGGTTTCATCGAAAATGATGAGGGTGGCGACGTGTTTGTTCATCACAGCGCAATAGTAGGAGGCATCAAGACCTTACAAGAAGGCCAGCGTGTCAGCTTCGATGTAGCGCAGGGTAAGAAAGGTCCGGCAGCAGAAAACGTAAAACCGTTATAAAATTCATTACCGGTCAGGAAGAGACTTTCCACATGTAACTTTCAAGGCCTATATGGGTGCCTCTTCTTGTCAGTCAAAAGAAAGAAGGACAAAAAATGCAAAATAAACTTTATGTAGGAAATCTTGACCGCTCTGTGACCAAAGAGGATCTGAAGACTCTGTTCTCTAATCACGGCGAGGTCAGAGAATCAAAGCTGATCGAAGGCAAAGGATTCGGATTCGTTGAAATGTCGAATCAAGCTGAAGCTGAATTAGCGAAGAAAGTATTGAACGGGAGCGATTTCAAAGGGCGCAAATTGAAGGTTGACATTGCCCAACCACCGAAAAATAGAATGAGAGGCCAAAGATATCGTTAAAAATAACTGTGCAGTTATCCGTCCCAAGTGACGAAACAGCATGAAGGCCTCTATTGACCCACTGATTGGGAAAAGATTGATGAAATAGGGGTTCAGTTACTTTTTGGTATCTTTAACTTCTTTATTTAAATGCGTTGCGAGATCACATCCACCTGCATTCCACTTTCCTTCAGGGAACACCCATCTTGAGCAGTACTGCTTATTATTGAATGTCTCAATATTGCTGCACCCGATGCACTTTTCTATGATGGTCTTGCATTCATTGCTTATGATGCACTTGCCTTTTCCCATCATTGGGCATTCTTTTCCTTTTCTGATTGTAGTGCATATCATTTTATTTTTTTCCATATTCACCTCAGATGCATCCAGTTAATTAAAAAAGTAAATGAGCCAACATGCGTGACTTTCTTATGTCTATATATGACTACCATGCCCGCTTTGGGGAGCGATCATTGCCGGAGTTGATTTGGCAGGAATCTTACCCGTAACATTGTCATAGAAGGCCCTAATTTTTTCTATGTCGGACTCAATATCCCCGCAAGGCATGAGCGTTGGGCCGAAACCTCCCATCTTGCGTACATAATCGATAAAACCCATTACGATGGGGATATCGGCGCCCTGAGCGATGCGATAGAACCCCGTCTTCCAGTATTTGACCTTCTTTCGCGTTCCTTCGGGAGCAACCACCATTACCATTTTTGCCCTTATTTTGAAGGTCTTAATCATTTGCGCTACAATATCTCCGGATTTTGAGCGGCTTATAGGAATACCGCCCAGCCATTTGAAGAAGCTACCGAAAGGCCATCGAAAGAGAGAATCCTTACCCAGCCAGTTCATCTTCATCTTGAAGGCAAATACTATGGCCAGACCGATGGGAAAATCCCAGTTTGAGGTATGCGGCGCGGCTATCACGACAAATTTCGGAATTTTGGGAAGCTGGCCTGATCTCCTCCATCCGAAGATTCTTAAAACAACTATGGAAAGAACCTGCAGCAGGTTTCTCAGAATTGGAATATCAAAAATGGTGTAGCTCATAAGGATTAATTTTTTTCCAAGTTTATTCTTATTGGTTAGCCATAGAGATTGTCATGTCTTCTTCGATGAACATCATTGCAGTGCCGGTGTTATCGAAGATAGCTCTGTATCGATTCTCACTCTCCTGCATCTTCACAAGTTCATTGATCAGTTGTGCCTTGGTCTTCTTCTCATTTTTCATGATAGTATTCCTCGAATGCCATCTTGGGATTTTTGTGAAAAATACCTCCCATGTTGAATAAACATATATCACATTTTAAGTCAGATTTCTGCCACTTTATCTCCCTGTTAAGAAATTTATATAATGCAAACTGCGGTATTTTAGTTTGTTTTAGTTAATAACCATATGTGACCATGTATTACACCATCTCTTTCAGGGTAGTTTGTACCTATCGTTATCCTTCCTTTTATTTCTTATTGTTTCCTGCTTAATAAGTAGACTAATTTAATATCCAAAAGCCATTACTGATATTTTGAAAGATTAATCAGAAATAGGAACTGCAAAACTCAACTTCTTAACTATAATAAACTATATAAGGGGGGGATATCAGTGAAGAAAAAGAAAGAAAGAAAAAAAAATTGTAACTGGTCATATCAAAGTGAAAAGAAGGTATGGAGATCGTTTTTTTCGGGAACGTATAACCCAAACCATAAGAAGCATACTCGCCAATCTGCACCCCGATGCTGATGAAATTGATATAAAATTCTACCCGGACGGGCTACCAGCTGTTTTGTCATCACAAATTAATCACATATTTACAATTAGAGGCTCAATGCCACAAATGATTGTCTGAGCCAACCTAACAGCAAGCGGGGAGCGAAGATGCTGTGAAATAAAAATATTTCTAACATAATGTATGATAGGTTAATAATTGTAAGCCATAAAGACTAAATTTATAAGGAGACAGGTCATGAAAAGAAAAGCTTATAGAGTCATTTTTCCATTTACACTCGTTGTGATGGTGGCGTTTCTATCCACTATTTTTTTCATCAGTGCAAATCTTTCTTTTGCAGCCACAGACAAAGAGGAATCGACGGCTGATGCCAAAAAATCTGCGGTCGAGTATACTGAGGCCCGCATCAAACAGCTTCACGACGCGCTAAAGATCACCGACGCCCAAAAGGACTTATGGAATAACCTGACCCAGGTAATGCGGGAAAATGCAAAAGAAATGGATGCCCTTACCAAGGGCAGTACTGAAAAGACTAAGAATATGAATGCCGTCGAGCATATGAAATTCCACAGCCAAATTACCGAAACCCATTCAAATCAGATGAAGAGGTTCATCCCACCTTTCGAAGCGCTCTATAACAGCATGTCGGATGAACAGAAGAAAATTACCGATACAATATTCCAGACAGGCAAACATGGAAAACGGAAGATGAAATGAGCGTCATATTGTACAATTAAAACATTGACACCAGAAGGCGATTGGCGACAATCCAAGAATGGGGTGCATTTATGAAAACATCAAATACATGGAATTTTAGATCCATAGTGTGCAAGATTATGATAGGGCTTGTGTTAGCTGTAATGATCGGCAGTATAGACGTGATGCCGGCTATTGGAAGAGATGACCGTGAACGCAATGAAAGACATGACTA
>DATKLL010000195.1:0-44078 GCA_035542475.1 Syntrophales bacterium
TGGAGTGAACCCCACCGATTGCACAAAATATGATAGAGTATTAGACAGGATCAGTTCCCCATAGTGGGAGAAAGGATCATGTCATGAAGTATAGAAGGTTCACTCAGGATTTCAAAAGATCAATAGTAGAGCAACTGCTCAGTGAAACAGTTGGGCCTGCGGAATTGTGCAGGCGTTATAACATTTCTTCCGGTTTGTTGTACACCTGGAAGAGACAATATGCTGCCGGCAAGCTGAATGCCGAACCCTCCAGGGAAGCGGAACTGGCAGCGCGAGTTCAGGAACTCGAGCGTCTGCTCGGCAAAGTCACCCTGGAGAACGAGTTCTTAAAAAAAGCTGTGCAGAACAACCTCAAACGAACGGAGAAAAGAGAGAGTTCATTGCCGAGAATTGCACCCTTATCCAAAGCATTCAAAGGGGGTGCGAACTCATGAATCTGCCCCGGAGAAGCTTTTACCATCAGAGGGAGGGAAGATCTCTCGATAAAGTTTTGGAGTCCCGTATCGGTGATATCTGTCTTGAGTTTTCCGGATACGGATATCGAAGAGTCACCTGGCAACTCTACCGGGAAGGCTGGAGAGTCAACCACAAGAAGGTGGCCCGGATCATGCGAGAGAAAGGATTGCAATGTCGTCCCAAGAAGAAATGGGTGAGAACAACCGACAGCAATCATGGATTCCATATTTATCCAAACCTGGTGAGGGATATAAAAATAAGCGCCATAAATCAGGTCTGGGTTGCCGATATCACCTACATCCATATCCTGGTGTGTTTTGTTTATCTGGCGGTCATCCTGGATGTTTATTCAAGGAAGGCTATCGGTTATGCCCTGTCCAGGAACATTGACACCAACCTGACCCTGAATGCTTTGCGCATGGCCATAAACAACAGGCAACCAAAACAGGGTTGTATCCATCATTCAGATCAGGGCGTTCAGTATGCCTCTGCTGATTATGTAAAAGAGCTTGAGTTCTATGGTTTTCAGATCAGCATGAGCCTTAAGGGGAATCCCTATGATAACGCTTATGCTGAGAGTTTCATCAAAACTCTGAAGTCAGAAGAGGTTCAGCTGTGGGAATACCGGACCATGGAAGATGTTCAAAAAAGAATTCCCTATTTCATCGAGGATGTGTATAACCGGAAACGCTTGCACTCCTCTTTAGACTATCGGCCTCCCTGTGAGTTTGAAAAGATGTTAACATTAACCCATAAACCCTGTCAGGATACTCTAATTGTATTACCCTGATCTGTGCAATGTAAGGGGTTCAGTCCAAATACACCTTCAAAGCATTAAATGGATGAATGATAAAAAGTTAGTATTACCAAAAGAAATGTTCAGCGTGATTTTATGACTATCATATAAGATTAACTAATCTTCGTCATGAGGCAGCGTGAAGCAGAATATCGCTCCCTCATTTACTTTTCCTTCCGCCCAAACTCGACCTCCCTGTCTGTGGATAATGCGTTGGACAGTGGCAAGACCCACACCTGTGCCTTCGAAAAAAGGGTCATTGTGCAGACGTTGAAAAACACCGAAAAGCTTATCATAGAACTTCATGTCGAAGCCGATGCCGTTATCCTTGACATAAAAAACATTCTCATTACCGTCGTTGTAACCTCCCACTTCAATCTGTGCATAATCCCTTAATTTTGTGAATTTGACAGCATTGGAAAGAAGGTTATGATACACTTGTTTAACTAACGCCGCATCTCCGTAACCCAGAGGCGTGCTGTTGACTATGAGACTTATATTTCTATCGGGATTGATACTATTTAATTCCTTCCAAACTTCTCTGATTAGATCAATCATGTTCAGCTCCGACCTTAACATATCTTTTCTAATCAACCGGGAGAAGGCAAGAATATCATCTATCAACTGGCCCATCATATGGACATTCAGTCTTATGTCATTAAATTTGCGTTTCGTATCTTCATCAAATGTATCTCCAATTTTTCTGAGAATCATGCGTGAATACCCGTCAATAGCCCGCAGAGGAGCGCGCAGGTCATGGGAAATTGAGTAACTGAAGCTCTCAAGCTCTCTGTTTGCAACTTCCAACTGTTCTGTTTTCACTTTGAGATCAGCTGTTCTTTTGTCAACCCGAATCTCCAGTTCATCGTGGGATTTTTGCAGGGCCTGTTCAGCCTGCCGCCGTTTGGTAATGTCCGTTGCCACGAGGCACAGCGAGCCGGGTATATCCGCTGCCGGAAAATGGCTCATGGAAAGCAAAACAGGAATGCTATGGCCGTCCGCCGCACGAAAGACACTCTCGCCTTTCGAAGCTCCTCTCAATGCCCTCATGAAGCTTGCCTTGAATGACTTTTCTTCCCGTGGCTCGATGAACGGGAATATCGAGGATCCAATTATCCTTTCCATAGGGGTATTAAGTATCTCCGCAAAGCGCTGGTTGCAGTAAAAGATCGTTCCGTCTTCCACCAAGGTGGCCGCCCCTTCATTCATCGATTCCACCATGACACGGTAAGGATGCTCCGCACCCGCCAGCGTGTATATCCGGTCTCCTTCTGATGTTTCCACAATCAGGGCATCCACCTCTCCTTGCCGGATGGCGCGGAGAGTCTCTTCCGCATCCGCCAGACGCTGCTTGAGCGTTTTCACCTTAGCAAGGAGTTTTGCTTCACGCGTTTTCTGCGATTTTTCCTGCATCTTCTTCATTTCTTCTTCGGTCTCAAATCAATCCCCAGGAGAAATCTCTCCTTATCGGACATGTCGCCGATAATCCTGCGGAGCGGCAGAGGGAGCTCTCTGATCAGAGTGGGGGTAGCAATGATCTGCTCGCCCTGGGCGAGTTTCGGCTGCTGGTAGATATCGATTACCTCGAGCACACAGCGGCCGTGCAGATGTTCTCCACATATCTTCTTGACGTTTTCGATCGCCGCCATGGACCTCGGGGTCATGCCGGTAATGTAGAGGCGAAGCACATACCTTTCTTTTCCGGTCTTCTTCAGGACCTTCTCGAATTCCTGTTCGGCTGTTCTGCTCTTGCTAACCGGCATACTATTTCTCCATAGCCTTACTAACGCCTTTGGCAACGGGCTTTATATTGAGCCCCACCAAAACGCGCTCGGTATTGGCCAGGTCGCCGATCAGTTTCTTCACCGGTGTCGGGAGCTGCCGTACCACAGTAGGGAGGGCAAATATCTGCTCTCCCTTGGCGAGCGTCGGGTTTTTGAGGAGATCGACGATCTCGATGCGGTACTTTCCGGCCAGGTGTTCTTCACAGACCTGTTTGAGATTGGCAAAAGCGGCGATCGACCTCGGAGTCTGACCTGCCACGTAGAGCTTCAGTATCCAGGCATCTCTATCGGACAGCACTTTTGCCGGTTTCTTTTTAGGCCGAGGAGGTCTCTTCATTTCCCACCTTCTTTTCTTTTTCTCTCGCCTGGATTTTTCGGAGAGTCCGCCTTGCGGAGGCGCGCCATATCAACTCGATCTTTCTGAACGTTGTCCAGCCCTTTCTTCTCCTCCACTACCATGAATTGCTGTTCGGAAATGGCTGTTGCCAGCTCCGCATTCAGGGCGGCGATCTGAGCTTCGAGAGCCTTTCGTTTGTGCTCCCGTTCTCGCATCCTTTTTTCTGCCAGGTTCTGGGAGTTCAGCACTTCTGCCTTCTCCCGCGCCTCCTGTGCCACACGGGCGCTTCCCGTCAGTACGCCAGCCGGACCGAGATAAACGTCCAGAAGATCTACGCCGTGATCGGTGAGCACGAATTCCCTGATCTGATTCGAATGCGCCATGCCGCGGGCCTTCAGGATGTAAATACCCCGGTTCCGTTCCCCCCCGATCTCGATGTCCCGAAGGAGAAGCCATGCATCCACCAGAGAGGAGATATCCTCGCTCGATCGTTCCGCGGGATCACCGGAGTGGGTAAGGTCGGTCAGCATCGCTGTGATGCGCTGCAGTTTCAAATAATCGATGAGGCGCGTGAGCATTGATTTGATCTCGGCCTTTGACCCCACGGAGCTGAGATTGCTGATCGGGTCGATAACGACCACTCTCGGCTTAAAACCTCTGATCGCATGATATAGCGCAACGAGATGCATCTCCAGGCCGCAATAGGAGGGCCGGACCGCGTTATATTTCAAAAGCCCTTTCTTGACCCATCTGCCGAGATCCATGCCTATAGACCCCATATTGCGGACGATCTGCTCCGGCGATTCCTCAAAGGTGACATAGAGGGCCTTGTCACCCCGGCGGCAGGCCGCATCAGCAAAGAATGAGGCGATGCTGGACTTGCCCGTGCCGGCGCTCCCGGAGACAAGGATTGTGCTCCCTATGTAGAAGCCATTGCGGCCGAGCATGGCGTCCAGACGCTCTATGCCTGAGGATATGCGCTCCTTTGATACCGGATAATTCAATCCGAGGGACGAAATCGGGAGTACCGAAATCCCATCTCGGTCGATGAGGAACGGGTATTCATCCGGCCCATGCGACGAGCCGCGGTACTTGACGATGCGGAGCCGCCGTGTGGATATCTGTTCCCTAATCCGGAAATCGAGTAGGATCACACAGTCCGCCACATATTCCTCGAGGCCATAGCGCGTCAGGGTACGGTCCCCTTTCTCTCCAGTGACGATGGCTGTCATTCCCTTTGCCTTCAGCCACTCAAAAAGCCGGCGGAGCTCAGCCCGTAATATTCCCGCGTTGGAGAGGCCCGAAAAGAGGACCTCGATCGTGTCGAGGACGACCCTTTTCGCTCCCACTGAATCTATAGCATGGGCCAGGCGGACGAAGAGGCCCTCCAGGTCGTACTCGCCGGCCTCTTCTATTTCGCTCCGTTCGACATGGACATAGTCCACAGCCATGAGACCCTTGCGGATCATGTCGTTTATATCTATTCCCAGGGAAAGGAAGTTTTTTGCAAGCTCTCCTGGGGTCTCTTCAAAGGACATAAAGACACCGGGTTCTTTGAACTGCATCACGCCCCGTGCCAGAAACTCCATGGCAAAAAGTGTTTTACCGCAACCGGGGCCGCCGCACAAAAGAGTTGGCCTGCCTCGCGGCAGACCGCCATTACTCAGTTCGTCAAAACCCCTGATGCCGGTCGGGCACTTTTTTAAGGAAACGGGAGCGTGTGACTTGGACATTATCAACCTCCACTATTCAGATTGATCTCGGTGCTGAAAAAAACGATTGAATCTTCGATAAATGAAACAGCTTGCATGGCCGCTACGCTCGGATGACAGATAATGAATCATACGGACCAGGATGTTAGTCAATCTGATAGGAATCATTAAAACTTTCTTACGCTATCCCATAATTTCTTGGTTTGTCAAGCCCTGAATTTTTCGGTTAGGGCTCCGGTCTGTTTCAGATTAAGGTAGGCTAGAATACGATCTGTGTCGATCATGTCGCCCACGATTTTTACTAAGGGAGACGGAGACTGTCTTATAAGGACAGGTGTAGCGACGATCTGATCCTTCTTAGCAATGGCGGGGTTTTTTACGATATCGATGACCTTGAGTCGGTATTTGCCAGGAACTTGTTCTTTGCAAATTTTCTTGATATTGGAAATGGCGTTGATTGACCTCGGCGTATAGTTTTTGACGTAAAGCGTTAGTAACCACGGGTTCTTAGCAGATATTTTTGAGAAGCCTCTTTTCTTTTGAGATTTTTCCTTCATATACTTTTGATATCACAATTTCCATTTGAAATCTACAAAGGAAATCAAAGGTGACAGTCTGCAGATTACAGGATGTGAGACATAAGGCAGCAGTTGGCAGTGTGAGAGGACTATACTAAAAGGACAAGATCTTCTCAAGATCCTCCCGGGTGTTGACATTAATAAACATCTTTCCTTCAGGGTCATAAGATTTGATGACATCCTCCGGGATTTCCAAGGTCTTGAGTCCTCTATAAAAACCGGTGATCTTAAGCTGATCCCTGTCAATTAATCTTTTAATAGCGGGAAGGCAGCGTCTAGAGTAAATGGCGTGCAGGGGTTGCTGACCGTCAGATGGTTTAGGCACGATGATATCGTTATTGCCGCAATGCTCAACCATGTATTTGATGAATGACTTGTTCAGAAAAGGCATATCGCAAGCCGACACAAAGGCGTGCTCATGAGAGGCAAAGAAAAGCCCCGTATATATCCCTCCCAGAGCGCCCTTATCTTTAATAATGTCGGTCACGATCACACAGTCATGATCGAGATAATCCAGAGGAGAGTTTGTAGAAAGAATCACTTCCTGGAAGAGGTCTTTAAAAATCCCGACTGTTCTGTCAATCAGCCGCTCACCCCTGATATCGAGGAAGGCCTTGTTTGTGCCCATCCTCGTATTTTTCCCGCCTGTTAAAATAATGCCTGTCATAGACGCTTTAAAAATCCGGCTTAATAATTTTCCGCCAATGCCTCATAGTACGCCTGGGGATGCTTACACGCCGGACATTCTTTCGGTGCTTCGGTTCCCTCATAGATGTAGCCACAGTTTATGCAGTGCCACTTTATCGATGCCTTCTTTTTAAATACTTCCTTATTCTCAAGGCTCATTACAAGCTTCCTGTACCTGCTTTCATGAAACTTTTCCACCTTCGCGATTTGCTCGAAAGAGCGTGCGACTTCCGGGAAACCCTCATCTCCGGCAATCTTGGCAAAATCCGAGTAAATAGTGGTCCACTCCAGGTTCTCTCCGGCGGCAGCCGCTTTCAGATTGCTTTTAGTATCCGCTATAACACCGCCAGGGTAGGAGGCCATAATCTCTACATCGCCTCCTTCCAGGTGTTTGAAAAATACCTTGGCATGTTCCTTCTCGTTTTCCGCTGTTTCTGAAAATATATTTGCAATCTGCTCAAATCCTTCTTTCCTGGCGGCACTTGCGAAATAGGTATATCTGTTTCTCGCCTGTGACTCGCCAGCAAACGCTGCCAACAGATTCTTTTCCGTCCTCGATCCTTTGATTGACTTTGCCATTCTCTATTTCCTCCTCTACGGTTTTTGCAGTATTATAAGCATCACGTAAATTTTTACTTGACGGCATTGTATAAAGCAAGACTTTTTTTGTTTACCTGCATACTGTGATATCAAAATTATCTTGATTAAATTTCAAACGAATTGTAGGAGTGATTCGTGATAGAATTCCAGAGGGCTGAAATGTACTGGGATAAGGATGTTGAAACTATGGATCGCGAAAGGCTGGAGGCCTTCCAGCTCGCGAGATTCAAAAAGGTCGTTAAGAGGGCGAAAAGGTCCGTTTATTATGGAAAACTATTCCGGGAAGCAGGATTGGATGCGGAGAATATAAGCTCTCTGGATGTTGTCAAAGATATTCCATTTACCTCAAAGGACGACTTGAGGGCGCACTGGCCGTACGGTTTTGTTGCTGTTCCCAGGGACAGGTTAATACGGATGCATGCATCCTCCGGCACGACCGGCAGGGCAATAGTGGTATTTCATACGGCCCGCGACATCAGGGCATGGGCGGATGTCCTGGCCCGCTGCATATACATGGCGGGCATGAGGAAGACGGATGTTTTTCAGAATATGATGACATACGGCCTTTTTACCGGCGGTCTGGGTTTTCACTATGCTGCGGAGAGAGTGGGTGCCCTGGTGATACCGGCGGGGGCGGGCAACAGCAAACGTCAAATTCAACTGATGCGTGATTTTGAGACGACGGTCATACACATAATTCCGAGTTACGCCCTTCACCTTTCAAGGGTTTTTGAGGAATTGAAGGTTGACCCGATAAGAGATACAAAACTGAGAATGGCCTTTATCGGCGCTGAGCCTCATTCGGAGAAGATGAGAAGAAAAATCGAGGAGATCTATGGTTTCAAGGCCTACAATTCCTACGGCCTGTCAGAAATGAACGGACCGGGGGTATCATTCGAGTGTCCCTGCCAGGAAGGGATGCATATCTGGGAGGATCATTATTTCGTGGAAATAATAGACCCGAAAACGTTAAGGTCCGTATCTGATGGCGAAGATGGAGAGCTTGTATTGACCAGCCTTATGAGGGAAGGGATGCCCGTTGTCAGGTATAGAACAAAGGATTTGACGCGTATTATACCCGGGCAATGCGCGTGCGGGAGGACACACAGAAGAATCGATCGGATCAAGGGCAGGACTGATGACATGATGATCATCAAAGGGGTCAATATATTTCCCATCCAGATCGAGAAGAAACTGATGGAGATACCCGGAGTCGGCAATAACTTTGTGATTATCTTGGAGAGGGAAGGTTACGATGATCACCTGACCGTTAAAGTTGAAGTGCAGAATGAGGTCTTCACCGGTGATTTAAGACCGCTGGAGAATCTTAGAAAAAGGATTGTTGATGAATTGAGGGCTGATATCCTGATTAAGCCAAGAGTAAACCTGGTCGAGCCGGGCAGCCTGCCCAGCAGTGAAGGAAAAGCCGTAAGGGTCATTGATAAAAGAAAAGAGTAAGTGAAAGAGTGGTGGTAAAAAATGGCGCACAAAGATGCTGGAAACTATAGGGCCAAACATTCTCCTGACGTTAAGATAAATAAAAAAGTTGCCCAGGCAGTGGAGAAAAAGATTATTAATGGGAAAATCACATGTGCCGAAGCCGAGAAAATTTCCGGCGAAGAACGGGTGACATTGGGAGAAGTAGGCGTTACTCTTGATTTGATGGGCATTCGGATCAGCAAATGCCAGCTGGGTCTTTTCGGTTACAGCCCTGAAAAGATGGCCGTAAAACCTGCCGAGACAGTAGCCGGTGAATTGGAAAGGGCCATAAACAGCGCTTTGATAAACCACCGTCTGCCCTGTGCCGTTGCGTGGAATATTGCTGAGAGCCTCGGCATTTCGAGGATGGAAGTTTCATCAGCCTGTGAGGCTCTAAAGATCAAGGTTAAGCCATGCCAGCTGGGGGCTTTCTGACGGGGCTGTTGAAAACAGCTCATCTGTCGCGTTGCTCTGCAAGCCGAACCGCTCAACGTATTTCTATATACGCCTCGCGCTTCAGTTCTTGAGCGCCTTGCATCTAAGCATTTTTGAACAGCCCCCAGAAAAGGAGTTTTTCAACAGTAGTGTTATCCTTTCTGCTCTTCATACCGGGCGAGCACAAATAACATATCCGCTAATCTGTTCAGATATTTGTGGATATCGACATTTTTGACCAGTCCGTCATCCTTGAGCCGGGCTGCTTTTCTTTCCGCCCTTCTTATTATTGTTCTACCCATATCAATCTGGGCTGAAACAACCGTTTCCCCCGGATAGATAAACTCGTTCTTCAATGTGATTTTTTCCTGCAACTCATCAATGAGTTTTTCCAGGTGCTGGACATCTCTCTCCCCGATCCGGCGACCAAGTTTTGGAATGTCTTCAGACCGGCTGGAAAGCTCCGCCCCCATGGTGAGCAGGTCTTTCTGCACATCGAGTATAATTTCTTTAATTTTAAGATTGTTTGTCGCAGCTCTTGCTACGCCAAGCGCGGAGCTTGCTTCGTCTAATGTTCCGTAAGTTTCCGGCCTCGCATCGTATTTGGGGACTCTCTGCCCGCCTAATAGGCTTGTTTCCCCGCCGTCTCCTTTTTTGGAAAATTTCATCCTCTTCTCCTTTCGATGTATTTCATAATAATTTTTAATATGACGTCCGTATTTCTTCGGGCATGCTGAAGTATTTCCTCTATAGTCAATTCCATTTCTCCAAGACCATGCCCATAATTATCGACAGAACACAAGGCGGCATACGACATCCCCAATTCCTGGGCGATGGTCGCTTCACTTGCCATCGTCATCCCGACGAGATCGGCGAACCGGGACATCATCTTGATTTCAGCCTTGGTTTCGAGCCTAGGGCCGGTAGTTTGCCAGTACACCCCGCCGTCTACGACTTTTATCGCGCAGTCATGCGCGGCATCGATCCATTTTTGCCTTACTTCAAAGCTAAGCTTCGGCGTGATGTGGAAGGCTTTTCCATGGATAGCGGTCGGTGTTCCGGTCAACATGATGAAGTCATCCGGGACAACAATCGTCCCCGGCTTTAATTTTTTCTTAAGAGACCCCGTGGAATTAACGCCGATAACCTCTTTGACACCGATATCCTTCAAGGCTTTTAGATTGGCCTGATTATTGATGAGATGGGGTAAAATATGATGTTTCGGGGTCTTACCATGTCTTGGTATGAACGCAACGGCATCTGAAAGAAAAACAAGGGCCTTGCCATATTTTGTCGCAATTTCTTTCTTTTTCAGATTTTGAAAAATACCTTTTCCCTGTAAAAGAATAATTCCGGATATGATGCCCAGGGGTTCCACTAAATACTCCGTTAGACTCCTATTATTGACGAATGTTCTTATAACAGATTTGTATGTGCCTGTCAAAATAATGGGTTGTAAATTGCGTTTGACATCATTTGTTGTGATATGTAATAGTACTAAAAATGTTTATAAGGAGAATACGACATGACTAAAGAAGGGTCTCTGGTTAACCTGTCAGACGGCAATTTTGAGCAGGAGGTTCTCAAATCAGAGAAGCCTGTTCTGGTCGACTTCTGGGCGCCGTGGTGTGGTCCGTGCAGGGCGATTGGTCCGATTGTGGAAGACCTGGCAGCAACGTACGTTGACCGTATAAAAGTAGCAAAGCTCAATATCGATGATAATCCAAAAACGGCTACAGTATATGGTGTGATGAGTATACCGACTCTCATCCTGTTTAAGAACGGCAATGCCGTGGATAAGATAATGGGCCTTGTACCTAAAAATCGTCTCGAAGAATTGATAAAAAAGGGTCTGTAACAAATGATTGATGGAAAACGCGGCGGAAAAACGATTATAATTTTAATCCTGATTGCTATCCTGTCCCTGTCCGGATGCGGCTGGTGGAAGGTCATGTGGGAGCGCTCCGACCGGGTAAAGGGCACACCGGAGGCGCTTTACCAAAGAGGATATGAGGCATACCAGGCTACCTGGTACAAAAAGGCGATTGAGCATTTTCAAAGGCTGAGGGATGAGTATCCTCTGAGCAAGCTCGCTATTCTTGCTGAACTGGGGATTGCCGATTCCCATTTCAGTGATGAAACTTATGGTGAAGCTGAGATGGCTTATAATGATTTTATAAACCTTCATCCAACAAATGAGAACGTTCCCTATGCCATGTATCAGGTGGGTATGTGTCATTATAATCAGATGTATAGTGTAGACAGGGACCAGACAGAGACAATTAGAGCAAGAAAAGAATTTGAAAAGCTTATTTCCCGTTTTCCAAATAGCAAGTTTTCCTTCATGGCGGAGAAGATGCTGAGGGAATGTAAAAAGAATCTTGGGGAACATGAGTTCTATGTCGGGCATTATTATTTCAAAAGAAAGCAGTATAAAGCCGCGCTGAAGAGATTTGAAGCAATCTCAAGGGATTATGCGAACCTCGGGCTGGATTACAAGGTTGATTACTTTATCAATGAGACGAGGAGACAACTCGCAGAGGAGGAAGCAAAAACAAAAGCGAAGACTGCAAATTAAAACCCTCAATTTTTATATCCTCACAGAAAGTCGGAAATTGTGCAAATAATAGACTTTCAGTAATGCACATTAAAGTTCACTGCCTTGAAATCCTAAATATAAACGTCGGAGTACAATCCTGCGATCTTTAAATCATAATTATTGGTTAAGGAACAAATAATAATGAGCTCCATGTCTGATAGGAAAAGGATTACAAACTATCGCTGGATGGCAATCCACGTGCTTCTCCTTGCTGTTGTTGTCGTTACCGGATGGTATGTGACAGATTATTTGGGCAACAGGGCCAGACAGGAGATACTTGAAGATAATCAGGCGACGTCGTTGCTCCTGACAACCCATCTGACCGGAGAACTTAATAAAGTTGAAGGAGCGGTTAAAGCACTGGCAGGATCTTCCCAAATTCCCGGAATACTGACTTCCCACAGGGATCAGGACATCGTTCATGCTAACGAAGTCTTGGACAGATATAATTCATCATTAGATGTGTCTGTCAGTTATGTTATGGATGTCAATGGTTATACTGTTGCCTCTTCCAACCGCAACGATCCGGACAGCTTCGTAGGCAAATCCTACCAGTTTCGCCCATATTTTACACAGGCGATGGAAGGCAAACTTGGTCGCTACTTTGCGCTAGGTGTTACCTCCCTGAAAAGGGGTTTTTACGCAAGCTTTCCTGTCAGGGATCATGACGGCAACATCATTGGTATTGCCGCAATGAAGAAGGATCTCGACGGTATAGAACATCAACTAAAGAGTTATCCTTACTGTTTCTTTGTCAATCAACAAGGAATTATTTTCCTCTCCAGCAATCAGGATATGCTCATGAAGAGCTTGTGGCCGGTACAAAAGGACGTGGAGAAGGAGTTACTGGCTTCCAAACAGTTTGGTGACAAGCCTTTTGATGCATTAATTTCACATGAAGTTGTCGATGGAACAGTAGTTGCCTTGCTCGGTAATACATATATTGCATCACGCAAGGTAATTAATCCTAACGGATGGTCGATTGTGTTCATGGCCCCGACAGACAGGATCACTATATATAAATCAGTCGGTGTGATACTAACAATGGTCGTATGCTTGCTAATCATTATACCTTTGGTCTTTACGTTTCAAACTGTAAGATCCGCAGAGGCAATTCACAGGAGTGAGGAGAGGTTTCAGCAGGTAGCGCAGAGTTCTCAGGATTGGATATGGGAGACAGACAGGGAGGGACGGTATACCTATTCCAGTCAGGCCGTGAAACATATACTCGACTATGAGCCCGAAGAGATGATCGGAAAATATTATTATGATTTCTTTGTTCCGGAGAGAAGAGAACAGCTTAAACAGATATTTAAAGGTTTCTCCGATCAGAAAGAGTCGTTTTTCCGTGTTGTCAATAGGCGCATTCATCGGGATGGGCACCATATTTTTTTAGAATCTACCGGCGTCCCTTTAATTGATGCTCAAGGTAAAGTAGTAGGTTACCGGGGAACGAACCGTGACATTACTGAGAGTAAGCAGGCGGAAGAGATGCTCAGGGAAAGTGAACAGAGATTATACAGAGTCATACAAAGCTCTCCCATTCCTGCATTCGTCATTGGAAAAGACCACAGAGTTATATATTGGAATAATGCATTGGCGGAACTCAGCAGTATTAGAGCTGAAGAAGTATTTGGCACAACAGAGCACTGGCGGGCGTTTTACAAAGAACAGAGGCCGTGTATGGCGGATTTACTTGTGGACGAAGTTCAGGAGACAATGCCAGATTGGTATGCCGGGAGGTACACTAAATCGAAATTAGTGGCAGAGGCATATGAGGCTACAGATTATTTTCCGGATATGGGTGAGAAGGGGAAATGGCTGCGCTTTACGGCGGCTGGTATCAGGGATTTTCATGGGAATCTCGTCGGCGCCATCGAGACACTTGAAGATATTACTGACAGCAAGCGGGCCGAGGAAGAAAAAGAAAACCTGGAGAAAGGGCTCCTCCATGCACAAAAAATGGAAGCGATAGGTACGCTGGCCGGGGGTATTGCCCATGACTTTAATAACCTCCTCATGGGAATCCAGGGATATGCTTCACTGATGCTTTTGACCACCGATGAAGATCATCCCAATTACAACAGGCTTAAAAGTATAGAAGCGCTGATAAGGAGCGGTGCGAATCTGACGGCACAACTTCTGGGATTCGCTCGAGGGGGCAGATATGAAGTCAAGCCGACAAATTTGAATGAAATCGTGAAAAGCACATCTTCCATGTTTGGACGGACAAGGAAAGAAATCACGATCCATCAGAAGTATCAGGAAGATATCTGGCCCGTAGAAGTTGACCGGGGTCAGATCGAACAGGTACTTCTAAATCTTTATGTCAATGCCTGGCAGGCGATGCCGGGTGGGGGAGAGATTTACCTGGATACTGAAAATGTAATTCTTGATGAGGACTATGCGAAGTCTTACTCCGTCAAAGCGGGAAATTATGTGAAGATATCCGTAACAGATACAGGCGTCGGTATGGATGAAAAAACGCGGCAGAGGATATTTGAACCCTTCTTTACAACGAAAGAAATGGGCAGAGGCACGGGCCTCGGTCTAGCCACGGTTTATGGCATCGTCAAGGGTCATAACGGGTACATCAATGTATACAGTGAAAAAGGAGGGGGGACGACCTTTACCGTTTATCTTCCAGCTTCAGAAAAGGAAGTGACGAGCGAGGTTAAGACCTCTGAAAAGCTGATAAGAGGGCATGAGGCCATTCTCTTGATAGATGACGAAGACTTGATTATTACGGTTACCAGGGACATTTTGGAAAACCTCGGCTATAGTGTTCGGAGCGCAAAAAGCGGCCATGAAGCCGTAGAGATCTACAGGTCCGATAGAGACATGATTGACCTCGTCATCTTAGATATGGTAATGCCGGACATGGGAGGCGGAGAGACCTTTGACCTTTTAAAGGAAGTCAATCCCGATGTTAAGGTGATTCTCTCCAGCGGGTACAGTTTAAACGGTCAGGCGATCAGGATCATGGAAAGGGGTTGTCATGCCTTCATCCAAAAGCCCTTCACCCTTTTATCCCTGTCTCAAAAGGTTAGGGACGTATTGGATAATAAGATGTAGAGGTTGCTTCATTACAGCTCCTGAGAAAAGTTTTTTAATTTCCCGATGGCATTATTTGTAGATTCCTCCGGGGTCAAAGAAGTGTCGAGTATAATATGTAGACTATCCGGGATTTCGGTTATTGCATCAAAGGTTTCCTTCTGTGCCTGATATATCTCCCATCGCCCATCGGAAACCTCCCCCCCGTCTGACATCCTTGAAATCAGGCGTTCTTTGATGATGTTTTCCGGGCATACGCACTCAATGATGAAAAAGGCGGCGTGAAGTCTTTGCGCGGTCTCAAATGACTTCCGACGATCATCCCCGCTTCTGTATGAAGCATCTATTATGACAGATTTGCCTTCTCTTAGTTTTTCTGACGCCAGTTCAATGGCTCTGTTGTAGGTTTTCCGGGTTACCTCATTAGAATATATCCCTTTGCTAAAGGCTTCGTAGTGCTGTTCAGTCGGTTCGATATTAAGGATTTCCTTGCGAACCACATCAGTTTGAATGATATCGGCGCCGACACGGTGCGCGATAAGTCTCGCCCGGACGCTTTTACCGGTACCCATAAGACCGGCCATCAGGATCAGGGTTGGCTTTTCCAGTCTGGCCGCGTAAGTGTAGGCCAGATCGAAATACCTGGATGCCGTCTTCGCCGCCGCATCACGCTCCTCCTCCTGGATGGAGCTGTCATCTATCTCGAAACCTACTACCTTACCCCGTACATAAGCGTAATAGCATTTATAGAAATTCAGGAGGTCCCTGATTTCATAGTCGCCCGAGTGTTTGATATAGGCATTTACAAAAGTTTCAGCATGTTCAAAGTAGTCATTGTAGTCCAGGTCCATGGCAAGGAAGGCCACTTCGGCGGCGACGTCGTCATACCGGAATCTCTCATTGAATTCGATGCAATCGAAGATGACAATATTGTCGGGATTATAATCTTCACGAAATCGGTTTATAACTTTGTCCGGTAATTTGTCCGGAGAGCCGAAATCCATGATGCAGATATGCTCTAAATGCAAGTCTCCGTGGCCGTCTCTGATTCTGTGGTCGGCAACTCTCTTTGCGAACAAGGCATGGTGTCTGTCTATAAAATTGTATATGTATGCTTTAACGAAATTGTATTGAACTTCTGGAATGGTAATATTGATGTAGCTTTCTGTCTGTTCAAAATTTTCATCATGGTTCCGGCAAATGGTCTCAACACTGCCGATTTCATCGATATGGCCGCCCGTGGCGGCGCGCATGTGGAAATCAACCAGCTTCCGGGCGAGAGCTTCCATGACGAAGGGATCAGCCTTTCCCCGGTGAAGCAGGGTCTTCAGCATCCCTTCCCGGGGAATCTTGAGCATCTTGACGGTATATTCAACTATCCTATCTTTCATTCCGAGGACGATGTTTCCTTTTTCATCCTCGCTGATTGCCACAACCTCAAGGTATACCTTCGGGGCGAGCCTCCTGTTCAGTCTCAGTTCTTCGTCGCAGTAATATCTTCTTTTTTCGAGGGTGGTAAAATCGAGAAATCCGAAATCGACAGCCTTCTTGACCTTATACACAAAATCCCCGGCAATGAAGATGTACGATATGTGCGTCTGAATCAGATCAATTTGCTCCGGCCGGTGGGGATAAAATTCCGGCCGGAGCATAGCTTCCACCAGTTTGGAATGAGTCATTCTTAGATGATGCCTTTGCTTTCCAGTTCTTTCAGTGTTACCGGTCCGAAGCCGAGATACTTCAGATAAATAAATCCATTGTCATAACCGACTGGCCGGCATACCCATTTGGTGCGTGGCGGCGTCTCCGTCGCCTTCCACTGCGCCTGGGCGCAAAGCACAGAGCCGTATATAGGATCCTGAACCGGTGTGAACATACCACGATCCAGCCAGTTTTCGTCGTGCATCGCTTTCCACGGCGACACGATTTCCGCCACAACCGGGGTGATAGGCGCCAATCTGCCGCTTTTTGCGTATTCAACCGATTTCTTCGTCAACTCGTCACTCGTGTACTGCGACGTTAACGGGTCGATCATGGACTGATATTTGAGCTGCCAGTCTTTCTTCATGAAAGGTGCGAGCGTATTCCACTCCTCCGCCTTCCATTCATCATATTTTCCTATCATATCCACGAAGGCCTTCCACATCTCCAAGCGCAATCCTCCGAGAAAGACACCACCATCCTTTGTCGGATAAAAACCATATAGCCATAAAGCCGTGTCCAGACTTCCGAAGCGCTCGTTGATAACTCCACCTTCACCATACCACATAAGCTGATAATCGTTCAGGCGGCCGTATGCCTCCGGTGTGGACACATCGATGGCCTGGCCTTCTCCTGTCAAGTCTCTGTAATAGAGGGCCGCCAGTATTCCCATAGCGGCGAAAGTACCGGAGACAGACCACGCAGTCCATGGTCCCGCTTTCGTGGGGACGGCATGCGGTACTTCCTCCACGGTTTTCCCTTCCGGCAAAACCTCTCCTGTCGCATACTGGATGCTGGAGCGGGCCTGGGAGACGTTGTCATAATCATACTGCTTTCTTCCACTCTCCGGGCCGAACTGGCCGAAAGTGGAAATTGATGTAAAGATGAGGCGCGGATTGATCGCAGAGAGTGCCTCATAGCCCATCCCCCACTTGTCCATGGTTCCTGTGGGATAGGTTTCAATGAGGATGTCCGCCTGGCCGACGAGGGATGTCAGAATGTCTCTACCTTCTTTCGTTTCCAGATTCAGTGTTATATGGTATTTGTTTCGTCCCTCCTGGAGATATGCAAGACCGGTGTCCTTCACCATGATTCCGTGCGGCGAATAAGTCCTGACGAGGTCTCCTCCCGGCGGTTCGATGCGGATGGTTTCTGCGCCGAGTTCCGCAAGCAGGGAGGAACAGTAACACCCTGCCATGCTCCGCGAACTTATATCAATAACCACCAAATCATCGAGGGCCTCAGGTTTCTCAAAGGCCTTTGCCGGATCATCCAGTGACCTAATATTGTCCGCCCAGTCCGCCCATTTTGCTCTTTTATAGTCTGCCATGGCTCATCACCTCCTTAATATGCAGCCGGATTGCCCGTCCCAATCAGAGGGCGGCCTGCGGCCCTGCTGGTCCTTCCATCTACCCAGGACCCCGCATTTATAGAGTTCATCGAGCTGGGCCTGATTTCTGCCCAGAATTTTCGTCATGATAAAGTCATTATCAAACCCGACCGGCCTGACAGTCCAGCGGTGTTTCGGCGGGGTTTTGGACATCATTACAGGAAATTCATGATCCACATACTTCCCGTACATAGGATCGTCAATTTCTTTGATGAATCCGCGGGCCCTGCGGTGTGGGTCTTCGCATTCATCTTTGGCACTGTGAAGCCGGGTAGCGGCAAAACCATGCTTCTTCCCCAGGTTCTCTATCTGATCCGCTGTTTTTGTCACCGCCCAGTCGGCAATGATTTTGAGAATGGCCAGGGCGTTTTCATCTTTGAGGCGTGTAGTATGATCTTTGAACCTGGGGTCGTCAGCCAGTTCCGGCTTACCCAGGGCCGTGCAGAGTCCCTTGAATTCATTTGGCGCCGGCGCCGCGAGGGCTGCGAAGTTGCCATCTTTGCAGAGGAATGTGTCTGCAGGACATATGCACTGATCTCTGTTTCCCGATGGCTCAGCTCCCTTGCCCGTCATCTGCTGGTAAGGCCAGACCCAGCCCATAGCACGCATAATATTTTCGCTCTGGGACATTTCAATGTATTGTCCCTTTCCTGTCTTCTTCCGGTGATGGAGGGCTGATAGTACAGCAATTTCCCCCATCATGGCTCCATAGACGTCACAGATCCAGATGCCCTGTTTGAGGGGGGGTCTGCCGGAAAAACTAGATATCCAGGCATAGCCCGACAGAGCTTGGGCAGCACCGTCGTTGGAAGGCCTGTCCTCTTCGGCATACCGGCCCCACTGGCCAAAGCCGTTCTTCTCTATGTAAATAATGCCGGGGTTGACTTTCTTGATTTCTTCATAATTGATGTTCCATCGTTTCGTTACTGCAGGCCGGAGATTGAACTCGACGATGTCCGCTTTCGCACAGAGTTCTTTGAAGATATTCTGGGCCACATCGATGTGCAGGTCAAGCGCCATATAATATTTGGACGGGTTAATGTGCATGAACATGGGGCCCTGTTCTTTGTAAAACCATCCGAAAGGATTCAGGGAGCGGGTCACATCTCCCCCCGGGGGCAATTCGATCTTGATAACCTCGGCCCCCATCTCAGCAAGAAATGATGGGCCGGCCGGTCCGAAGAGCAGTGTACAGACCTCAATTACCCTGACTCCCTTAAGAGGCGCCGGTTTTTTATACTTGTTTTTTACATAATCTTTGAAGACTTCAGGCATATAACATCCCTCCTTTTAATCCTCAGGCTGTAAGTATGTGTGTGTGTTTAGTACAACAAACGCCGTCATTCCTCATTTTATGGTCATTTACTTTTTTTATCACCCCCTTTCATTTGCCCGGCCGCTCAACTGGCCGCAGGCGGCAAGGATGTCGCTTCCTTTGCTTGCCCGGATGATTGATGTATAGTGATTATTGAGAAGGACCTGCTGAAAGGCATGTATTATACCCAGAGAAGGTGTCTTAAAGGTAGAGCCCGGGAATTCATTAAAGGCGATCAGGTTGAGCTTGCATCTGATCCCTTTAAGGAGACGCGCCAGCCTTTCCGCATCTTCGGGAGAATCATTTATCCCTGCAATAAGGATGTATTCGAATGTAAGCATTCTTCTTCCGGGCATGGGATAATTCCGGCAGGCATCGAGAAGTATTTCTATAGGGTACTTTTTATTGACAGGCATCAGATGGCTTCTTGTTTTATTATCCGGCGCATTTAAAGAAATGGCGAGATTGACGCAGATATCTTTGCCAAGTTGGTTGATCATTGGCGCTATCCCGCAGGTGGAGACGGTGATTTTTCTGTTGGAAAAACCAAATCCAAAATCAGAGGTAATTATCTTGATTGCCTTGAGGGTATTTTCATAATTGGCCAGAGGTTCTCCCATCCCCATCATCACGATGTTTTTGATATCATCTCCTTCCGGCATATTAGACCGGAGCATGCTTATCTGTCCGGTGATTTCCGAGGGGAGGAGATTCCTTTTAAAACCCTGCCTTCCGGTCGTGCAGAATTTGCAGCCCATCCGGCATCCGACCTGTGTGGATACACAAATGGTCCAGTGGTTCTTACCCGGGATAAGGACGCTTTCAATAAAAAGGCCGTCTTCCAGTTTGAAGAGGATCTTTTTTGTGCCGTCCTTTGAAATCTGTATTCTTTCAATCTCCGGGTCCGCGATTCTGGCCAGTTCCTGCATCTGGATCCGGAAGGACTTTGAAAGGTTCGTCATTTCTTCAAAGGATACGGTGTTTAGTCGGTAAAGCCACTTCATGAGCTGCTTCGCCCGGTACTTCTCTTTGCCAAAGCCTGAGATAAAGACCTCGATCTCTTCGAGAGACATGTCTTTCAGGTTCGGTTTATCCGGATAATTTTTTTCGGAGGTTTTCAGCAATGGCATCGATGAATGCTTTCGTAGTAACTTTCTTGTTTTTGGACCTCTTATCTGCCACAAGAAACAGGTCCCCGGTCATGATCCCGGAGGCCACGGTTGAAATAGCAGCCTCTTCGAGTTTGTCTGCAAAAGAGACAACCTTTGGTGTGGCATCCAGTTCACCACGCTTGCGCAGGCATCCCGACCATGCGAATATAATGGCCATTGGGTTGGTGGATGTCCTTCCGCCTTTCATATGCCTGTAAAAATGTTTCTGCACGGTCCCATGGGCCGCTTCGTACTCGAAATAGCCATCAGGTGAAACCAGAACAGACGTCATCATAGCGAGGCTCCCGTATGCCGAGGCTATCATGTCAGACATCACGTCGCCATCATAGTTTTTGAGGGCCCAGAGGATACCCCCTTCCGACTTAATAATGCGGGCTGCGGCATCATCAATGAGGGTAAAAAAATATGAGAGACCTGACTTGGCAAATTTCAATTTCCAGTTCTTCTCGTACTCCTCATTAAATATATCCCTGAACCGGACGTCATAGGTTTTGGATATGGTATCCTTGGTGCTGAACCATAGATCAATTTTCTGATCGAGGGCGAATGTGAAGCAGGCCTTTGCGAAGCTTTCTATGGATTCGTCTGTATTATGGATGCCCTGGATAATTCCCTGCCCTGTGAATTCCTTGATAGTCTGCTTAACCGGCTGACCGCCTCCGGCAGGTGTGAATACGAGTTCGGCCCTGCCGGGAGAGGCTATACGCATTTCCGTACCACTGTAAACATCGCCGTAGGCATGCCGTCCTATGGTGATGGGCCTTTTCCATGTAGGGACGGAAGGGCGGACATTTTTTACAAGAATCGGTTTCCTGAATACCGTTCCATCAAGCAATTCCCTGATCGTCGCATTAGGACTTTTCCACAGTTGCTTCAGATTGTATTCTCTGGCGCGGTCTTCATTCGGGGTAATGGTCGCGCACTTGACCCCAACACCGTGCCTCATAATAGCCTTGGCCGCGTCGATCGTGATCTGGTCATTGGTGACGTCACGGTTCTTGATATGAAGATCGTAATATTCGCTGTCCATGGATAGATGGGGAAGGAGAAGTTTGTCCTTAACCATTTTCCACATTACTCTAGTCATTTCATCGCCGTCAATCTCTACGATGGTACCCTTGACCTTTATCTTACCAGTGAGCGGCAGAGTTTTCCTGCTTGATGTTTTCATGCATTATGCTTATCATAAACAATATGGCATGTCCATAGAAGTCGATTTATATCCGCCTTTTTATAGGGAGGTTTTATGTCTGCAACTGACAATTTACTTGCGCTTCTCCAGTCTGAAATCGGAACGGAAATCCACGTCGGTTCCTGGCTGACGATTGATCAGGTGCGAATCGACCGCTTTGCGGAGGTTACGGGTGATTTCCAGTGGATCCACACCGATCCTATACGGGCGAAAAGGGAATCCCCTTACGGGGCGACTATCGCCCACGGCTTTTTGACACTGTCTCTCCTTCCTTATCTAACAGAGAGCAACCATCCCGATTTCTTTCAGAAGAACTATCCGGGTATGAAGATGCGGGTGAATTATGGCCTTAATAAAGTGCGTTTTCCGTCGCCGGTTGTGGTCGACTCCGAGATCCGGGCGAGGACATTACTGCAAAGCGCAGAGAAAATCGGTGATGCCGTGCAGATTATCTACATTTATACGATAGAGATCAAGGACAATGAAAAGCCGGCGTGTGTTGCCGAATTTATAGCGCGGGTCTATTAGAGAAACGCATCTGCTTTTTTTATAAGAGATTGCTTTCAGCTATGTGAGGCATAGGCAAGCTTAACGCCATTTGCGTCTATTACATTCATAACAAACAAGATTTCATTCCATTAACTTAACTGCTGCATTGACGATGCGCTGCCTATTAGGGAGAACCTGATCTTCGACTATCCGTACATAGGGGATAGTACCCTCCGTGCAGACCCGGCGGTATCGTAATGGAATTCCCGCCTCCAGGACAATGGCTGCAAGTTCTCCGGAGAGTCCAAAGTCCCTATAGTCTTCATCCACAACCAGGAGACGGCCGCTTTGTGAAACGGCCTCGCATAAACCTTCTCTGTCCACCGGCGAAACAGTCTTCAGATCCAGCACCCCTGCCGATATTCCCTTTTCCTGCAAGACAGATGCTGCTTCCAGTGAGCGGTGAACGCCTACGCCCACACTTACAATCGTAATGTCTTTTCCTTCACGCCGCAACGCCGATTTTCCAAGCATTGCCGGAGACCATACGTCGGGTACTGCGCTGCTGACCCCCTCTGGAGGTACATCGAACTGTACCGTTTCCCGGCCTCCCTTTCCCATGTAATCCAGCCAGTAGTCCGCAAGTAGCTTGTGCTCGAGATATATTACCGGCCCCTCATGTTCAATAGCGGAGATCATTAATCCCCCTGCGTCCGCTGGGTTTGAAGGCACCACTACCGTTAAACCCGGGATATGCGCCAACCAGCCCCAGAGCGTCTGCTCGTGCTGCCCGGCGTCTCCGTACCCTCCGCCGCATGATGCACGGACGACCATAGGAACTCTCCATTTGCCACCGGAAAAAGTCTCAATCTTGGCTGCTTGGTTAAGCAATGCATCAATGGCAACACCGATAAAGTCCACCAACATGATCTCCACAATCGGCCGCAGCCCTGCCATGGCAGCACCCACCGCAGCCCCCAGAAACGCGGCTTCGCTTATAGGAGTCGAGCGAACCCTCTGCTCCCCGAAACGCACTAGGAGGTTCAGACGTAATGTGTGAACGTCTTCCCCGAATATAATGATCCGGGCGTCATTGGCCATGGCCTGAGCCAGTGCATCTTCAATCGCATCGGCAAAGCACAAGGTTCTCATGCTCTATTCCTCCATACCCACTGGTCGTTGTCATGATAATGCTGATTTCACTGCCTGCGTGATCTCCTGATTTACTTCTTTGTGCAGTTCGTCAAGCCGGCTTTTTTCTTTTGATAACCGACTCCGGGTGAGTTCAAGGGGATCGCGGCGCTCCCCATGCTGCTCCTTTACCTTTTGACTGATCAGGGAGATCGTTTTGCCGATACCGTTTATGCGGCCACGGAGAGAGATTCCATTTTTTGCGATAATACTTCGTACAAGGGGGCCGGACATATCTTTCATCTGTTGTATGGGTTTCTGCACTAACCGGATCAGCTGGTCACCCAAAAAATGGCCTTCCATACGAGAGCAATGGGCGAGGAGAAACGAGGGGCCTTCTCCGTTGCGTGCTCGTGTGACACATTTGCTCGCGGCATTCCATACCGCCTCAACATTCAAGCCGTCCACCTCCATAGACGGCATTCCAAAGCTCTGCGCACGATCTATGATGTTTCCGCCGGTCATAGAGGGAGAACGAGTCGTAATGGCCCATTTGTTATCCTTGCACACAAACAAAGCCGGCAATTTCCATACGACCGCAAGATTCAGCGATTCCATCAACATCCCCTGATTCATTGCTCCGTCGCCGAAGAAGGCTACGGCGAAATTTCCCGGTCGGAGATACTGTGCAGCCATGGCAAAGCCGGCAGCAAGAGGGCCGGATGCTCCCACAATCCCGGAGGATGCTGCAAGATGTTGTGGAGAAAAAAGGTGCATGTGTCCGCCCATGCCGGAGCAAAGACCATCCGCGAGACCCAAGAATTCCCGGAGAAGCAATACTAGGTCTACCCCTCGCATCACCAGTGGAGGTGTGCCTCGGTGGTCGAGGGCCATAGCATCACCGTCCCGGAGATGATCAACCACGCCGGCAGCGATGGCCTCTTCTCCGATTCCCAAATGCATTTCACCGGAGATTCTACCTTTTTCCCACAAATCCTTCACAGATTCTTCGAAGCGCCTGCTCCTCAGCATCTGTCTATATAGAGACCAAAGATCTGGCTCCATAAATTTCTCCCCGTTTCAATCCTTATGATGAAATTTTTTATGTGGCAAATTAACCGACCCGTAGGTGCAAGAGAAGCTGGTTTACTTAGATCTTGTTTTCCCAGGCCTGCAGCCAGTCCTTGATCCGTTTTGTTGCCCGGCAGTCGTCTTCATTGTAATCGATGATAGCCTGGACTTTTTCCCGGTAGATCTCAGGATTAGTCTGGTATCTAAGATAGTAGGCTATGGCGTCTAGGGCATTAATGTCTTCATGCCGCCACTTGAAGCCTAAAAAGGCGGCCACATCTTTAAGACCGTTTGTATAGGTCGGGAAGGCAAAAGCCTTTGTTGCAATCCTGTGGAGGTCAAGCATGTGGGGTAAAATGCATGTCTCCACCTCTTCGGTTAAGTTATACCGTCCCGCCAGCCGTTTGATATGCCAGTTTTCATAATTGTGCCAGTGATAAATTACGTAATCATCTTGCGTTTTCAGGAAAGACATGAAATCCCGGAACATCTTTTCTTCATCACGCATCTTGTGGGCCAAGAATGGCCGATATTCTTCTCTGCCGTCTTTGGAAACGACAACCCCAATAAGATAGTCGACCGGGTCAATCTCGTCCTCCATATCCGGCTGATCCGTTCCTTCCAGGTCGAGGAAGATTTCAATAGATTTTGCAGGGAATCTAAGTGCCGATTGGTCGATGGAAATGGGTTCGTTTTTCATGAGAGCCTGGGCATTCAAAATGAGTTTTTTGGCCGTTGTCTCGTTTATTCCCTGAATGGTCAGCAAAGTCTCAATCTTCGCATATGAAATATCCCAAATTTTTTTAAATCCCCTTGCGACCAGTTTTTCTTTCATCCGGGGACCGACTTGCCCGACCAGCGAAACATCCCGCATCCTTAAGGCCTCGTGATTGCTGTATCTCTCCCATGGCCACTCCGAGGCATTGTATGTTGCTGTAGGTTTTTCGATGCCGTCCAGAATCGCCTGTGTTCCCCTGATGGCGCTTAGCAGTTCCTCCTCATAATCTGAGAAGTGATATTCCAGAGTCTCCAGATCATGGTTGATGATGTGAAACGTCTCCGGAATGCACTCCTGTATTTTTGCAAGCATGTGAGTATAAAATGCCGCCTGAAGTATATGTTCCTTCCTGATTTTCTTTGCCTGTTTTATTTCTGTTACAGTGTAATGGTAGTTCCCGAAAGCGGAAGGACGATCATGCCTCTTCTCAAGAATGTCTATTCTTCCCTGCATGTTTTCCGGGAGATATAACAGGGGAAAGCCGCGGACGACCTCAGCCCCTCTTGCCATTTCATCGAGCATTATGCGAAAACCTTCCTCAGGCGTTTCAAAATGGATTGCCCTGCATTCAGGATATCTGCCTTCTATTACCCTGTATTCATGCTCAAGCCCTCTTTCCAGAAGGAGCTCACGGTAAGGGCTCATCGGGTCTTTCCCTTCTTCAGAAACAAATTTTTCGCAATAAATATTGAAAGGGCAGGTGTGATAGAGTGATACATTCTGCGCAGTCAGTTCACCCTTGAAGGGACCGGAAAGGCAGAGTTCAAAAATTTTATCCACGATGGACATAACATATCAGATATATCTTAGATTGAGTGCACCACCAGCAAGCAGAATCTTCTTCTGCCTCTCCGACAGGTTGTAAACAACCTCGAATGAAATGCCGCTCGTGATATCTATAACAATCATCTTGCCATTATTCTTGATGACGTTTCTGGCATCGGGCATCTTAATACTATCCCCCTGGCTGACGAGGTCGTAATTTTTTTCATCTTTGAAGGTAACGGGGAGGATGCCGAAGTTTATCAGATTCGCCGAATGGATTCTCTCAAAAGACTTCGCGATAACGGCCTTCACGCCAAGGAACATCGGGCACATGGCGGCATGTTCCCTTGACGAGCCCTGTCCGTAGGAAATTCCAGCAACGATGATGTTATGCCCTCCCTTATCCTGGATTTTTTTGGCGCGTTTGTAGAAGCGTCCGTCCAGCAGTTCGAAAAAATACTCCGAATATTTTGGTATGTTTGACCGGTATTTCATCCGGGTGCCGGCGGGGATAATATGGTCTGTAGTGATTTTATCCCCGACCTTGATTGTAACTTCTCCCTGAATCATCTCGGGAAAGGGGTCATTCCTGGGGGGGGCGCCGATATTCGGACCCCTGTAAATTTCTACTGCGGATGGGTCCTCCGTATTTTCAGGTTTTATTATCATGCTGTCGTCGATATAAAACTGCTTGGGCATTTTCACTTCAGGATATTTTATACCAAGGTCACGGGGATCGGTGAACTTGCCCGAGATTACGGCTGTTGCTGCCGTTTCGGGGCTTACTATATAAACATCCGCATCGAGTGTACCTGAGCGGCCAAGATAATTTCTATTCGATGTCCGTAAAGACACACCCTTTGTCTGGGGACTCTGGCTGTTTCCGATACAGAAACCGCACGCGTTTTCCATGAGTCGTGCCCCTGCCTGGATAAGATCGGCAAGATAACCGTCTCTGGCAAGATTTTCCAGAACTTGCCTGGAGCCGGGAGTGATTATAAAACTGACATTCGGATGAACTACTTTGCCTTTTAAAATCTTGGCGACCGTTACCAGATCCTTATAGGATGAATTGGTACAGCTGCCGATGCAAACCTGATCGACCTTAATTTCTCCCACATCTCTGACGGTGCTGATGTTATCGGGAGTGTGTGGTTTCGCGGTAAGGGGAACCAGCCCGGAAAGGTTTATATCTACTATCCGTTCATATTCTGCATCAGGATCGGCTGTTATTTCCTGCCAGTCCGCTTCCCTTCCTTCAGCCAATAAAAAAAGTCTCGTCATTTCATCGCTGGGAAAAACGGAGGAGGTTACACCACACTCCGCTCCCATATTGGCGATTGTCGCCCTCTCCGGAGCCGACAGCGCTGCTGTACCGTCTCCCCCATATTCAAAAACATAGCCGACATTTCCCTTCGTTGTAAAGATCTCAAGAACTTTTAGAATGATATCTTTAGCTGAGACCCATTGAGGAAGCTTGCCGGTGAGATTGATCCTGATTATTTTGGGACAGGCGAGATAGAATGGTTTTCCCGCCATAGCTAAGGCGACATCAAGGCCGCCGGCCCCGATGGCGAGCATGCCCAGGGCTCCCCCCGTAGGAGTATGACTGTCGGAGCCAAGAAGTGTTTTCCCGGGTTTTCCAAACCTCTCAAAGTGAACCTGGTGACAGATGCCGTTGCCCGCCCGTGATAGGTATATACCGTACTTCTGTGCTATAGTCTTCAGGTACCTGTGGTCATCCGAATTTTCAAATCCGATCTGGATGGTGTTATGGTCGATATAACTTGCCGACAATTCAGTTTTCACCCGGGGGATTTTCAGCGACTCGAACTGAAGATAAGCCATAGTCCCTGTGGCATCCTGCGTCAGAGTCTGATCGATTTTAATGCCGATCTCAGTATCGGGTGCATATCTGCCGGAAACAATGTGTGCTTCTATAATTTTTTCAGTTATCGATTTACCCATGTTTGAATTTCTGAACTTCATTCCTTTGGCATAAGAATTATGGCGATTCTCCGATTTTTCGCCCTTCCTTCAGAAGAGTCATTGCTGACAACAGGCTTGAATTCACCAAAAGCCGTGGCGGATAATAAAGTAGGGTCGATTCCCTGCTTTTGTAAGTATTTTGTCACATTGATAGCACGGGCTGCCGATAACTCCCAGTTGGTTGGATACTTCTTCACGAGCATACCCTTGATTCTCACATTGTCAGTATGTCCCTCAATACGGATTGCCTTGTCCTTTACATTTTTAAGGATATCTATAACCCTGTTCAAAACGGCCAGCCCCTCCTGTGTGACTTCTGCTTGTCCGGAGGCAAAAAGGATTTTATCCACCACATCCAGGGTCAGTTTTCCTTTAAGCTCTGAAATTGTGATCTGTCCTTTGGCAATCTCGCCCTTCATTTCCTGCATAAGCTGCTTATAAGTATTACTCTCGGTCTGGACTTCTTCCTCTTTCTTTTTCAGCTCGGCAAGATTTTCCTTCAGCTTTGTATTTTCAGCTTCGAGGTTGGCATTTTTCTGTCTCATCTCTGTCATGGTCTTTGACTGGTCACTGGTTGCATTTGCAAAAGCTTCTTTGAGCTGATCTCTGTCTGCCTTCATATTATTGTATTTTTGCTGGAGAGATGCGAGCTCTTTTGCCTGATTATTCGCTTCCGCTACCTTCTTCTCGTAAGTAGAGGTGGTAACGCAGCCACCGATAAAAAAAGAAAACATTAAAACCCAAATGAATGATGATAAACTCTTATGCATGGTTTGCCTCCTTCATTTTTTTATAGATGTTAACATTCTGATTCAGATGTACATATTTTTTTATGCAGTTTCACTGCGTTTTATTAAGTGGTTACTGACTGCGTTGTGATATTATCATGCGGAGCGAGAATACACGTAATGAGGATATAAGGGGTGTGAGAATAAATCAATAAAAAAGTGGTTTATGAATTCATGAATAAAATAAAATGGGATACCTAGATATCCCATTTTTCGAAGATGAATATTTTGATTTTTATATTTTACTCAGCAAGATTATCCGCTATCCAATCCCTTAATCCTGACAGCCTTGACAAAACGTTTATTGTAGTAAGGTTTATCAAGTGTATCGATCCTGACCATTCTCTGACGGCCGGCTGCGGCATGGACAAATTCATTGTTGCCTATATATATACCAACATGGCCATATGCCCGCCTCGTGTTGAAAAAAACAAGGTCGCCTTCTTTAAGTTCATCCCTCGATACACGCTGCCCTACATGAGCTTGCTCTCTTGCTGTCCTGGGAAGGCTGACATCAAAAAATTCGTAAATCTTTCTTACAAAGGCTGAACAATCCAAGCCCCTGACAGATGAACCGCCTAAACGATAAGGAGCTCCTAAGAATCCTTTGGCGACTCGGACAAATAATGATCGTTCATGGGGACTGCTCCATTTACCCAACAATTCAGCTCTTGCTTGGATATCCTTTTCCACTTCCAGCAGGCTGTCATTCATGACAATGTCTTCATCCTCATCAAGCAGATCATCATCATCATCTTCTGTTTCATCCATTTCGTCCGTCTTAGCCGCAACCAGCTCTCTTACGGGACCATACCTTTCCAGTATGAGTTTTTGGCCTATTTTCAAGGATCTTGCGTTTACGTGATTAAGCTTTCTGATTTCATTTATTGAGTGGCCGGTGCTTTTCGCGATGGTCTGAAGGGTATCTCCTTTTTTCACCACGTAGTATTCCACACTATAAGAATGTGCCTTGTTAGATTTGGCAACTTGTTTTTTACCGTTATCCGGGATGGTTAGAATTTGTTTTGGTTTGAGGGTACTGCCTGTCAGACCATTGGCTTCCATCAATGCCTGGGTAGTGATACCAAATTTTTTTGCAATCTTGGCGAGTGAATCACCCTGTCTGACTTTATATTCCTTTGCAAGCACCTCTTGGCTGAGGCCAAATGCGGTGAACAGGACAACCAGTCCCATCCATAGGAAAATCTGCCGTTTCATCATGAAGTACCTCCTCTTTTCCATTCGGGGGAACCCACATTTTGTTAACGGTGCACAGATTTTGAAATGGATTACAAACTGCACACAGAAAAGCTAACAAAATCTTCTACAAAAAAAATATTTGTAAGTCAAAACAAATTTTCTCACAAACGACATTTTTTAAAGGATCGTCATGTATAATATATTTTAGAAGATGGTAAAAAGCTGTGATTTAAATCACGAATATTCTACTTGTGAAGACTTGTTTATTCACCTTCTAATGACCCGTCTGGTTAAATGTATCAAAACTCGTGCCAAATTAGAAATTCTTAGTAACATTTTACAGTTAACTGAATGTGGGTATGTTTTACTTTTCCGATGAATGCTTCATTTATTTACAGGAATAAAATCTTCTAACTAGTGAACATAAATGCAATTATTTTGTATAGCACAAGCACAAATGTGAGTTAATTATGGCAATATATTTGATACAATGGGACCATTATTAGAAAACGTTAAAAAGCTGCCTCTTTGTTATTTTTATCAAAGGGAAAAATTTTATAAATAGCTGCTAAGGCATAAAATTGTCGTTTTGCTTTTCAAACTGACATAAGGTGTGGTTTTTCAAAGCTCTGTGTATATTATCTGGGAAGCCCGGTTGAAATTATGTCTCTCGGCTTTAAATATGAGACAATTTGGTGTATGACACATTCACGATCTTCTGACATTACAGCAAATGAGGAGGAAAATCCCTCTTATGCCCTTTGGAAAAGAGGATGGGAGATTATTTGATCATGGAAATTTTGCGATAATGAAGAAATTAATTAAAATACTTCTTGTTATCCTCTCAGCTGCTCTCTTTCTAAGTATTGGTGTGTATTTTGTTTACCCGGATGTATCAAAGCTGAGAAAGATGCACCTCAAAAAAACGGCTTTTATGGAATATCGGGAGCAAGAGTGGCAGAGTCAGAATAAAAAGAAAAAAATAAGTTGTCAATGGATACCGCTCGCGCAAGTTTCTCCTTATGTCATCAAGGCGGTGATTATTGCGGAGGATGATAAATTCTGGACCCATGAGGGATTTGATTACGATGCCATACAAAAGGCCATTGAAAAGGACATTAAAAAGAAAAAATTTGCCATAGGCGGAAGTACAATAAGTCAGCAGCTCGCAAAGAACCTGTATCTAACCCCTTCAAAAAATCCTGTTCGGAAGATAAAGGAAGCTATCCTTACCTGGCGGATTGAGAGAAATCTTTCCAAAAAAAGGATAATCGAGCTTTACCTGAATGTTGCTGAATGGGGTGATGGTCTTTTCGGCATCGGCGTTGCCGCCCATAGTTACTTCGGCAAGTCCGCGTCGGAGCTGACGGCGAAAGAGGCGGCGCGGCTGGCATCCGTTCTTCCCAATCCCAGAAGGTTTAACCCTGCCGGTGATTCAAGGTATGTTGAGAACCGCTCTGATAAGATTTACGAAATCATGGTAAGAAGAGGCATCGTGATTCCTGAGTATGATGAGGTCATGAGTGAGTCTGAAAAAATTGAAAGTGAGGATCAGGAGGAGCCCGGGGAGCAGTTACAAATGGACAACAAAGATAAAACCAAACAATCGCTTAAGAAATATGACGACAACACTGCAAATTCCGGCCAACCGAAGAATCCGCCTGTTTCTGAAACAAGATCAGCCGGAAGGGGGCTGTAACGAAGGCCGTTCATAAGTTGAGCAGATTATGGGACAGCTTCCCAGTTCTGAATGGCTGTATATACCTCAGCAGCGTTTTTCGCATAACGCAAGTTGTCCATCAGATGCCTGTCCTGGGCGGCCTTGCTGGCCAGCGCGAGTATTTTAAGCTGTTCATCAGGGATATCAGCAGGTGAGAAGATTAAGAATACGCATTCAATGGGTTTCTCCGTCACTACATCGGGCACACCCCGGTGGGTCAGCCCGAGAGCAACACACGCGCGTTTTAATCCCTCAATCCTCGCGTGGGGGAAGGCAACCCCTTCGTTAAAAAAGGTTGAAGCTTCTTCTTCTCTTTTTCTTATTGCATCAAGCCCCTTTAATCTTTGATCGATACTATTTGAGCACTGCGCCGCCTCCGCGAGAGCACTGAGCAAATCGTCTTTTGCTATGGGTGTATCCCAGATGACGATGCTATCGCGGGATAAGAATTGACTTAAACTTTTACCATTGGTTTCCGGAGGGACTGAAGGGATTGCTTCCTCTTGGATAATCTTTGCTTCCACCGGAAGGGGGACGGCCGCCTCCGGCTCCTGCGTGTCTAATACAGTGACATTAACACCCCTGGCGTCATGGATTAGTCGTTCGGCGACACTGCGTTCGCCAAACAGGAATTTCCAGAAAGGAATCCTTCTCGGGCTGCCGATCACGATATGACCTACACGGTACTCTTTTGCAAACTGTAATATCGTCTTTACGATATCTTCTCCCTTGAAGGTGAACACAATAGCCCCGAGCTGCTTTGCGAGGGTTAAAGTACCCGATAACAGATTCTGTGTCCGTGCGTCGATGGCTGTGGGCGACTCCGATGGTGTCTGAACATAGACGGCATACCAGTTTCGGTTGAGCCTGCCTGCCAGCCGTGAGGCATATCGGAGGAGTTTTTCACTGTTAGGGCCTTTTGAGCTGAGACAGACCATCACCTGATCGGGCGTCGCCGCAACCTCTTCTTCCAAATCATCGCGGTATCGCAGGTCGATCTGCGATGCCAGTTCCCGCAATGTCAGCTCACGTAGCTGCTCCAGGTTTGATTTTTTGAAGAAGTTTGCCAGGGCTGTTTCAATGCGCTCCAGCGGATATATCTTGCCTTCTTTCAAACGTTCGCTCAGATCTTCCGTGGTCAAATCCACATTTACAATCTGGTCCGCATCGGCAAGGATGGCATCGGGGATGCGCTCGTGTACCTTAACCCCGGACGCCCTCTCAACGATGTCATAAAGGCTTTCCAAATGCTGAATGTTCAAGGTAGTGATGACATGAATCCCTTGGGCAAGTATATCCTGGACATCCTGATACCTCTTCTCATTGCGGCTGCCCGGCACGTTGGTGTGTGCGAGCTCATCCACAAGAGCAATTTGAGGCCTCCGGGCAATTACCGCATCAACATCCATCTCTTCGATAGTGATGCCGCGGTATTCCTGTCTGCGCCTGGGGATTATTTCCAACCCATCCAGGAGTTTGGCGACATCCGCCCGGCCATGAGTCTCCACAAGCCCCACGACTACATCGATCCCTTCACCCTTGAGTTGATGCGCCTCCTGGAGCATACGGTAGGTTTTTCCCACACCTGCGGCATACCCGAGATATATCTTCAGATGGCCGCGCTGTGCCCGGCGAATCATCCTTAAAAAAGCATCTGCTCGATTTTCATCAGACATATTTCATTTATTCCCATCCATATCCAGGTTCAAGAGCAAAACATTCACCCTGGGTTCACCAAATATCCCCAGGAATCTCCCTTCCGTGCGGGCCGTGATCTTACCATGCACCTCTTCTACGCTCCATCCTCGTGCCTTTGCGACACGTGAGGACTGCAGCAAGGCATTTTCCAGGCTGATATGCGGATCAAGGCCGCTTCCTGATGCGGTTACCGCATCAGCCGGTATTCGGGTTTCAGTAGAGAGATTATTCTCGGCACGGTAGTTACTGACACGTAGTTCAACGTCTTCCATCAACTTCTTTGAAAGAGGGCCAAGGTTGCTTCCTCCGGAATTGGCGGCTTCATAACCGGAGCCTGCCGCTGACGGCCGGGGATGAAAATATTTTGCGCCGGTAAATCCCTGTGCGAGAAGGCTCGATCCCAAAACTCTGCCGCTCTTGATGATAAGCGAACCATTGGCCTCGTTATGGAAAATAGCTTGGGATATTATCCATACCAGTGCCGGGTATAGGCCGCATAAAAGCACAGCCAAGGCCAGTATGGCGGCGAAGGAGATTCTAATTTCCGTCAACAGTTTTTTCACAATGGCAATTCCCCTTCACGTGAGACGTAAGGCATTAACAAGGATGTCTATCATTTTTATCCCTGGGAATGGCGCAATGATACCGCCGAGGCCGTAAATAAGAATGTTGCGCTTCAGAAGGGCTGCCGCTCCCACCGGCCGGAACTTCACACCGCGAAGGGCGAGAGGGATGAGGGCGATAATGATGAGGGCGTTGAAGATAACAGCGCTCAGGATCGCGCTGTCCGGTGATTGAAGTCTCATAATATTAAGAGGTTCTATGACCGGGAAAGAGCCGACAAGCATGGCCGGAATGATTGCGAAATATTTCGCCACGTCATTGGCGATGCTGAATGTTGTCAGGGCTCCGCGCGTGATGAGCATCTGTTTTCCAATCTCAACGACCTCTATCAGCTTCGTTGGGTTGGAATCGAGGTCCACCATGTTTCCTGCTTCCTTCGCTGCCTGCGTGCCTGTATTCATGGCAACGCCCACATCGGCCTGAGCCAGCGCGGGCGCGTCGTTTGTGCCGTCGCCGGTCATCGCAACCAGGTGTCCCTTAGCCTGCTCCTTACGGATCAATACCAGCTTATCTTCGGGCCGGGCCTCGGCGATGAAGTCGTCCACGCCTGCCTCTCTGGCGATGGAGGCAGCAGTAAGCTTGTTGTCGCCGGTGATCATCACGGTCTTGATCCCCATCGCCCGGAACCGTTCAAACCGGTCTTTGAGCCCTCCTTTCACAATGTCCTTCAGATGGACAACGCCCAGGACCTGTGCACCATTGACGACCACGAGAGGAGTTCCGCCAGCCTGGGAGATACGGTTAATGGTATTATGGACCTCAACGGGGAAATGCCCGCCGACAAATGACTGCATTACATCGGTCGCCCCTTTCCGGATCCGGCGTTCATCCAGATCAACACCGCTCATCCGTGTCTGCGCCGTGAAGTTGATGAATCTAGCTTGTGGCATTTCGGAAATCGAGCGGCCTCTCAAACCATATTTTTTCGCCAGAATGACGATACTTCTTCCCTCCGGCGTCTCATCGGCCAGTGAGGCCAACTGCGCAGCATCGGCCAGTTCCTCTACGGTGATGCCGGGGGCAGGGATAAATTCGGTGGCCTGCCGGTCTCCTAATGTGATGGTTCCTGTCTTATCTAGAAGCAGCACGTCCACGTCGCCTGCCGCCTCAACAGCGCGGCCGCTCATGGCCAGGACGTTTCTCTGCACCATGCGGTCAATCCCCGCAATGCCGATGGCGCTCAAAAGGCCGCCGATAGTGGTCGGAATCAGACAGACCAGCAAAGCCACCAGGACTGTGACTGAAAAGGATATTCCCGCATAGAGTCCATAGAACTTCAGCGTGATGATGACAACGAGGAAAATAATAGTCAAAGCGGCGAGAAGAATCGTGAGGGCAATCTCATTCGGTGTCTTCTGACGCTTGGCGCCTTCTACAAGACTGATCATCCGATCCAAAAAACTCTCACCCGGGTTTGCCGTCACACGGACCTTGATCCAGTCCGACAGAACCTTTGTCCCCCCGGTAACAGCGCTCCGGTCCCCGCCGGCTTCGCGGATTACAGGTGCCGATTCTCCTGTAATGGCCGATTCATCGACAGTGGCAACCCCCTCGATGATCTCACCATCGGCAGGTATGATTTCACCTGCAGACACTATGAACAATTCCATTTTTCTCAGCTGCTCTGCGGGGATTTTTTCCACCGTCCCATCGGTGCGGATGCGATTCGCTATTGTCCGGGTCCGCGTCTTTCTGAGGGCGTTGGCCTGCGCCCTTCCTCTGCCTTCAGCCATGGCCTCCGCAAAATTGGCGAAATACACGGTGAACCAGAGCCATAAAGCAATCTGCAGACCGAAACCCAGATTTTCACTACCCCGCATGAGGAAGAGTCCGGCAGTTACAATAAAAGCGCCCGCCTCAGTGACGAACATGACGGGATTCTTAACCATATGCGTAGGATTCATTTTCTTTGCAGACTCGATCAATGCCTGTGATATGATTTCCCGATCAAAGATAGAATGCGCTTTGAGTGACATCGTCATTGCTCCTTAATAGAGAATCTGCGATCCTGTCATCAAGAGATGTTCGACAATAGGGCCAAGCGCCAGTACGGGCAGAAAGGTCAAAGCCCCGACTATAAGAACTGTACCGAGAAGGAGAGCTGCAAACATGAGCCCGTCAACGGGAAAAGAGCCCCCACTCAGGGCAATCTGCTTCTTTTGCGCCAGGCTGCCCGCCAGGGCAAGGACCGGAACGATCATGAAAAAGCGGCCCAATAGCATGGCAATGCCCATCGTCGTGTCGTACCAGTAGGTGTTGGTGCTGAGACCGGCAAAAGCGCTGCCGTTGTTTCCGACGGCTGATGAAAAGGCATAGAGTATTTCACTGAAACCGTGAGGACCAGTGTTATTGAGTCCGGCTATACCCCAGGCGCTAACGGCGGCCCAGGCGGTAAATCCCAGAACTGTGAAGACAGGAACCATTACGTATAAGACACTTACCTTTACGTCATAAGCCTCTATCTTCTTGCCCAGGTACTCGGGTGTGCGGCCGACCATGAGTCCCGCTAAAAAGACAGTCAATAAAACGAAGACAAGCATTCCATAAAGGCCGGCTCCCACACCACCGAATACAACTTCTCCCAGCTGAATGTTGAAAAGAGGGATTAATCCGCCCAGGGGTGTAAAGGAATCATGCATCGCGTTGACGGCCCCGCATGAGGCATCTGTTGTCACAGTGGCAAAAAGCGCGGATGCGAATATTCCAAAGCGGACTTCCTTCCCCTCCATGCTGCCTCCATTGGTATCCACGCCGAGGGCGTGCATCCTCGGGTTCCCCGCTGTTTCTGCCCACCAGCATGTCAGTACCCCTGCCAGGAAAAGCGCGAGCATAGCTCCCCAGACGGTCCAGCCATGCCGCTGATTCTTCACTGCCCGGCCCAGATAGTAAGTAAGGCCACTTGGTATAAGAAAAATAGAAAGTATCTGCGCAAAATTGGAAAACGGTGTCGGATTCTCGAAAGGGTAAGAGGCATTGGCATTGAAAAATCCACCCCCGTTGGTCCCCAGCATCTTGATCGCTACCTGCGAGGCCACGGGACCTTGTGCGATTGTCTGTGTTTCAATCCTCTGATCCTCCATAACCGGCTTCCCCTGAGCAGTTATTTCCTTACCGGATGCATCCTTTACGGCAACCTGGATTACGGCGGCTTCTGTAAGCTGCGCCGTATCGTAAGGCTTGAAATTTTGGATCGTTCCTTGGGAGACAAGGAACAGGGCATATAGAACGCAGATCGGGAGCAGCAGATAAATATTTATACGGACAAGATCAACCCAGAAATTGCCGACCGTGCGAACGGACTGCCGGGCAATGCCTCTTACCAGAACTGCGGCCACAGCTATTCCCACGGCTGCGGAAGCGAAATTATGGATTACCAGACCGACCATCTGGGAGAAATACGAAAGCGTGGATTCCCCTCCATAGCTCTGCCAGTTGGTATTGGTTGTAAAACTGATGGTCGTATTGAAGGCCAGGTGCTCGCTTACCGGTCCAAACCCCTGGGGGTTCAATGGCAAGTATTGCTGAATACGGAGGATAATATAGGTGAACACAAGGCTAATCAGGCTGAAGACCAGAAGTGAGAGGGCATACTCCTGCCACGTATGTTCTTTTTTTGGGTCAACTACAAAAAGCCGGTAAAGCAGTTTTTCCAGAGGTCGAAAAACCGGATCGAGAAAGGTCTTACCCTCAGGGTTTAAAACTTGTGTGAGATAAACTCCTATCGGCTTTGTCAGCAAAATAAGAAGGCCGATGAAGACAATCAATTGAATCCAACCATAGATATTCATGAAAAATCACCTTATTATCCTATCTTTGTCCCCCCAGAATGTGGGAAAAGCGGATGCTGTTAAAATTTTTCAGGACGCAGTATTACGAAAAAGAGATAGACGATCAGGAACAACCCGATCACGAGGACAATGATTTCAGCCATACCCTAAAGCCTCCCGCAAAACCGGACATAAGAAATACACAGGGCGAAGAAAATTACCGCTGTTAAAACGTATGTCATATCAATCATACAATCGTGTCCTTTGATACTTTATCAGTTCTCGGAAGTGTAAATGAAAACACACTTCCTTCACCTGTACGACTTTCTACGCTCACAGATCCGCCGTGGGCCTCGATAATTTCTTTAACGATGGCAAGCCCCAGCCCTATACCTGACTCTGTCTCTTGTCCTGGCACACGAAAGAATCGATCAAAAACCTTCGGAAGGTACTGCTCTGGTATTCCTTTCCCCGTGTCAGAAACTAAGAAACGAACGTGTCCTTCGTCGGCCCGTGCGGACACGGTGACTGTGCCGCCGGATTCGGTATACTTCAAGGCATTAAAAAGCAGATTAGCAAAAGCGTGCGCTATTTGCAGTGTATCAGCCCAGACATCTGGCAAATCATCGGGCAACTCCGTCTTTAGTTCAATGCCGCGCTGCCGCGCTGCTGCCCGGTAAGATTCGACCGACTCAAGTACCATCTGGTGAGGTTGGGCTGTGTGCAATTCCATGGCCACCTTCCCGGATACGATGCGGCTGAGGTCAAGAAGGTTTTCGAGGATTCTATTAAGGCGATCGCTGTCTTCCCGTGCAGTAATCAGAAGATCCGCCTGCTTTGCGGTTAAAGGCCCCAATTTTTCGTCAAGGAGGAGATGGAGAGCCATGCGGATCGAAGTAAGAGGGGTCTTTAATTGGTGGGAGACTGTTGAGATGACACCCCGCTTCAGCTCATCGTGCTCGAGTTGCTCTGTTACGTCTTTCAGAATCAAGATCACACCGGTCACTTCCTTCCGATTATTCAAGATAGGTGCAGCAGTTGGCCGGAAGTAGTGTTCTTCCGTATTAATGAAATGCTGTATGAGAGAGATATTGTCCTGGTTCATCAATGTCTGATCGCCTTTAAGTGCCTCTCTGAAAAGATCAGTCATCCACTTATAGGGGAGAATCTGGATCTGGACGCCACGGTTGAGGCCAAAGATGTTTCTGGCTGTTTCTGTCGATACCTCCACCCTTCCTTCCAGGTCTATGGTTGCCGCAACATCGGGAAGATTATTAAATGTCTCCTGTGTGGAATGCTGCATCCGGACAAGCTTCAGCTCTTCACTGCGGCGGATTTCTCTGAGACTTGCCGTCATCTCGTTGAATGCAGCTGAAAGGTGTCCTATCTCGTCGCGGGTGTTACTCGCGACCACAAGATCGAGATTCCCCTGCTTGATTTCATCGACAGACTGTGTCAGACGATTAATCGGACGAAGGATCCATTTGCCGATCAAGAACATGTAAGCAATGGCTACAATGGCTCCGAGAAGTAAAAGAAAATACATTTGTTCACGCGCCCTGGCTGCCTTATGGCGCGCCGACTGGTTTTCATCGTACATATTCTGTTGATTCATAGTGAGGATAACGTTTGCCGTATCTTTAATTTCTCGAAACAATGGAAAAAGATCGGTATAATAAATCTGACGCCGCCTCTCTGCTGACAATGTTTTATCCCCTATGGCTTGGATCATTGTTCTATACCGTCCAAAAAGTTCCCTCAAATGAGCTGCCTTTTCACCTTCGCCCGGGAGTGTGATGTTGTTCAATTCGATTTGGAGTGCCTTTTCGAAGACCGGCACATTCCCATCAATAGCTTCTCTTCCCTCTTTTTCAGAACCTGAAATGATGAAGAGGGCGCCGCTGTCCATTCTTTCCAGGGATTCCTTCATATCCTGACAGGCGAGCACGCTTTGGTAGTTTTCCTTAAGAATGACGTCAATAGCACCACCCAGGGTTGTAACTTTAGTTATGCTTTGAATACCGATCAATGCAATGATCAGCAAAAGCCCCCCAAATCCGAGAAGCAGCTTATGTCGCAAACCAAGCATGGTTGTCCTCCTTTAAATCTTGATTATAGTATTTAGCAACAGATATGCCGAAGGGAAAATTATGAGAAATCAACTGCTTAGAAATTTACAAAGGTTGGTTTGTCGTGCATTTTGCAAGAAGAATGATTCTACGTCCTTGTAAAATGCAATATGCTTTCAGGATATTTGGAATGAAAGAAGAGTATGAACCCGCTTAGATATTGTAACGTTTCCGCCGCCGCCAGAGCGTCGCCTGATCAACTCCGAGGATTTCGGCGGCTTCCTGCAATGATTTAGTTGACGCCAGGACTCGACGGATGTGTATCTCCTCGATTTTATCTAAGGAGATAAGATCACCCGGTTTTAGGCATTCTTCAGCAGTCAAAAGCTTTTCCGGCAGGTATTCGATTCCAACCGATTCCGAATTGCAGAGTATGGAGGCCCGCTCGACGACATTTCGTAACTCACGCACATTTCCCGGCCAGATATAACGGCGCAGGACTTGTAGCGCTTCGTTGGTGAAGTGCTGGGATGCCCGATGATTGTTCTTCCCGAAGAAAGTCAGTAATCGCCTGGCAAGGTTGACTATATCGTTCGGCCGTTCCCGGAGCGGCGGAAGCTCTATTTGGATCACGTTCAGCCGATAGTAAAGATCCTCCCGGAATCTGTGATCCTTAACAGCGTAATCAAGATTTGAATTGGTAGCTGCAACCAGGCGGACATCCGCCTTTCGGGTCACATGATCACCCAGACGTTCATATTCCCTTTCCTGGATAAATCTTAAAAGCTTCGGCTGAACAGACAGGGGAAGGTCACCGATCTCATCAAGGAACAAAGTTCCTCCTTCACAAAAGGCAATCCGTCCGGAGTGGTCTCGCACCGCACCGGTAAAGGCGCCTTTGGCATGTCCAAAAAGTTCGCTTTCCAAAAGTTCCGCTGAAAGTGCCGGGCATGAGATTTCGGCAAAGGGCTTATTTGCCCGTTTGCTCCATTCGTGAATTGCCCGTGCAAGAATACTTTTTCCGGTTCCGTTCTCTCCCGTAAGAAGGACAATCGCATCGGATGGAGCCACCTGCCTGGCAAGCTCGATAGCCCGCTGCATAATCGGGCTTGTGGTGTTCAGGTCCACTTCAGGGGTGATACGGTTCAAATCTGCCTGGAGGGCATCAACTCGCTGCTCCAGTGAACGTACCTCTGCAACCTTCTGAACAGCAAGAATCACCTGGGCAGGTGTAAAAGGTTTCGGGATATAATCAGTAGCGCCCAGTTTTATTGCCGCCACGGCAGTGTCGATCGACGCATAGGCGGTGATGATGACTATCTTCAGCCAGGGTGATCCTGCGAGTAGCGCAGGAATGAGGTCCAGACCGCTATCCAGGCCGAGACGAAGATCAACAAATGCCATGTCAAAGGACTGGCGGGCATTTTCAGAAAGGGCATCCTGATAATTACTGACAGAGATGACGTTATGCCCTTCCGTTTCCAGACAAAGCGACAGAGTCTTTCGAATGTTCAGTTCATCATCGACAATAAGAATCTTCAAAGCTGCCTCAGATTAATTACGCCTAGGTTTGTTCCTGCTAAGTCCTCCGTCATTTTATCCGCCGCCCCTGCACGGGATCGAACTGCGGAAGGAATCAAAATCCGTCCTACACAGCTTGTTTTCGCCCTCCATAAAAATTAGGAGTAAGCAGTAATAGCTTTTAAAGGGATTATAACATGACTGTAAAGAAATCAGATAAGAATATTTTAATTAGAGAGGTATTTAAGGAGTCGATAAAACGTGGGAAGGTTTTAAATTTAGGCATTCACATGCTTTGCTTTCTTTTTCGATTTCAGTTGTTTGTGGTGCCTGTACTTTTTGTTTCTAGTTGCGAGTGGTTCATCGATTGTGTCTATAGTATTTAAGAGGTCAGGATTGGCGCTCATGTCGGCCAGTATTAGGGTACCTGTCCATAAACGGCTTCTTGACGGGGCGCCGAGTACGGCAGTATAAATGAGTCCTTTATCGGTATACATTGCGCCCACGAAGCAGTGCCTTGCGCTTCTCGTAAACCCGGTCTTGCCGCCTACCATGTTGCTTCTGTACCAGAGCAGCGCGTCGGTGTTTCCCATGTATAATTCTCTTCCCGCTGTTGTTGTAATCACTGCTTCTTTTTTGCCGATTATTTCTTTAATCAAAGGGTATGTAAGGGCGTGCTTAAGGATGATCGTAAGATCACGGGCTGTTGTGTATTGCGTGCCTTTGGGCAGGCCTGAGGCATTCTCGAAATGAGTATCGTTTGCCCCGATATCGAGTGCCTTCTGATTCATCAACTCCACAAATACGTCTTCGGAACCTGAGGTTGCTTCGGCCAAAGCCACGGCAGCAGAATTGATGGATTTCATCAGGACCAAGTGAAGGAGGTCAGAGACGGTCAGTTTGTCTCCGACTTTAAGCCTGGGCTTTATGGAGCGAGGCGTGGCGGTATACTTGGTTACGATTATCTCCATTGCCGGGTCAAGATAATCAAGGGCGACCATGGCAGTTACAAGTTTTACTGTACTGGCAGGTGGAAGCTTTGCCGAGGGGTTTTTTGCGTAAAGGATTGAATCATCATCGTTGATGATGATACATGCCTTAGCGCGAATGACTTTTTGGGAAAGAGAAAAAGCCGGTTGAGCCGTGGCGAGGAAAAGAAATCCAAGAATCAGAACAAATAAAATACGCTTCATTCCCAACTCCCATAATTATAGATTAGTTATAGTGTTGCCAGTATAACAAAGTGCCACGCGTATTCGCGTGACTTAAATCACAAAAATTTGCATTTGGCAAACACAATCTGTAATTTTTTAAGTAGTACGTTCGAAATTTCATTTATATTTCTCCTTCATATCCTTTATCGGCATTTTGCGCATAATTCATTATCGACATGTAGGAATGAGTGCAGCCCAATGATCTATTTTACCCCAGCAAACTTTGATGAAAATAAGCAGGCCTCAAATCCATACATCTATGAATGCCCCTTTGTCCTTCATTGGAGGTGTATTTGAAGGTTTATATTTAACTATGTGTGTGTTTACCGTCGATGGTTTACCCGTCTGTATTTCAACGCAATCGATAATATCATCAGGAGAAACCAGCCTGGTTTGGAGGGAAGCACGTTGTAGTATTTGGGCAGTTCGTTGATACGTAGCAGGGACATTGATGGGAATTTGAGCGTTTGGTGGTTTAACGTCCATAATTCACCTTACCAAAAAATTGTCGAGACAAGAAATACATCCCTGTCCTTATTTTAAATAGTCCTTACTGTTTCATGTTTACAAACGGTGCGCCATTGGGCACATTCAACACATTTCCCTTTTATCATGCTGTTAAATTAATTTTATTGCCGACAGATTGAATGTTGCCGCTGCTTATATTGGTCAGGCTTGGACTACCTTTTGAACGGGGTATTGAATTCTGAGAGCCGGCCACGTTGGGATATCGGTTATGGTGCCCCTTATTAATTAAGGACACGTCCTGTTGAAGTTTTGTAAAAGCAGCCTTTGCATCCGATAGATTGCCCGATTTAAGAGCCTGACCGATCGCATTGAAATCTGTCCGAAATAGGCCATGACCGCTACTTGTCTGACCGTTTTGTATGTTATTGTCCAGAAATAAATCAGGCATCAATTGTTGTAGTACTGCAAATGTTTGCTGGGCGCCACTCAAGTTGCCGGATTGCAAGGCCTGCTCAAGCTGCTGAAAATTATCTCTTATTTGTTGAAATTTTGTTTGCTGGTTATTGGCTTGGTTAATGTTGATGTTAGAATTTATTCCGGATACTAACATGATAAGCCTCCTTATTTAATAAATGTGTAAAGGTAATCTGTATCGATAGCAAACCGTGTGCCAGGACGAATCTCTCGATGGGAGCGGTATTGTATGCTGATTTGGTAATGGTTTCCAGCAGATACCTTGGAGATGATTGTCCTATCCAGGAATATTGGGAAGCTAATGAAGCCGGTCCGAGCATAAGAGCGGCAAAATTTGCCTATCAAAACATGCCCGGCATCCATGGCGATATCCTAAAATAGCATGATTATTTGATCAGGCGGTACAGAAGGCGATCCACTGCGTCGATGAGATCCTTGAAATGTCCCCCGTGACTCATGGCAGGGCCAAAAAGTTCCTGTCTCAGAGAGTTGATGTCCTTGTCGGCGCATTCTGTCGGAGAAAGGTGGGCCGTATTCATGTAATACCGCTCTCTGAGTACAAGAGACTTTGCCTTTTTGACAAAAGGAATCAGTCGATCCCGTATTTCCAAAAGATCATTTGTCAGCAGTGCCGCATACTTCTCTTCGGGAGTTTCCTGTTGATCCTTGGTACCGTCAGACCGGGGATGGATAAGAAGTTTCACAATTTTATCGATCATCACGGCCAGTGTTCCGTATTCCAGGCCGCGGATGCCACGGCGCCACTGTAGAAGCAGGGGGTTGCGCCAATACCACAGGAAATTTCTCGCACCGAAGGAGATAAATTCCTCCGTGGCCGCCTGAATTTCCTGCACGGCATCATGAATTTTTTGAGGAAAGTACGGAAGTTGACGACTTCCCGAAAGTGTCCTGTCCACTTGAGATTCAGAAGACCAGCCCGGTGCCAGATAGTCCCAGAGGTTTCTCAGAACTTTGCCGCCGTTTCGGTCTCCGGGTGTATCAAAATGGACGAGCGACAGTAGTAC
>DATKLL010000196.1:0-3496 GCA_035542475.1 Syntrophales bacterium
CTCATCATTTGACGTTATTTTCCCCCTTGAAACTGACGGCCGACTTTTCTCGATTCCGCTGTTGATTAAAAGGAGATTGTTGATAACGTTATCAAGTCTCTTCCGGATTTCAAATAAGGGGTTCTTGGGTCGTCCCGAAAGAGCTGAGATCTGCCGTCTGTAAATAAGACACTTCGCATATCCGAGCTCCACCCTTGACATCATGTGCTGAAAAGATATTTCTTTACTCCAAAGCAAAAAGGGTAATCTAAGTAAACATTTTGTGATCGGCGTTACATTAACGATATCAAAATGCCTACGCGATTCCTTGTATAGCTCTATTGCATGGTCATATGCATCGATTGTATTGGAACGGGCGAAATCCTCGGCTTCATGGTATAGTGCTATGGCCTTGAGATATTTTGTAGGAAAGAGGTCTGTCTTCTCCCTCAGGTCAATCTTGATCTGTCGGTAAATCTCCGTGGCAATGCCTGAATAAATACGTTCTATTAGGTGATTATATTGATCTGCGTCAAGGCGTTCCAGTGTGCACAGTGTTTCGCAATTATCGAGCGTGTATTTGATGGGATTCGCCAATGTTTCAGGTCTGACAGACGGGCCAATACGCAAGCGGGGCATAACGTGGACTACCCACTCGTCTTTTCTTGCCTCCCGAATCGTGTAATGTCCGGCGATGTGAATATGTGACGATAGATTCTTTTTGCCGGCATCGTCTAATTTTTCAGGATTGAGTAAGGAAAGTCTCTTTATTCTTTCATTGAGCCTTTCCATGAGATCGTGGTGGAGCAGGTTGTGGAACCTGTCTTCGGCCCCGATCTTATACGGTTCCTTTTCGGTATCTCTCACATGCTTGAAAGGTTCAATCCAGAAGGTGTATCGGAAGGGCTCTTCGGAATATTTGAATAGAATTTGTGTCCTCTTAAGCAAAAGATAGAATGCAAAAAAAGTTAAAGCAATAAATAATCCTGATAATTCGTAGACTGGCTTATATTGCCGAAATGCAACGGCTGATTCACCTATGAGTATGTACCAGACAAATTTTGTGAAATTATTGAGATATTGAATTATGACTTCAATGGAATATTTTTTTGAAGTTAAAGCATCAAGAAGTAAGGTGAACACAGTGATAAAGACAGCAATTATGAGACTTGTATTCTCAACGCGCTTACGCCGAAGAAGTCTCTCTTCAATCCCTTGAATCAGTTTTAATTGCTCAGCACCAGGAATAAAATCTGTCAATTTCATGTGTGGCTCCTACTATGAATGTGCGGTTTTTAACGTCAAACCCATCCCGCAATAAATGCAATGATTTTAGCAATGATTATCATCAATGCCTGTTTTCTTGCTGCCTGGTTGACTCCTATGGCGTGCTATAAGTCAAGCATTTCAGAATAAATGAGAAATTTCTACTCATTTCTTGCTTTTTTTTAGGCATATTTTGCAGGGGAATGTGTGATATTTTTTTGCACAATAATTATTAATCAAACAGTTGAAATAAACATATGATGTGTTACTTTTGATAAAACTTTTGAGCAAAGAAAATGTTTGGTGTGATTGGAGGCATTTTTATGAAACGGATAGCGAGCGCATTCCCTTCGGTTTGCCGCAGGGTTAGCGAGCGAATATAAAAAACAATTCCTTACGATAAGATAACCTGCGGTCTCTGCCGCAGGTTCTTCATTGCCGGGTGAAATAGTTTTCAGCGGAGAAACTGATTCAACTGATGAGGACGGGCGAATCCTGAGCATCCGCTCTCAGTGATTTGATTGTTAGATTGTAGGTTTGCAAATATGGCATTTATTTTTTGTTTCTATTTCTATAGGACCTCCCCTCGAATATTAGAAAGTGTCCGTTGAAACTCAAGCGATCCAGAATAGCCGATGCGGTAATGCACTCAAAGACCTTGTTCCACTCAGATGGGATGAAGTTAGTAGTAACTATAGTCGTAAAGATTTCGTTCCTTTTTACGAATATCTGGAAAATACAATCTGCCTGTTCCCTAGTGGCTAATGTGTAACCCACCTCATCAAGGCACAGCACAGGTACTTTAGGGTTGCTCTTCAATGAACTGGTCAAGGCTGCGGCCAAGCGCTATCGATATACAGGTAAGGAGCGGGATGAAGAGAGCGGATTGTATTATCACGGTGCGACGTACTATGCATTTCCCTAACTCACCTCCCCATCTTCTTCTCTCTCCCCGCATATGCCATGGAGAATCTTCAGTTCCCATTCAATGAGCCCACCCTTTTAGATGCTTTTCCCGCGATATCTGCCTGCGAGAGCATCCCCGCTAATGACGGCTTCTCTGGTTATAGAAAAAATGGCTATTTTGATATAGACTAATGAAGAACCGAAAAAAGGGGGCATTAAGATGTTTGAGAGAATAACTGTTGACCCAAGGATTTGTCACGGACAGGCATGCATAAAGGGGACGCGTATCCCTGTTCATCAGATTCTTCATATGATGGCAAACGGCGATACCATCGAAGAATTGCTTAGAGAGTATCCGTCCCTCAAACGTAAGGATATTCTTGCGTGTATTGAATATGCCGCTGAATTGACAGAAGAACAGGTCATCCCTGACGAAGTCGTTGCATGAGGCTTCTGGTAGATGAAAATATTCCTCTGATGAGTGTAGATGAGCTGCGTGCCCTTGGCCACGACGTCACGGATATCCGGGGAACAAACCTTGAGGGAGTGGATGACGAAGAGCTCTGGAAAGTTGTCCAGAAAGAGAAAAGGCTGCTCATTACCACCGACAAGGGCTTTCTCCAGAATCGCTACGAAACACATCATGGTATCTTGATCGTCCGCCTCAAGCAACCTAACAGATTGACAATACATAGAAAAGTAATGAAGGGAATCAGTCTGTTTAAGGAAAAAGAATGGCATCAGATGACTGTGGTCATGCAGGACACATTTCATAGTACTTGGAAGAGAAAAGGGAAGGGATAGCCGATGATAGGGAAAAGTGAATATAAGTTTTTGAGCCCATAAAAGGTCAGGTCTTGAAATATAAGAGAGGCTAAATCTTCCCATTTCATTAAGAGTAAAGTTTTTAACACTTCCCCATCTTTTTCCCTATCTGCCCACAAATACCGTGGAGCATATTCAGCTCCCAGTTAGTAAGTCTTGCCGATGGGACTAATGGCGGAATCAGGGGAGGGGGGATCATTAAACGCTGAAGCGCAGAAGTGCCGAATCAACAAAAGCGCAGCCATAGAGTAGAGCAGAAAGGTTCAAGTGATGACTAGGCTACTGCTTTTTCTTTCACTATCGAGAGATCGAGCAGGTCGAGGGGGTTTTTCGTTGTCCGCTTTCCTGCATCAAGAATCTCGATAGAGACAATCCTTTTATCCTCAGAATAATCGATGATTATGCCATCAAGTTCAACCGATTCTGCTATGGGTTCAGAACTCAGGAACTCAATGTTCAAAAGATCATGAGCAGGATCGTATTCTATCTTCATTCATTCACTCCTTCCAATAACGGCTCA
>DATKLL010000197.1:0-23073 GCA_035542475.1 Syntrophales bacterium
AGTTCGACTAGTTCCGCTACAGGGAATCCTATCCGTTATGCAAAATGGCGTAAAGGCGTGAGTGAAAATCCAATTCGAAATACAGAAAGGAGATCCTGATGTTTAACAGGAAATCGGATAGACTGGACCTGATTATTGGGAAGAATTCAAAGGTAACGGGAGAGGTTGGATCTACGGGAACGATCCTCATCGAAGGAACTTTCACCGGAGATGTATATGGAGAAAAAGTTATCCTTGGCGAGAAATCCTATGTTAAAGGCAACATCTTCGCTAACCGCATCTCAATTGCCGGTAAGATTGAAGGCCGCTTGAAGGTAGGCGGAGTAGTTGAAGTCAAGGAAACGGGGTGTATTTCCGGGGATGTCGTGGCAAGAAGGATGTCCGTGATGAAGGGTGGAATCCTTAACGGCATATGTCGTATGGGCGATGCACCTCAAGTTCAAATCGAAGAGACTGTGAAGAAGGTCGTTGAGTTCACAGCCAAGGAACGATAATTTTTATATGTCATATTTCCTATTGAAACTTTGTCATGAAGGCTGCATCCCATTGGGGCCAAGCACCATATCGGAAATTCTGATTTTTAACTTCGGAATTCCTGATGTGATCTAAGATGGTCTGAACACTCATTAATCCATAAAACCTGTCGATTTTTCACCTATACTTGAAATGTTAGTATTCAATGATTAAATTGTTTTAAAGTACAATCGACAGGAAGGAATATGAAGAAAACACTTAGTTTTTTATCGACTATGGGCTCCGGCGATGCACAACCAGCATCTCACGGCAGACATCATACTTTTGATGATGAACTTCTTGATGCGTACTCACAGGCCGTTATTTTCGCGGCCGAGAGAGTCAGCCCATCGGTGGTGAATATCGAGGTTCAAAAGAAGGAGCGGGGTAGGCAGACAGGCAATCCACGGTTTTCAGAGAAGATGCACCAGACCGGATCGGGTTTCATTTTCACGCCCGATGGGTTTACACTCACAAACAGCCATGTGATTCACCATGCAGACAGTATCGATGTTACCCTCGCAGATAGCCGGCATTTTCAGGCCAATCTTATAGGGGATGATCCGGATACAGACCTGGCGGTCGTTCGAATTAATGGATCAAACTTCGTATCCGCACCACTTGGCGATTCTCAGAAGATCAGGGTAGGTCAACTCGTGATCGCCATCGGTAATCCTTACGGATACCAGTGCACAGTGACTTCAGGAGTGATCAGTGCTCTTGGGCGCTCACTCAGGTCAACATCAGGCAGGCTGATCGATAACGTCATGCAAACCGATGCAGCGCTCAACCCGGGGAACTCCGGCGGACCGCTTGTGACTTCACGGGGAGATGTAATTGGTGTGAACACTGCCATAATTCTCCCTGCCCAGGGTATATGTTTCTCAATTGCTATTAATACTGCCAAATTTGTTGCAGCTCGTCTCATCAAAGAAGGCAAGGTCATGAGGAGTTTTATCGGATTAGGGGGGCAAAATATTCAACTTCATCGCCGCTTGGTGAGGTTCTATCGTCTCCCCAATGAGACTGGCGTTTTCGTGGTTTCAGTCGAGGCGAACAGCCCTGCCCACAAGGCTGGTATTCTAAAAGGGGATGTCATCATTGGATTTGACAATCAGACTGTTGCAGAAATAGATGACTTGCATCGGCTTTTAACAGAGGAGAAGGTTGGCAAGCAGACGACGCTGACCCTTGTGCGGGGAACTGAAAAGCTATTCCTTGATATTGTCCCCGGTGAGTCGAAACGAACAGACGATTAAATTCTTCTCCCGAAGGAAGGAAGGTAATGACAGCCCTTCGACATGCTCAGGGCGACAAAGGGGCGGGAATGAGGGGGATGAAGATTTAATAATCGCGGTTTCTATATTTCAAATACGACCTGACAGGGGATCCCCTCCTTTTCAAATGCCCCCCTCAACTCTTTACCTTTTTGCGAAAAGAAGCTGTCTTCACTGGCGAATGACAGCCCTTGCCTTTTGTATACCCAGTCTGCGTAATGATAATTCAGTCTGTCAAGAATCACATAATTAACTTTACCCTTAAGTTCCTTAACCAGCCCTTCTGCGCCCGGAAGGATCGGGGCTATCATGGCAAAAGTTCTGATCCCTTTGGAATGAAGCGTCGCCAGTGCCTCAATTCTTTTATTGACTGGTGAAGCATTCGATTCAAATATCTTTCTTATCTTCTCGTCCGCCGTGGTTATGGTAAATCCTACCTCGCTATCCTTTGCCCTCTTCAGCGTTTCGATGTCTCTTATGACAAGGGCGGATTTAGTCTGAACCGTCAAAGGCCAATCATTTTCCACGAGGATGTCAAGGCATTTCTTTGTGATCATATACCTTTCCTCCAGGGGCTGGTAGGGATCGCACACCCCGCTTATCCATACCCTCCCGGTCTTTTTCTTCTTCACCTCCTGGGCTAAAAGCTCAGGGGCATTTATTTTTACGTTCACAAACTCTCCCCATTTCTCCCTGTGTCCTGTAAACCTCTTCATAAATTTTGCATAGCAATAGACACAATTGTGCCCGCAGCCGACATAAGGGTTCAACGTATAATCATAGACCTGGGATTTAGACAGGATACTCTTTACTTTTATCTCGCTGATCTTCATCAATTGACCTGCTACCGGAATATGTACCATATGTCAGGCTAAAATTCTGCCATTTTATGTCGGAACTTCAGCCCATGGCATTAAAAAAGTGCAGAAGTCATACTAAAGATGTGGTATGAGTTTCCGGCAGAGGTCAATTTTTTCCACTTTCCGATAAGCATGGCTCTGGAAGTCTCTACTATGAGAAAGCAGCCTGAAGACAAGTTCATACGGACAGACAGCCTGCGGCTTCATTATCTGGAGTGGGGGCGCGATCAAGCCAGGACCATGGTCCTGCTCCACGGCATAGGAGACACTGCACATATTTGGGATCATTTTTCTCGATCTGCGGCAGATCGATGGCGGATAATCGCTCTGGATCAAAGGGGCCACGGCTTGAGCGATTGGGCTGTACCACCGGCATATCGATGTGATGATTATGTGTCTGATTTGGACAGGCTGATCCGCGACCTTCAGTTGACCGGGATCATCCTGATGGGGCACTCAATGGGGGCCTTGCATGCAACCCGCTATGCCTCCCTCCGGCCTGAAAAGGTATCCGGCCTCATTCATGCCGATATTGAGCCTTGCCCGCCGGAATGGAATAAGAAGTACCTTCTCAACCTCTATGAAGAGCTGCCGGCATTTTATGAATCAGTCGATGAATATGTCGAGGAGGTCCGGAAGAACAGTCCTTATGCCGCTCAGAAAATGCTTTATGAGATCGCCTCATTCGCTCTCAGGCGCGGAGATGACGGCAGATACCGCCGCCGGTATGATATGGAAGTCCTCTCACATTTTGACGAATATGATTTGCGGCCCTGCCTTGGGGATATCAAATGCCCCTCCCTTATAATCCGGGGTAAAGAAAGCCGGGTTATGGGCGATGAGATTGCCAGGGAGATGAGCCGCATGATCCCTCTGGGTAGATTCGTCGAATTGCCGCTGGCCACCCATCCCCTCCACACCGATAACCCGATTGAATTTCAGCGGGCAATATGTGATTTTTTGGCTGTGTCGCTTACCGGCAGTCAATAGTCTTCTTATGCTCGTCTTCTTCCAAAAAAGTTGACCATCAAATTTTCTTTTTTTATTACAGATTTAGAGCAAAAGTCCCGATAATTGTTATAGTAGTAGTGGAGAATTCTGTGTACTGTTGAAATCTCGTAGTCAGAATGAAGGGGTTTTATTGTTAATATCTAATTTTAACAAGTGAGCTGTTGCTATGAAAGATGAAGCAAAGACAAAAAAACAACTTATAGAAGAGTTAGCAGAAATGCGCCAGCGAGTCGTCGAGCTGGAAGAATCAAAAACAGACAGCAGGCATGCGGATGAGAAGGTTCGCTGGGACAGCAGGCTTGAGCCTCTGGTTCTGATATTGAATAACAGCATCATGGGGATCTGCTTAGTGCGCAACCGCATCGTTGAATGGGCAAACCCGAGGCTTCCCGAGATGCTCGGCCTGACAATGGATAAACTACTGGGTGCCAGTTCAAGGATCATCTATCCCTCCGATAAAGCGTACGAGGAAATGGGGTGTAAGGCATACGCAGCCCTGAGCAGAGGCGAAAGTTTCGACTTCGAAGTTGTCATGCCGCGCGCCGACGGGACCACCTTCATGGGTAGGGCTATTGGTAAAGCTCTCGATCCCTCTCACCCTCAAGAGGGCTCTGTTTGGATGTTCGAGGACATTACGGAACGCAAGCGGGCAGAGGAGGCACTGCGTGACAGTGAGGAGAAGTATCGCCTCGTAGTGGAAAACGCGAGGGAAGCAATTGCGATCATTCAAGACGGGATGATGAAATTTGTAAATCCACGTGTTGTAGATATGTTGGGATTTTCTGTGGAGGAATTAAAATCAAAGTCTTTTATAGAATTCGTTCATCCGGAAGATCAGGAATTGGTGTTTGAACACCACATGAAAAGGATGAATAACGAAGAAATCCCTTCTGCATACAGATTCAGAGCTATTACCAAAGATGGAATGGTTAAATGGGCGGAAATTCACGCAACTGTTGTTTCCTGGCATGGAAGACCGGCAGCCTTAGGTTTCTTCATTGATGTCACGGATCGCAAGCTGGCAGCGGAGGCGCTGCGTAAGACAACTGAACGCCATCGCACAATTTTATCCCAACTCTATGTCGGAACATTAGTTGTCAGTGAAGACAACCGCATCGAGTATGCTAATCAGACCTTTTGTGATCTATTCGGCTTGAGGGATCTTCCATCGGAGTTGATCGGATTGACCGCGGAGGAAATGATCGAAAAAATGCGTCCTGCCTATGCTTATCCTACTGAGACTTTGGACCGAATCCGGGAAACTGTAGCACAGGGACGACGTGTCGTGGGAGAAGAGGTGCTGATGAGCGACGGACGGATGCTTCTCGTGGACTTTGTACCGATCGTGGTTGATGGAAAACAAAGCGGCAGAATGTGGCAGCATCGTGACATCACCGAGCGGCGGCGGACAGAGGAAGCACTACGGGAGAGTGAAGTGAAGTTCCGCGCCCTCGCGGAAAGTTTGTCTTCCGCAATGTTTCTTATTCAGGGTACAAAATATATCTACACCAATCCTGCATTTGAGGTGATAACGGGCTACACAATAGATGATCTTGCTGATATGAATTTTTGGGATGTTGTACATATCGATTTCCAGGAGTTGGTCAGAGAGAGAAACTTCGCTCGACAGCGGGGAGAATCCATGCCATCGAGGTATGAGATCAAAATAACGACTAAAAACAATGAAGAGAAATGGATCGATCTTGCTGCAACGTTTATAGAATTTGGGAATAAACCCACCGTCATGGGGTCAGCATTTGACATCACCAAGCGCAAGCGGGCGGAGGAGGCGCTGCGTAAGGCAGAGGGGGAAAAGGTCGCGATTCTGGACGCTATGTCCGAACTTGTTATTTATCTGGACACTGATATGAAGGTAATCTGGTCAAATAACGCTATGAACAGTCAGTTTAATATGACGTCCAGTCAAATGGAGGGGAGACATTGTTTTGAAGCATTGCACAAATTAAACAGACCCTGCAATATCTGCCCGGCGGTGGAGGCTATTGAAACAGGCAGACCTTGTACGATTGATGACTTTTCGTCTCTTGGCAAGAGATGGACGTTGCGCGCTTATCCTGTCAGAAATGAAGCAGGAAATCTTGTGGGAGTGGTTGAGATCGTCACAGACATTACAGAACGCAAACGGGCGGAGGATGCCCTAAGAACCACCAATAAACAACTGCAAGATATTATCGAATTTTTGCCCGACGCTACCGTTATTGCCGATAAGGATAATAAAATAATAGCCTGGAACCGTGCCATGGAGGAGATGACCGGTTTATCCAAGGCTTCGATAATGGGTCAGCATCATCACCAGGCTACTATCCCTTTCTATGGCGAAGTACGCCCGTCCTTGATGGATTTAGTCTGCGTTGATGACAGGGAGCTGGCAGCTAAATATTCCGGTGTGAGACGCATCGGCGCTGTCATCCATGCCGAAGCATTCACCCCCACGCTCTATAATAACAGAGGTGCCTACGTCTTTGCGGCAGCCAGTCCGCTTCTTGATGAAGCGGGCGACGTTGTCGGCATCATCGAATCGATCAGGGATATCACCGAGCGCAGACGGGCGGAGGATGAGCTTCGAAAGGCCCTCCTTGATCTTCAGGAGCTCAATTTCATTGTCAGCAAAAGTCCAGCTATCGCGTTTCTATGGAGTACCGTAGAGAACTGGCCGGTGGAATTTGTCTCGGAGAACATCGTCCAGTTCGGCTATGTGCCCAATGACTTTACGAGTGGAAGAATTTCCTATGCCAAAATCATTCACCCTAATGATCTTAATCGTATTGTTGATGAGGTCAAGTGTTATATCCAGGAAGGGCGAACGGAATACACGCAGGAATACCGCATTATCACCAAATCCGGTGATGTCCGCTGGATTGACGACCATACATGGATCCGTAAGGATGCGAATGGCCGAATTACCCATCACCAGGGGATTGTAGTTGACATTACCGAGCGCAGAAGGCTGGAGGAGCGTTTGCATCGCGCGGAGAAGATGGAGGCCTTGGGCACACTGGCAGGGGGTGTAGCCCATGATCTCAATAATGTCCTGGGCATTGTAGTCGGGTATTCAGAACTGCTGCTCCTTGATAAGACGGATGAATCGAGTGCTGTAAAATCCCATGCCATGAATATTATGAAGGGTGGTCAGAGAGCTGCCGCTATTGTACAGGATCTGCTGACGCTGGCAAGAAGAGGAGTTAATGTAGAGAAGATTGTCAACCTCAATACCGCAATCAATGATTTTCAAAAATCGCCGGAGTTTGAGAAGCTATGTTCATTTCACCCCGACGTTCGGATAAGAACGGAACTAAACCCGGACTTGTTAAACATTAAGGGTTCCCCTGTCCATCTTGCCAAGACGTTTTTCAATCTGGTTTCCAACGCCGCCGAAGCGATGCCAAATGGCGGCGTGGTTACAGTTAGTACTAAGAACGAATACCTGGACAGACCCATTCAGGGTTATGATGATGTCAGGGAGGGCGACTATGTTGTTCTTTCCGTGTCGGACACTGGAGAAGGTATATCGGCTGCTGATCTGAAGCGTATCTTTGAGCCGTTTTACACTAAGAAGGTCATGGGGAGGAGCGGAACGGGGCTCGGATTAGCTGTGGTTTGGGGTACGGTGAAGGATCACAACGGGTACATTAACGTTCAGAGTCAAGAGGGAAAAGAAACTACTTTTACACTGTATTTTCCTGTGACAAGGGAAGAGGTGACCAAAGATCAAGTATCCATACCTGTGTCTGAGTACATGGGGAATGCTGAATCCATACTCGTGGTTGATGACGTTGAAGGACAGCGCGAACTTGCTTCTCAGATGCTAAAGAAGCTGAATTACAACGCAGTAGCTGTCTCGAGTGGAGAGGAGGCGGTAGAATATTTGAAGAATAAAAAAGTAGATCTCGTCATTTTAGACATGATTATGGAGCCCGGCATTGATGGTTTGGATACTTACAGGAAGATTCTTGAGATCAACCCGAAGCAGAAGGCGATTATCGTGAGCGGGTTTTCCGAGACTGTCCGTGTCAAGCAGGCCCAGGCACTGGGTGCGGGTGCATATATCAGGAAACCTTATGTGCTGGAAAAACTTGGATTGATAGTCAGAAAAGAGCTTGATTAAACCATGAACTTGGGTCATTTATATTAAATATCAATTGGCAATAATCGAAAAAAATCCGCAGAATTCTGAGTCAGAATATGATACATATCCCCGTAAAGATCATTTAAGGGAAAAGTGTTTGTCCCCGCGGTTAACAGGCACATTATAAACCGCGCACGGAGGGTGTTTATGAGTATAAAGCAAAGCGGGCGAATTATGCATCTTTGTTTTTTAATCGCCTGCATAATAATAACATCGATTCTAATATGCGGGTGCAGTCGCTCCAGGTCGGCCTTGAAAGAGGCGAATGATTTTATGAGTCAGGGCAACTACAAGGCCTCACTGGGCAAATATGAGCAGATTATCGCGCGATACCCCACAGAGAGTGCCAGGGTTCTCTTTGAGATGGGCGTCATTTACGCATTTCCAAAAAATCAGCAAAAAGATTATCAAAAATCTCTGGAGTGCTTCCAGAAACTCGTGAAGGATTACCCGGAGAGCGAGTACAGGCGGGACAGTGAAGTTATGATATCTCTTATCAACGAAGTCATCAGGAAGACATCTCTTATTAACGAGGTCACCAGCGTTACGCAGCAAAAGCAGATTGAGACGCTACAAGAGGAGGTTAAAAGCAAAGGTGATCTGATGATTACACAGCAAAAGCAGATTGAGACCCTCGAACAGGAGGTCATAAGCAAGGGTAGTAAGATTGTTACGAAGCAAAACCAGATCGATACTCTGGAACAGCAGGTTATGAATAAGGGTGATAAGATTTTTACACAGCAAAAACAGATTCAGACCCTCGAACAGGAGGTTATAAGCAAGGGTAACAGGATTTCTGCGCAGCAAAAACAGATTGAGACGCTCGAGCAGCAAGTGAAGGAGCTGGAAAGGAAAATAGGGCAGATAAAAGAAGTTGATATGAATTTAAAAGAAAAGAAAAAAACATTTCCTGAAAAACAATAAGGTCAGTTGAAAAAGCGGCCGGAGCAATAGAGCAGGCGCTTGTGAAAAAGAAGCGGGGTTTGTATTTGAATGGTAATTTATTTTATTAACCGGTGCATGGTGAAATGAGGAAATAAAATGAAAAAGATCCTATCAATCATAGCTATAAGCCTTTTATATGTCACACCATGTTTTGCGGAATCAACATTAGAGATACTTTTAGCGTGTAAAGGCTTCTTAAAAGATAATGAGCAGAGAGGAACAAAAAAATCATCACCCGCTGCCAGTGATTCGGAACTATGCCGGGGTGCATTCATGGTTATACAGAATATACTCTATTATTATGAAGCAGATGGGACACCTATATTAAGGGCATGCGTGCCGAAGGAAGTTACACGCAACCAGCTTATTTCAGGGTTTATTAAATATTCTGAAGATAATAAACGACGGTTGCGTGAGGATTTTACCATGACTGCCGTAAATTATATACAGGATACTTACCCCTGCAAGAAAGTAAGCAAAGACAAAAAGAAGAAGAAAAAATAGACGGTTTTGTTAGATTCGGTCGATATGCCGATAACATATGAGTCTCGACACTGGATCAAATTATGGTAAAAATAGTGAACAATAGATCGGAATGACCTCTTGAATAGCCGTCGCATCATCAATATTCTTATTCTAATCCTGATTCTTGCCGTAGGAATCAAACTTTTTTTTCACTATAAATATTATGCTTACTTCGCATATTATAATCAAAAACTAATTGCTTTTATCGAATCTTTTCATCCATACGATGATATCGTTTTCATTGTAATTCAAATATTCCAGGTATTGGTCGTAGGTGCCATACCTGCCGAAATATCGGGAATCGTCGGCGGCTATCTCTATGGCCCCATAGTGGGGGCAATTTATTCTACAATAGGCCTCAGTATGGGTTCCTGGCTTGCCTTCCTTCTCTCGCGCAGGTATGGATTGCCTCTCGTAAGACGGGTAGTAAACCCCTCAATTATGGACAAGTACGATCACTTCATAGAAGCGCGGGGTCCTTTAGTTTCCTTTATCCTTTTTCTGATTCCTGGTTTCCCTAAAGCCGCTCTCTGTTACATATTGGGTTTAAGCCAGATGAATATCTGGACGTTTATAGGCGTTTCGACCGTAGGCAGGTTGTTCGGAACTATTTTGCTCTCCTTGACCGGAGATAGTATCAGAGCCATGCGGGTCGTACTTATCTTCATAATTCTGGGAATCGTAGCCATTATTTATCTGGTGGTATACATCTATCGGGAAAAAATATTTCAAATGACGAGGGAAAATAGGAAATAGGAAATTCACTGAGAAACGGATACCAATATTTATACAGACCACCTGATTGAAAGTGTGAAAACATGGCATACGACGAAGGATTGGCACAAAGAGTAAGGGAGCTGTTGGAGGAAAAGCCGGGATATGCAGAAAAGAAGATGTTTGGCGGCCTATGTTTTCTGCTTCGTGGGAACATGGTCTGCGGCATAATAAATGAAGATCTTATTGTCCGGGTTGGTGTGGAAAGATATGAGGCTTCTCTTAAATTGCCTCATACCCGGAAATTTGATATTACCGGTAAGCCAATGAAAGGCTGGGTAATGGTTTCATCCCAAGGGTACGAAACGGATGAAGATTTATTTAAGTGGATTCAGCAGGGCCTTCACTATGTCTTGTCCCTACCCCCCAAATAGCGGGATAATTCGTTAAATAATCATCAAAAAATCTAAAAACCCTTTTATTAACTACATTGCACTCCATAAAAAATATTTCTTGACAAGTAATAGATGTATTATTATATATGTGCACACGCATATATAGCAAAAATTACATGGAGAGATGAAAATGTCATTACCACATGCTTTATTAGGTCTTCTGAATTACCGTCCTGCTACCGGTTATGATTTGAAGGCATCTTTTGAAAAGTCAATCAATCTATTCTGGAACGCATCTTTGCCTCAAATCTATCGCACCTTGAACCAGATGGAGAAAAAAGGCTGGTTGTCTTTTAAGGTTGAACATCAGGATGGGAAGCCCAGCCGCAAAATCTACAAACTGACTGACGCTGGAAAGAAAGAACTGCAGAAGTGGTTGAGTACGCCGCCTGAATTTCCACAGATGAAAAATAATATGCTTGCCAAAATATTTTTTGGAAACAGGATGGACAAAAAAGACCTTGCCGTCAATCTCCGAAAATGGCGCGAACGATATGTGGCGTTGCTCGAAAAATTGGAAACTGAAGTTGAATCAGCGGCAGAGCATTATGCGGCTAAAACAGGTTCCAGGGATGACATGCCTTTTTGGCTGCTTACTGCGGATTATGGGCGCAGGTACGCTAAAATGGTCATAAAGTGGTGCGATTCTGCGTTGGATGTTGTGGAGAAAGGTAAAAACAAGTGAGGTCAAAGAACTAAGGCTCATACGGATGGGCTTAATGAAAAGATATTGATGTCAATGCAATCCAGGAAATAAAGGAGGCAATCATATGAGCACCGTTGTGCTGGCCATCTCTGGCTCCATGAGAAAAATGTCGTTCACCGAGAAGATGCTCGACTTGTGTATCGAGGGGATGGGGGAGAATCTGGAGGTACACAAATTCTATCCACACAAGATGAAGATAGGCCCTTGCACCAGTTGTTGGTCCTGCTGGGGCAAGCGGAGGCCGGGCGAGTGCGTTCAAGAGGACGACTTCCGGCAGATACTTGACGTGTACAAGCGAGCAGACTACTTCCTGCTTGCTGCACCATTATATTTCTTTGATCTGCCGGCAACAGTCAAGAACGTGATCGATAGGTTCTTTATTGTCCTGGAACCTGCCCAGATTGGGTCGGCGAGGGGGGACACCGACCACCCTAAGCGGCTTGACCGACACCCCAAGGCCGTCTTGATCTCGTCCTGCGGCTTTCCAGAAATCGAGAGCTTCGATGTCCTGAGACATCATTTCCGCGTCATCTCCGAGCATATGGACTGGAGATGGTCGGGCGATATACTGATCTCCGCGGCCGGTGCGGCGAATGCACCAAAACTCTTTAACGGGAAGTATGAACTGATCAGGAAGGCTGGAGCCGAGTTGATCAAGGGAGAGATCTCGCAGGAGACGACAGATGCGATTGCGGCTCCCGTTATGCCGGCTGAAGACTACCGACGTATGACCACATTGAGCTTCGAAGGCGGACTGGTTGCGAGAGCCAAGATGGCGGCAATCGCTATGAAGGCAATGCACCGCTGAGCAAAGACTCCAGCGCCCCACCAAGGTATCCAGGCGTGATCCGGTGGGTATAAGAAGCAAGGGGTATGGCCCCCGCTACAACTTAAATAGTGCCGGGAGATAGGTCGACAGCCAGGGGAAATATATAATGATAGCCAATGCCACAATCATAATGAGAATGAATGGGAGAACCGCTTTTGAAATCTCTTCCAGACTTATGTTGGCGATGTTGCATACCACATAGAGATTCACGGCCACAGGCGGTGTCAATTGTCCGATGGCCAGGTTGACCGTCATAACGACGCCGAACCAGATAGGGTCCCAGTTGAAAACTTGGATAAGCGGGATCAGTATGGGAAGAAAAATGTAATAGATGGAAATTGCATCCATGAGCATACCGGCAATCAGCAGCATAATGTTGATCAATATGAGAATGAAGGCGGGATTTGTGGACAGGGAGATAAACCAGTTGGATAATTTGTCCATTACCCCTATGGTAGAACCGGTCCATGCATAGAGTCCGGCAAAGCCTACAATGATCATGATAACTGCTGATGATAGGATGGTGTCGCGAAGCAGCTCGTAGAGCGCACGATAGTCAAGCTCCCGATAGATCACCATGCCTACGAACAATCCATAAAATACTGCAACGACTGCCGCTTCCGTCGGTGTGAATATACCGCCGTACATGCCGCCGAGGATGACGAATGGGGCGATAAGCCCCCAGAATGCATCCTTGAACGCTTTCCAGATTTCTTTCGGCGTACCCCATCTCTCACCTCTCCAGCCCCTCTTCCTTGAGATGATATAGGATGGGATCATTAAAACAAGACCGGTGAGTATCCCGGGAAACACCCCCGCGGCGAAAAGGGCCGGAATGGATGTACCTGTGATGACGCCGTAGATGATGAACGCGATGCTCGGAGGAACAATGATTGCCAGAGAACCGGACGCGGCGATCAGGGCAGCGGTGAAGTCCTTTGCATATCCTCTCGCGGCCATGGCTGCAATAAGAATTGTCCCCAGGGCCGCTGTGTCGGCCGGGCCGGAACCGGAGATCCCCGCAAAAATAAGCCCGACAACGATTGCCACCAAAGCAAGCCCGCCGTGGACAGGCCCGATGATGAGGCTGATCAGGTTGACCAGCCTTTTTGAGATACCGCACCGATCCATGATCAGACCTGCCAGAATAAAAAAGGGAATTGCGAGGAGCTGAAACTTGGCAATACCGGCATAAAAATTTGGAGAGACGCCGGAAATGCCGAGATCGAACAGCCAGATCAAAAAAAGAGAGACGGCGCCCAAGGCAATGGCGACAGGAACTCCCGTAAAAAGAATAAGAAGGAAAAGGCCAAACAGAAGAAGACCTTCCATCAGTCACCGTTTCTCCTCAGATTATTGACCGTTATTTCAACTACACGGAAGATGACCAGTAACGATCCGGCAGTGAGAGCGATGGTATACCACCACTGGGGAATACCCAGCGCCTCCGTTGTGACCTGGAGTGTCAGCTCATCCTGGATTTGGACGATACTGTAGCGCAGCAGGATACCGAAACAAAAGACGGCAAGAACTGAACCGGTCAAAAGAAAAAGCTTCTGGCCGATGGGAGGGATCTTTGAAGACAGGAAATTAAAGCCCAGATGAATGCCCCGCCGGAATCCCGCTGCTGCGCCGAGCATGGTGATCCATACGAGGAGGGCCACCTCGATCTCCTCCGTGAAAGCGAAGGAATAATGTATCAGGTAGCGGGTGAGGACATTAAGAAAGGCAAACACGGCCATGACAGCCAGGAGAAACGCGCTTACCAATTCTTCAAAATTTGCGTATAGAAACTTAAGTCTGGTCACTTATTTTTTGGATGATTTCTTTTTAGCCGGCGGTTTCTTCTCAGCGTTCCGTATCTCCTTCTCCGCCACCTGCACGAGATCCGCACCAATCTCAGGGGTCCACTTGTCGTAGACGGGCTTCACCTTGTTTTTGAAGGCCTTCATGTCCGCAGGTGTGAGGGAATAAACATCCATTCCATTCTTCTTGAGTGTGTCAAGGGATGCGGTGCTTCCCTCAAGGCCCTCTCGGGCCGCTTTCTTCTGCCAGGCAGACGCCTCTGTTGCGGCTTTGCGGATAATCTCCCGATCATTCTTATCAAAAGTATTCCAGGTTTCTTTGCTGACTACCAGGATCAGCGGGTCAATAACGTAATTCCAGAATGTACAGTATTTGTGCACCTGCCAGAGTTTGTAGGGGATGATGATGCCTGTTACGGGATTCTCCTGTCCATCAACGGTTCCCGACTGAAAGGCGCTCAGTGCTTCGCCCCAGTTCATGGATACAGGATTGGCGCCCAGAGACTTGAAGATATCGATGAAGATGGGAGAGCCGACTACGCGAATCTTGAGACCGTCAAGATCCGCCGGCTTCCTTATGGCCCTTTTGCTGTTCGTGATCTCGCGGAAACCGTTCTCTCCCCATCCCATGGCAAGGACGCCCTTTTCATCGAGTATCCTGAATATTCTTTTTCCTACATCACCGTTCTCGAGGGCATCAAGGGCCTTATAACTGCCGTTGAAAAAAAACGGCAGAGAGAAGAGGTTCAATTCTTTGACTGCAGGCGACCAGTTAATCGTCGAACCGAGAGCGAAGTCGGCCACGCCCTGCTTCAGGAGGAGGAATTCATTGGTCTGTTTCCCGGCATAAAGCTGCCCGCTGTAATAGACCTTGATGTTGATGCGGCCATTGGTCCTCTCTTTCACCAATTCGGAAAATCTGGCCCCTCCCATGCCCCAGGAGGTTGTAGGACCTACCACGATGCTCATCTTGTATTCAGGTTTATAGTTTGCCGAAAAGCCGGTGGCCGCGAGGCCAAGAACGAACGAAAGGACGACGAAATATCCAATCCATTTTCTCATGTCACATCCTCCTATAAAATGTTGAAGAGTGCTTGCCGAATATAGTGCTAAACTGATTATTATTGGTTGCTTTATAAAAGAGTCACACTTTGCTCTTTCTAATAAAAGAGAGTGCATCTGTCAACATAGTATTTTTATTTCTTCAAAAAATCATGGCGGAGTAATATTAATCTTGCTATGCTGTTTATACATTTAGAGATGAGATGTTCGTGCCATGAATACGACCGGTAAACAGCATCGTGCTATTTTGCAGAATATCGCCCGCAGAGTTATGCTTGAGAAAGGACTGCTCCCTGACTTTTCCGCTGAGGCTCTTGCGGAACTTGACGAGATTCATGATTCCTCAACGACTGACGGTGGACACGTCCGTGACCTCAGGGATCTGCTGTGGGCTTCCATTGATAATGACGATACCCGTGACATGGATCAGCTGACTGTCGCCGAAACAATGCCGGGGGACGAAATAAAAATACTGGTTGCAGTGGCCGATGTCGATTCACTTGTCAAGAGCGGTTCGGCAATCGATGAACATGCCCGTCACAACGCAACTTCCGTATATACGGCCGCCGCCGTATTCCCGATGCTTCCTGAAAAGCTTTCCACAGACCTCACATCCCTGAATTTCAATGAGGACCGGCTTGCAGTTGTCGTTGAAATACTGATCGGCGGCGATGGTTCCCTGCGCACTTCGGACATCTACAAGGCGCATGTACGCAGCCGCGCGAAGCTCGCATATAACAGCGCCGGGGCATGGCTGGAAGGAACCGGCATTATGCCTGAAGCGATTGCTGCCGTGAATGGGCTCGACGAGAATCTACGCGTGCAGGACATGGCGGCGCAGCGCATGAAGAATCTCAGGCATAGCCGTGGCGCGCTGAGTTTTGAGACCATCGAGGCAAGGCCCGTATTTGAAGGCGATGAAATTCGTGATCTTGTCGTGGACAAGAAGAACCGCGCGAAGGACATTATCGAGAACTTCATGATAGCGGCCAACAGTGCGGCCGCCCGGTACCTCTCATCAAACAAATTACCTTCCCTGCACCGTGTCGTCCGCACTCCGAAAAGATGGGACCGGATTGTCGAGATCGCCTCTGAACACGGCTTCAGGCTTCCTTATGGGCCGGACCCAAAGATGCTGGAGGAGTTTCTGATGAGGCAGAAAGCGGCCGATCCGCTGCGATTTCCCGACCTGTCTCTATCTATTATCAAACTGCTGGGACCTGGCGAATACGTAGCGGAGCTTCCGGGAGAATCTGACGCATCGGGACACTTTGGCCTCGCCGTCAGGGGTTATGCCCATTCTACAGCGCCTAATCGCAGATATACGGACCTGGTCACGCAGCGCTTACTGAAGGCTGCCATGGAGGGAAAAACGCCGCCGTACAGCAATAGTGAACTGGAAGCTCTGGCCAGGCATTGCACGGAGGAGGAAGATGCCGCCAACAAAGTGGAACGGCAGGTCGGCAAATCCGTTGCGGCGCTGCTCTTTCAGTCAAAGATTGGTGAACAGTTCGATGCGATCGTCACAGGTGCTGCTCCTAAAGGCACGTGGGTCCGGATTCTTCATCCTCCCATTGAAGGAAAACTGGTGCAGGGATTCGAAGGTATGGACGTGGGGCACAGGGTTCGCGTGCAGCTGATTTATACCGATGTGGAGCAGGGCTTCATAGATTTCAAAAGGATCGACTGATTATCAAAGGGCAATAATAAGCACGACAATCAAGCGATATAATTTTTCCAGGGAATCCCTGTAAACGTGATGTGAATCCTACCTTGACAAAATAATGCGTGTGTAGGAATATATGTCGCCTTGAAATTCTATTTCAAGAAGGCAACTCATTTTTTACAAGTCTTGGAGGTTTTAGAAATGAAGAAACGTATAATCACTGCCATTGGCATTGGGAGCATACTTTTAATTTCTATATTAGCACCGGCGGCGACTTATGCCGGGGTTAATGTCACTGTTAATGTTCCATTACCCCCCCTCGTTATCCCCGCACCGCCTGGTTTGGTTGTGGTACCGGACACCTATGTGTATTATCCGCCGGATGTGGACGTAGACATCTTCTTTTATCACGGTTACTGGTATCGCCCGCACCATGGATACTGGTATAGATCCCGAAGCTATAACGGTCCATGGGGTAGGATCGCCGTCAAGAGGGTACCTCGCGCTGTGTACAGGATTCCCCCCGGTTTTCGCCACGGGCCGACGTATGATCGCGTACCTCATGGAGAAGTAATGAGGAATTGGCGGGGATGGGAGCGTGACCGGCACTGGGAAAGAGGAAGACATGAGGAAAGAGGACACTTTAAAGAAGGTGGACACGTAGGACGAGATAGAGGAGATTTTCGCGAAGGCGAGCATAGGGGGCATGAAAGAGGTGAGAGAGGTGAGCGTGGAGGAGGGGAGAGACACGAGCGCTGAAAAGGTGTTTATGGTTAATTCTTCCCGGGCCGTCCGTGTTTCTCAGGCTTCACTGAAGACTGGGTTATGTTCTTATTAGACCCTCTTACAGTATAGGGGACAGCAATGATTCAGAATAAAACAGTGATCCGTTATCAGGACGGGCGCCTGATAAAAGGGATCACTAACGACTTTTTCCCCAACAAAGATATTTTCCATCTGACTCCGACAGATGCTGCGCCCGGCAGCAAACCTTTGGATGTGCGCATCTCCGAGCTTAAGGCAGTGTTCTTCGTCAAAGATTTCGGCGGCAACCCTGAATATAATGACAAAAAGGAATTCGAGCCGGCCAAGCCGGTGGTTGGCCGCAAGATCAAGGTGATCTTCAAGGACGGGGAACTGATGGTCGGTACAACACATGGATATCAGCCCGGCAGGCCGGGATTTTTCGTCATGCCGGCGGACCCTCAATCCAACATCGAACGCTGCTTCGTGGTAACATCGGCAACCCAGGAGGTTTCATTCATTTGATTGCAGGGTCCTATTTCGGATTGGAATGGGACTATATCCTATATTAACTGTAGAGGTAGCCGGATGAAATTGCGGATGGTCTCAGCAGTTCTATGCTTCATCTTAGCATCTCCACAAATCCTATCGGCTGGTGTCTTCGACGATTTACTGAAGGAAATTCAGGAACCATCGATGAAATCCCTTGATGAGGGAACGGTAGCATCGGGACTCAGGGAAGCATTATCCGTAGGGACAGCGACTGCCGTTAAATTGGTTTCGAAGGAAAATGGATATTTCGGAAATGAAGCCATCAAGATTCTTCTGCCCGATAAAGTTCAGGCGGCAGGTGAAGTGCTGAAGAGGGCCGGTTTTGGGCAGGAGGTCGATGCCTTCATTCTCAGCATGAATAGGGCAGCCGAGAAGGCGGCGCCGAAGGCAAAGGATGTTTTTATAGGAGCCATTAAAGAAATGAGCATCCAAGACGCCAACAGAATCCTTAATGGAGGAGATACAGCCGCGACGGATTATTTCAGAACTAAAACCTCTCAACATCTTGCTGAAGTCTTCAAGCCCGAAATATCCTCCAGCATGAATAAAGTCGGTGTCGCAAGGCATTATAAGGCCCTGACGGAAAGATACTTCTCTTTGATACCCTTTGCCAGCATGGAATCCTTTGATCTGGACCGGTATGTGACGAACAAGGCCCTGGATGGTCTATTCCATATGGTCGGCCAGGAGGAAAAAAAGATCAGGACGAATCCGGCGGCACGCACGACCGAGATCCTCAAAACGGTCTTCGGAAAATAAATTAATTTTTCACCCGGCGAGATCTCAGCAAGGCAATAGCGCTGAGAAGTCCGATTCCGGAGAGGATTAAAATAATACCGATAGTCTCTTGAAATGATGGTATTTCACCGAGCTGAATGGCTGCCGAGACAATGGCAATTACCGGGGTAACAAGCGTTGCCATGGTTGCCATACCCGCCTGAAGTCTCTCCAATATATAAAACCAGAGCAGAAAAGCGATGACGCTCGTGATAAAGACATTATAGAGCAAGGCGGCAATGAATACAGTGGTCCACTGTATGGGAGACGCCGGCACCAGGAATGCAATGATTATGAGAGGCCCGGCGCCATAAATCATTTGCCAAGTCGTGACCGATACAACGTCAAAGTCAGGACTCCTTCTCATTATTCGGGCGACGATGGCGCTCCCCGCCCATGCTATTCCCGAGATCACTGCCAGGATACTCGAAAAGAGTTTTGCACCTGCCGCATCAACAGACACAATTAATGCAAGTCCTATAAATGCGAGAATCGCGGCCAGCCATTCAAAGCCCCTGACTCTCTCGCCCAATATAGGCCAGGCCATGAGGATGACCCAGAACGGCATTGTGTACAGAAGTATGGCCGTTTTCCCTGCGCCGCCGCTCACGAGGGACCATATGGGGAGACCTAGACCAAGTGTCGTGGAAAGCAGTCCCAGTATGATTGTCCACTTCAACTGTCACGGATGCCAATCCTTTTTCGTCCATATAAGTATCCCGAAAAGGCAGATGGCGGCAGGGACTACCCTTATGGCAGTAAAGACAAACGGATCGCAGAAACAGAGGGCCTCTTTCATGACGACCCAGTTATAGCCCCAGATGATGGTCATGACTGCAAGGGCAAGAATGGGTTTCCCCGTAGTGGTGTTGGTGCACATCGGCTGTATACTTAAGAGATAGAATCCCTTCTGTCAAGAAATTCTATCGCAGTCGTCAGAAGCTGGAGAAACATCGAGCAAACTTTCCGAAGTCGTTAATTGACGGATTGAGAAAAGTGTGCAAGATTGCAATCCACAAAAAATAAACCTCAATCTACAGCGTCGGGGATGAGTACTCAGCTTGATGATGCTTGGAGGAATCTTCGTTCTTAGCTGTTGTCCGTAAAGGAGATAATGGACAGAAATATTCATACTAAAACCGGTCATTCATCCTATGAGAAGCTGTTAGTTGCATGCTGCGCCGTATGTTTTGCCTGCTATTTCGGCTCTTATATGCGGATTCCGGTGGTCCCTCTCTTTGCCCGGTCCATTGGCGCCGACACATTTCACGTTGGTCTCATTAATTCTTCTTTCCTGCTCATGGCGGGACTTTTATGTTTGCCCCTTGGTATTTTGTCTGACGGTTTGGGCCGGAAGCCCCTTATTGTAACAGGCATCTTCATCACCGCCTGTTCTTCTTTTTTGCTCACGTTGAGCGAAACACCGGATCAGATGATAGGTATATATCTCTTATTCGGTATCGGTGTGGCTGCGTTTGCACCAACGCTCATGTCTCTTGTTGCCGATATCTCACCGCCGACGCACCTCGGCAGATCTTACGGCTGGTATACAACGGCCCTCTATGGCGGCATGAGCCTCGGACCAGCAGCCGGCGGTTTTGTGGCCCAGAACATGGGTTTCATACCCGTATTTTTTTATTCTGGCGCATTCATCCTTATGATATTGGGCGTCGTCTTTCTATCTTTCCCCGACGGACGCTCACTCAGATCATCTACGGCACGCCAGCAAGGCTCCTTCATGTTGTCCATAAGGGAACTCCTGGGAAATTATCCTCTTGTGGCATGTTGGCTGGTTACCCTCTTCAGCTGTTTTGGTCTGGGCATGTTTATAACCTTTATTCCCCTCCATGCCCAGGATCAGGGCGTGAGCATAGGGCAGATTGGCCTGATCTTCGCGATTCAAGCCCTCTTCAATGCCCTCTCCAGGATTCCTTTCGGTTACCTCAGTGATAAGGCCGCCAAACGGGACAAATTGGTGATCGCCGGTATTATAGGATTTTCTCTATCGATTGTGGGTCTGGGAATAGCAACAGGCATCTATTCTTTTCTTTTTTTTGCCGTTGGATTCGGTATCAGCATGGGAGTAATCTTCACCGCCGTTGGGGCCCTGATTGTGGAACTTGTTCATGCTGATTTGCGTGGACTGGCCATGGGAGGCCACAATGCCTGCATATATCTGGGCATGATGCTGAGTTCTGCAGCCATGGGAGCAATCATTCAGCAGGTTGGGTTCAGGAATGCTTTTCTCATCACGGCTTTGATCAATATCTTTTCTGCCTGTTTTTTTGTGGCGGCAGTAACATACCTTGCAAAAACAAAAGGCACTAGAATAGCTGTTAAACAGTAACCCTATTACCGGAGTCTAAAACAAGCCTCATTTCTGAAAAACCTAACTCTATTCCGATTTCTTTTTTTCATAATTCTGAAGAGCTTCAAGGATTAATCGACGAATTGCCTCAGAGCGTGAGGGAATACGATTCGCATAGCGATAATCGTCGATCCGGTCACGAACGTCTTTATCAAGAACTAAAATTATTTTGGGCTTATCTGTTGACATAAAGAATATATAATATATCCAAGATTAATATGCAATAGAGGATATATAATATACCTAAAATGAATATGCAATGAAAAATATATTGACAATATATAATATAAGTTATATTAGATATATCACCAACCTAAGATATAGGTTGTAAAAAAGCCGAGAAGATTGGGATCCGCCAGGATGTTTTGAGACAATGGCTGCACCTTATGCCTATGATAGTACAGGATTTTTTTTAGAGGAATGATAACCAACACGAAACAATAAAGAAAACAGACACATTCAATATATATAAAGCAGCAGTAGAAAAAAACCAGGCAAGGGAAAGAAAAAACCTACGCTTACAGTGTAACAGAAGTCGTCATCTACTTTAAGCCATGGAGAGAGACTGATGCGCAGATATGGAATGGTGTTCCTGGTTATCCTTCTGAGCTGGGGCATGCTGACGATCCCAGATGCCACAGTATTCCCAAAAACGTCCGAATCTTCGATTGCCCACAAAAAATGCTCACGCGTTGAAGTCAGCCGAGCTCCGCGGAAGCTTATTCTACGTTCCGCTTCTGCATTGGTGGAGGATCAACGGACGGGTGAGCTTCTGGTTCAGAAACAAGCGGAAGCGGTGTTACCCATCGCATCCATTACCAAACTCATGACCGCCATGGTGGTACTGGATGCCCAGATGGACCTCCAGGAACCGATCACCATTACGCGTGAAGATGTGGACACCATTCGCCACAGCCGCTCACGCCTGCGGCTTGGCACCAGCCTCACACGCGGAGAAGCCCTTCTGCTGGCTTTGATGGCTTCTGAAAACCGCACTGCCCGCGCCCTGGGGCGGACATATCCGGGAGGCATCGACGCCTTCGTTGCTGCGATGAACGTCAAAGCCCAGTTGCTGGGACTCACTGATACACATTTCGAGGATCCCGCGGGTATTTCCAGCGGCAACGTCGCCTCTGCCATGGACTTGGCGCGAATGGTAGACGCCGCCTACCGTTATCCTATCGTCCGGGAATTTACCACATGCAAAAAGGCCGCGATACGGTCAGGCCGCCGCATGCTTGAATTCCACAACAGCAATCTCTTGATCCGAAGTCCTCGCTGGCAGATCGGACTTTCAAAGACGGGTTACATTGATGAGTCAGGCCGATGTCTGGTCATGCAGGCCAATCTGGCCCAGCGCCCCGTCCTGATTGTGTTGCTGGATGCCCAGGGCAGGCTGACCCGCTTTGGCGACGCTAACCGCATCAAGCAGTGGATGGAAGGTACACCACAGTCGCGGCGAAAGCGGAAAGCTTGACCATTCCTTTATCAAATATCCTATGACGATTTGTGCCGCCTAACTCTATGCCTCCCGCCAGAGGAAAGGAAGAACCATAGATTATCTTGGGTGCTGCACCGTACCGTGGTAAAATTCCTCGCATTTGCCTCCATTCACGAGGCCTTTTGCTTTGGTCAGGAGATTCAGAACAGGTCCGCCGATGGACTGTACCGCGCTTACCGCACCTATCCTGGGGCTGCTGAATGGGCCGCTGATCTTTTGTTCAAACCTGGCGCAGCCCTTGTCGTTGAGAATTGCAACAATCAGATCGTTGTATTTCTCATTGACAAGATCGAGCTTCCCTTTGACGGCAACCCGGTTTCGTTCCGTGGCAAGGGCGCAATCGGCGGCGTCGGCCACTCCGTCTTTTATTTCCCAATCGGAATTCAACTTCCTTATGATGCCCGGTCCTCCATATGTCTGGAGGTAGACATTACCATAACTGAGCCCTTTGGAGGCGGCCATGCCGAAAGGTCCCGCAACGAGGAAAGCACCGATATCGGTAAAGGTGAATTTCTGTGTTTCTTCAAACTTCGATATAAACTTGTCTATGTCCATAGCACGAATGGACAGATTATCGCCCCGAAGCGAAAACTTTCCGTTTAGGGTTTGCATGATC
>DATKLL010000198.1:0-7587 GCA_035542475.1 Syntrophales bacterium
AGCGACTTGATGGAAAAGGTTGATTATTGCGGATTGGTCTCCGGGGAGAAAGTCGACAAATCAAAAATATTCGATATTTTTTACGGTGACCTGCCGAATGCTCCCATGGTACGGCAGTGTCCTCTCTGTATGGAATGCAATCTTGTCACCGCTGTGGATTTGCCCTCGAATACACTGTTCATCGGGGAAATTATGGAAACATACACTGAAGAACGCTTTCTGACCAACAGCAAACCCGATATTAAAAAAATAAATCCCTTCACTTTGACTATGCCTGACAACAATTACTGGAATGTTGGTGAAAATGCAGGAAAGGCATGGAGCATCGGTAAAGACTTCAGAAAATGAAATGGGTGGCGGTTCAAACGGTGTGCGATTGTTTCCCAAATCGCATGAATAGGTATAATGAAGTTTACCGATAAAATTGAACCAGCTTCTCCGGTTTAACTCCGGCGATGTAAAGTGTGATCAGCAGCCAGTTCCGGAGGGTTGTGTAAGCGATTCCGTCCCTATCCCAGCGCCTCGATGATGTACGGACTGTTTTATCAATGATATAGATTTTGCCGCCCCGTTTCTTTATCCGCCGCATGATCTCGACATCTTCCATGATGGGGATGTTCCTGAAACCGCCCAATTCGGTGAAAACATCTTTTCTCATGAATACAGCCTGATCTCCATAAGGGAGCCTTGTTAAACGGGAACGCAGGGAAGCCGCCTTCTCAATCAATCTGAATACAGGTCTTCCCGAATCGATGGCCAAATCGAAGGCCCCGGCCATACAAGATTCATCCCGCATCACGGTATCTATGAGTCCCGGGGCATTAGGAGGGAGACGGGTGTCGGCATGCAGAAAGATAAGAATATTCCCGGCAGCAAGAGCCGCCCCGTGGTTCATCTGGTTTCCCCGTCCCCTCTCTGCAATGGCCGTTTTGACGCTCGCACGGCGGGCGATCTCCATTGTTTTTCCCGCGGGGTCTCCGTCCACAACGATGATCTCAGCGCCGGCGCCTGATTGCAGAGACCGGATATGCTCTATTGTCCGTAAGATGACCGACTCTTCGTTCCAGACAGGGATGATGAAAGAAAATTCAGGGGTCATGAGATATTATGTCAGACCGCTGCCTCGCAGGTATTGCATTGTTTTAGAGTTTGTAAATTCCGTCTTTTCACTTTTTTCGATAAAGGCCGCTATGTCCTCAATCTTGTCTATATCCTGCCATATGGGCAGCACGTATACCAGTGCCCCGGTTTCCTGCAAGATCGTCATGGTTTGCCGGAAAACGTCTTCCGTACCCCAGATGGGCCCCGCAAAGATATCGGGATTAAATGTCTCTTTTCTGAAGCCGATGAGGTAATAGCCTCCATCGACAGATGGGCCGATGACGGCATCGTGGTCATCGAGAGAGAAGAAGGCTTCTTCAATAATCCATGCCGGCAGATCGGGTATGTCACTCCCAATAACAACGACAGATCGCGGTCCTTCTGAAAAACATCGACTGAAAGCATTCTTCATCCTTTCACCCAGATCCCCTCCGACCTGCGGCATATAACAAAATACGTTCCCCAACATTTTTTTTATCTCGTGTTCTTTGCCTGCGGGATAGAAGGCAATCTGAAACCTGTAATTCCCTCCGGAAAGCCGCTCCAGCAAATCTTCTATGAAACAGCGGTAAAGTTCTGCAGCTTTCTCTTCACCAATGGCTTTTGTGAGCCTGGATTTGACCTGGCCCCGCTCGGGGAATTTAGCAAACATGACCAGGCATCTGTCTTCCATCATCGTGCTCATAGTTTTTTATTAACAGCAGTATATCACACTGCCAAATACATCCGCATTACCAAAGATCGATTGATTAAAAATTTCTATTATGATATTATTTAAAGGATTTTAATATTTTGCAACTGTGGAATATGTCTGGGGTACATCGTGAAAATTGTCGATAGGTTAATAAGCAAACTTTTTAAGATAAACTTGCAAAACCGCCTTGTCGTGGGGTTTTTGATAGCTACATTTCTTACCGGTTTTGTGGCAACCCTCGTAGGGATATGGACAATCAATAAAAGTACCATTGACGAGGTACAAAACAGAGTTCGACAGGACATCAACACGGCAAAACTAATCTATAATCAAACCCTGGAAAAGATAGCTTCCCAGATTCAATTCGCAGCGGAAGTGGTAGATCTGCACGTAACGATACCCAACCATGATTTCGCGAAAATAGAAAACTTAAAAGGGTTAATCCGCAATGAACACAGAGCTCAGGCGCAGGACAATGAGGTATTCCTCGATATGATTACGGTGGTGGATACCCGCGGGAATGTCTTGTACAGGGCAGCGAACCCGGCAGCCAAGGGAGACAGTATGCTCTGGTCCCCTGTCATAAAAACTTGTCTTGAAAAAAAATCGGCGCAGTCATCTACAGAACTCATTTCCATAGAAAAAATCCTCCGGGAGAATCCTGGCCTTTCCGAGCGGGTCAAAATGGAAATCGTGAAAACGCCTCTCTCCTTTGAATCCAGTGAGAAAGAACTTTCCAATGGTATGGTCATGATGGCCGCTTATCCGATCATCGATGCGAAAAAGAATCTAATCGGAGCTATAGCGGGAGGTGTTCTCCTGAATAAAGACAATACCATTGTGGACAAGGTAAAAGATACCGTATACCAGGGGGAAAAATACAAAGGCCGTGAAATGGGTGTGGCAACTCTATTTCAGGGCGGTGTAAGAATATCCACCAACGTCATGACGAAAGACAACGAGAGGGCTATTGGTACAACCTTATCAAAAGAAGTCTATGACAGGGTAATAGTGGAAGGTAAGGACTGGGTCGGCAGAGCCTTTGTTGTGGATGACTGGTATATAACCACCTACACACCAATCTACGATATGAACAAAAACCTTATAGGCATACTCTATGTGGGCCTGTTTGAGGCAAAATACAGGGACATAAAGTGGGATACCATATGGATAAACATGGGAATAACTGGTTTAGGCATGGTTATAGCGTTTATCATTTCATTTCGACTTGGGAATACCATTATAACAAGGATACGAATGTTGAAAGAGGCTGCGGAAGCAGTAGCTGCAGGCAACCTGGACTATAAACTATCCCCTGATAAAATTTCTGGATTTGACATGCTTGATGAAGCGTTCAATTATATGTCCAGGTCCTTGAAGGAGCACGATGAAAAGCTGTACAAGGCTCACGAGCAGTTGGCGAGAACAGAAAAATTGACAGCCCTAGGTGAAATGGCGGCAGGTGTAGCTCATGAGATAAATAATCCATTGGGTGGAATACTCCTGTACAGCAACCTTGTTCTCGAGGATATACCGGCGGACTCTCCCGCACAGGAGAACATGCAGAAGATTATTTACCAGACAAACAGGTGCAAGGGGATAGTCCAGAATCTCCTTGATTTCGCCAGGGCACCCACGGGTGATATGCTGCCTCTCAAGATAGATAGTGTCATCAATACATCCCTCAATTTGGTGAGAGATCAGGCCATGTTCCACGGCATAGAAATAAGGACCGATCTTGCAGAGGATCTTCCGGAGGTGGTCGGCGACAAGGGTCGGCTGGAAGACGCTTTTCTGAACCTTTTTATCAATGCGGCTCATGCAATGAGCGGCAAGGGGACGCTGACAATAAGAACGGGGTTGAGCGGGAATAATTCCATAAAAATCTCCGTATCAGATACGGGAAAAGGGATAGACAAGGAACACCTGCCTCACATATTTGAACCCTTTTTTACGACAAAAGAGCCAGGCCAGGGAACGGGCCTCGGACTAGCCATCGTATATGGAATCATCAGGAAGCATAATGGCATTATCGATGCGGAAAGCGAGCCTGGCAAGGGGACTACTTTCATTATTTTCTTGCCCGCGTATATGGGCAAATACAGCGGTATGGACGAGGATGTCTTCTACAGCTGATATTACCGTATAAGGAACAAGGCAGTGACGGCAAAAAGTAAAAAGATACTCATTATCGATGACGAGGAATCCATACGGGACGGCTGCACACAGGTCCTTTCGCGGAAAGGTTATGATGTTGATAGCGCCGGGGATGCACTCAAGGGACTTGAAATGGCTCTGCGGAATATCTACGACATAATTCTGGTGGATATACGGATGCCTAAAATGGATGGATTAGAGATTCTCAAGAAGGTTAAAGTTGAGAAAAGCATCTCCGCGAAAGTCATTGTTATCACTGGTTACGGCAGCATCCCTCTTGCTGTCGAGGCAATGAGAAGCGGAGCCTTTAATTTTCTCACGAAGCCTTACTCAGCGTCTGATCTCAGGGAAGCGGTTGATGATGCACTGAAAAAGTGTGATATTGACTTCGCAGAAAAGGAGCTATCCGTGCTGATCGGAACGAGCGATTATATGAAAGAACTCAAGGATTCCATCAACCGGATAGCACAGACTGACAGCACCGTTCTTATAACCGGAGAAAGCGGTACAGGAAAGGAACTCGTAGCGCGCACCATCCACAACCTCAGCAGAAGGTGTGATAAACCTTTTATTCCGGTCGACTGCTCTTCTCTTGTAGAAACGCTTATGGAAAGTGAGCTGTTCGGGCATGTCAGAGGGGCGTTCAGCGGAGCCACGGAATCACGCGAAGGCCGTTTCCAGATGGCCGATGCGGGGACGTTGTTTCTGGATGAAATTTCGAATATCAACCTCAATATTCAGGCTAAATTGCTGAGGGTAATACAGGAACAGGAGGTGCCCAAGGTCGGCAGATCATCACCTGAGAAGGTTGACGTCAGGCTTATCGCAGCTACAAATAAGGATATTAGAACGGAGATTGAAGCGGGAAGGTTCAGAGAAGATTTGTTTTACAGGATCTCTGTTGTGCCTCTCCAAATAAAGCCGTTGAGAGAGCATAAAACCGATATTCTGCCAGTTGCCAGGCATTACCTCGATATATTCGCAGAAAAGTACGAAAGCAAGGTACGACGTTTGTCTGAAGAGGCAATGAAGTCTCTCGTATCATACCAGTGGCCCGGTAATGTGAGGGAGCTGAAGAACACCATAGAGCGTCTCTGCGTGCTTAGCGACCATGAAGTTGTCGACTTGTCTGATATATTCTACTATGGACAAAACGATCAAGCAAAAGCCCCTGTCGTAGATTCCTCAACAGGCAGGATGACCCTGATAGATGTGGAAAAAGAACATATATTAAAAGCCCTGAATCACTTTCACTTTCAAATCAATAAAACGGCAAAATTCCTCGGTATCGACAGAAAGACTCTGCGGATAAAGATGCGCAATTACGGTATAAAAATAGAACATAATTAAACATCACCATCCCCAAAGGGGTCATCTGCCTCTAAGAGGGGGAGTTTTACCCCTCAAGTCATTCTCTCCATTGGTTGTCTTCTATAAATTATCCATATATATCAATATGTTATAATTTGGCATTATCCTTGCTCATATAATATACAAAATCAAAAGTGGAGGTGACAAGTCATGTCAGCGAAGAAAAAAATTCTCTTAATAGATGATGACAAGGATTTCTTGTATGCAACCAAACTGATTCTTGAGAAAGGTGGGTATGAGGTGTTTCTGGCGGAAGACGGGAAGCGGGGGGTTGAGATGTGGAAGTCGGTGTACCCTGACCTTGCCATTATTGATATGATGATGGAGACGTGGGGTGAAGGGTTCGAGGTATTGAAAAAGATCCGCGCCACAGATACCGGGAAGGACACACCGCTGTTCATGCTGAGTGCTGTTGACCTGCAGGGGCCATACCAGTCATTTGAACCGCCCCCGGAGTTTCCGAAGGTGAACAAGGTATTGCACAAACCTGTAAAGGCTGACGATCTTCTCGGTTACATTTCCAGTGCGTTAGGTAAGTAGTCGGTATGATTACGGCTCACAAACCACTTATTTTAATCATTGATGATGAGGAATCCTTGCGTGACGGGTGCAGGCAGGCATTGGAAAAGTCCGGATATGCCGTACTAACCGCGGGGGAGGGAGGCGAGGGCGTAAAGATCGCGCGGGAGAGAAAGCCGGAAATAGCTTTTATTGATCTTAAAATGCCGGGTATGTCCGGTATGGAAATTATTGAAATCCTATCCAGAGATATCCCCGACATTGTTCTAATCATGATTACCGGCTATGCAACCATAGTCTCCGCTGTAGAAGCGATACAGAAAGGGGCCTACGATTATCTCCCCAAACCCTTCAGCCCTGACCAGTTAAGGACTGTCGCCAGACGGGGACTTGATCATCGTGACCTCAAGATCGAAACGAGAAGATTGAGGGAAGAAAAGGAGCGGATGGAAAAGAGTTTCATTACATTTGTAAGCCACGAAATGCGATCTCCCCTCGTGGTTATCCGGCAATACATAGAATCACTTAAAACAATCGCGGGTGACCGCTTTGATAAAGATGTCACAGATATCATTGAAAGGTGCAGCAAACGCATCCAGAGACTTGAGGAACTAATCGAACACTGGCTTGACTTAAGCAAGATAGAAAATGGTACCTTTGTACAGAAGAAAGAGCTGTTGAGGTTATGTCATATTGCTGCAAGAATTGCCGACGAAATGGCACCAGCTTGTATGGACAAGGGGATTTCACTGGAAATAAATATTCCGGATGATTTACCTGAAATTATCGGGGATGAGGAAAGTCTGGTGCGGGTATTCACGAATATTATCGGCAACGGCATAAAATACACTCCTGAAGGCGGTAAAATTTCCTTATCGGCCAAGTTTGATGATTGCTATGTCGCTGTGAATATTACAGATACAGGCATGGGTATTCCTCAAGATAAACTTCCGTTCATCTTTGAGCCGTTTTTCAGGGTGAAGGGGAAGGAAGAACGGGAAAAGGGTTCCGGCCTCGGCCTTACCTTCTGTAAAAAAATCATGGCTTCCCACGGCGGGGAAATAGAGGTCTCATCGAAGGAAGGTGAGGGAACAACCTTCGTGCTAAGATTTCCCACTCAATTGTCTTCGGTAAAAACCACTTCTCCTGTTTCTTCTTAAACTGGGAGTAAAGTTAAGATTAGATTAATGCTAAAATGGTGTTAGAGACTTTGCATGAAGTACGATGACGAAAAGTTTTATGAGTTTCACGAAAATGATGATCCCGAGAGATGTTTTATTTGCGGCAAAGATAAAGCAGGACTGCTGATCTTTCGGCAAATCAAAAGCATGCTGCTTGTACACCTATGCCGGGACTGCATATATGAAAATATCGCCGATTATCTCCTGGATAACACCAGGCCCTGGCTCAGTGAAAAAGAAGGTACCAATAAATAAAAGCAACCTTGAGTTAATCTTTTTAAATTAACTTATCTTTTTTCCATTCCCAAATTAATGGTTTTTTTAGTATTTCCTATTAGATATAAACAAGACAGTTGCTGAGGTTGATAACCCGGCATGATGCGGCCAAATGCCGAAGAGTCCGCAAGCGCCTCGGAAGACATGAATGTCCAAACCGAGCAACTAAACGGTTTTATCCCGGATCTGGCTGCTCTTGTCGATGGAAATACAAACGGATATGTGTTGAAAGCAAGGCCGAATCCTTCAGTAGAACAGACATGCTTTGCTCAGAGGGGTAAAAAGCTC
>DATKLL010000199.1:0-7422 GCA_035542475.1 Syntrophales bacterium
AATCATTATTTAAAAATCGTCACTCATTCTTTGCCAACAGTGCTGTCCCGTCAGGTTTGTGATCCGGGGGACGGAAGGAGAAGGAAACAATGAGAATCTACACAAAAATCAGAATAATAGTAGTATGGCTGCTGGTGATTACGCTGGCAGCGCCTGTGGGGCTTCAGGCACAGCAGACTGGGGAAGGCGCCGCCCCTGAACAAAAATACCTGTACAGCGAGGAGCAGCTTGACAGGCTGCTTGCCCCTATCGCGCTCTATCCTGACACGCTCCTTTCACAGATTCTTATGGCATCCACTTACCCGCTCGAGGTTGTGGAGGCGGACCGGTGGCTCAAAAAGAATCCGAACCTCAGCGGTGACTCACTTGACAATGCCCTCAAGGATAAGCCGTGGGATGTCAGTGTGAAATCGCTCTGTCGCTTTCCCAGGGTGCTCGCCATGATGAGCGAGAAACTTGACAACACAGAGGCTCTGGGCGAGGCCTTTCTGGGCCAGCAGGATCAAGTCATGGATACAATACAGAATCTGCGCGCCAAGGCCAGGGCAGCGGGGAATCTGGCAACGACGGACAAGCAAAGGGTGGTCGAGCAGGACCGGTACATCTCCATCGATCCCGTTGGTCCGGATGTAGTCTATGTCCCTGCCTATGATCCATGCTGGGTCTACGGCCCCTGGTGGTACCCATACTGCGCACCCTTATGGTTCTGGTGGCCTGATATTGTAGTGGGTGTGGGTTTTTTCTGGTGGCCTCCGATTTTTGTGGGTCCCATAGACTTCTGGTGTGGATTTTTCTGGAATCGCCATCGACTCTTTGTTAATTTTAATAGGGTATTTGTAGTCAGCAGGGTAGGGATCACCAGACTGCATGGTGGGGTCCAGGTCTGGCAGCATGATCCGATACATCGCAGAGGTGTCGCCTATCGCAACCCTGTCACGGCCGGCCATTTTGGACAGGTACCGCGGCCGGGTGCGGAAGCCAGGCGTGCCTTTAGGGGTTTTGCACCTGAAGGTAGGGCAGGTCGTCCAGGATTTGAACGGGGAAGACCGGAAGGGACAGCGGCTCCGAGAATTCAGCAACGTGGAGAGTTCAGGGCCCCAGCTCCGCAACATTTTGAACAGCCGAGGGCCAATCCGTTTGAGGGTTTCGGGCATAGCGGATCTGAAGTGGGACAGCATAGCGAGCGCGGCTTTCAAAGCATGGGAGGAAGTCATCAGGGTGGCGGCTTTGGCGGTGCTCATGGAGGCGGCGCACCCCACGGAGGCGGTGGGGGTGGCGGTCACGGCAGATAAGCAGATTGAGCTTGTTAAATGGATTTTGACTGATGGAGGGATAAGCCATGACATTATATATTCATAGAGAAAAAAAAGTGTTGCCCGGATGGAGGGTTCCTCTGGTCATCGCGGCTGCAATGCTCTTTGTTGTGTTTGCGGGGGACTTCAGCTACGGAGCGAAATCAATTGGAAAGATGTTCAAATCTCCTGACGAGGCATTTACCGCTATGGTGAACGCATTGAAAGACAGCAATGACAAACAGCTGGCGGCAATTTTTGGTCCCGACAGCAAGAAACTTTTCCCCATGCTGGAAGGAACTGAAGGGGAGACATGCGGGCATTTTTTGCAGGCATACGAAGAAAAAAAGAGGATAGAGATGGTAGGTGACAAGAAGGCGGTTCTCCACGTGGGCGAGAAGGATTGGCCGTGGCCTATTCCAGTCGTGAAGAAAGGTCAGTGGTGGCAGTTCGACACTCAGGAAGGTAAAAAGGAAATCCTAGCTCGAAGGATCGGCAGGAACGAGACATCTGCCGTCCAGGTAAGTCTCGCCTATGTCGATGCCCAGCATGAATACGCCCGGGATCACCACACTGCCAAGGGGTTGAGCGAGTATGCTCAGAAGTTCGCGAGTGACGACGGCAAGAAGAACGGCCTCTGCTGGGAAGTGAAGGAAGGAGAGAAGCAAAGCCCTCTGGGGCCTGAGGTGGCAAGCGCGTGCAAGGTGAGCTATTCAGGCAGCGGGTACCCTAAACCATATCACGGCTATTTCTACAAGATTCTGACAAAACAGGGTCTGAATGCCCCAGGAGGGGAGTACGATTATGTGGTTGATGGCAGAATGGTGGGCGGGTTCGCTTTGGTCGCGTACCCTGCCTCGTATGGCTCAACAGGCATTATGACCTTTATCGTAAATCAAGATGGGGTCGTATATCAGAAGAACCTGGGAAAAGACACGGCCAAGAGGGCTGAGGCAATGACCGGTTTTGATCCGGACAAGACCTGGACAAAGGTGGATTGAACGATAGCCGGAGAAATGTGCATAACGTTTTCATGCTGAACTGTCATTTGTGATTAAATAATTTTCAAGGTGACATCAATCCCGGTATGTGTAAGATGAATTGATTACTAGTGCCCGTTTTTCAAGAAGGAAGCGGGTATTGCGCTCAGGGAGGAAGAATATGAAGAAAATAGGTTTTGCATTATTGATGCTGATACTTTTGGCAGTGATGTCTTGCCGCACCGGCGCGGCCATCGCGCCGAATTACGATACATGGCTTGAAGCTCAGAATATGCCTTCACAAATGAATGTGAGTGGGAGATGGGATGCCGGCGAAAGCTGGAGCGGGGGCTGGGGCGAAGCAAACCTGATCCAACAGGGTCGAAATGTCAATGGTACGCTTGGTCTGTATACTGTGAAAGGTGTAATCAGCCATAAGACCATGTTTATCACTCTGACATCGGGCGGCTATGTATACTATTCTGCAAAGCTTGATATGAAGAATGATGGAAGCCTGTCGGGTGTGGCATACAGAGAAGCTATTGCCGGAAGCCTGGAGGCCGAAAAAGTGGAGTCCTATCCCATAATCATGAAGAGAATGTAGCAGCTCCAGTCGCAGAAACACAGAGGGATGGGGATTTTTTTGAGAAATAGGCAATGAAAACTTTTTTTGTACTGCTTGCAATTACCATATTAATTGTAATGCCCAGTTCAGTTCAAGCCAGATCCGTTCATGTTTCCGGATATACTGATCAAGGAGTTTATGTATATGGAGATATGGATGTAGATGCTGATGACTCAGTGGTTGGCTATGTTTATACGCAAGATGGACGAAAAATTTATGTAGAGGGGGAGTTGACGAGTATCGATACTGTAGAGATTGAAAGCGATAGCTGGGGCGGCGGCGGATATGAACTTGATATAGATGCATATCACCACCTTTAGCTGATTTGCCGGATAAATAAATGTAACAGATAAATAGTAGTAGAGTAAAAAATAAGTCAAACAAACACTGTTCATTCCTTCCTGTATTTCCCCAAAATTCAACATTGATTAATCTGCTGCATTTCATAGCTAATAATTGAAATGCATCACCGGAGAAAATTTGATATATTATCATCCATCAAGTCTCCCTTTTTTAAAGGGAGATTTAGGGGGATTTCTAATGAAATGGGACCACCCCCAACCCCCGCCGGCGGGGGACAGCCCCTTGTTCCCTTTAAAAAAAGGGCTGGTTAAATCTTTTATCATACTAGTGCAATGAACAGGATATTGAAGAGACATGAACATGATTTTCCTCCTCAGCTTGGCATCGAGAGGATACCAGGGAGGAAGTCAGATCGAAAGAAGGGCAGACTTCCCATTCCCATCAGCCCTGTGATCCATTCCGCATTGCGGGCTATTTATGCGGGTGGTTCCAGGAATCTCTGGTTATCAGACTCATATGGACGTCCGTTTTACCGGTACGAAACCCACGCGGGAAGTATTCGGTTTTTCTTTGCTCCTCCACCCGATTTCGGGAACCGTTTTCATCCTACAATAGCCATGCACTATACGCCGCGCCTCGGTTTCGTATACTCGGGAGGCCTGAGAAATGTTGTTAAGAGTTTGTCTGTTGAGACGGCTGATGTATTCCTTGTCTTAATGTCGCGCATTGCGGAATTGAAGGATCCCATGAAGGGAATAGCCAGGATCAGCCTTGAAGAGATTGCCCAATTGCGCGGAGTTCGCCTGCGGCATGGCAGCACGCAGAATCTCTATGAAGATTTTAAGCAGGAGGTATTGCGGCTTGCCGATATACGCCTGACCATGTCCTGGAAGGATTATAAGACCGGTGGCGAAGTTACCTTTGGCAAGGAGAGGCCGGACAGGCTCCTGGATATATTGGATATCGAATACATGCGTGGAGGGGAGAGATGGACTTCTTTTCGCTTTCGCTGCGGCCAGGCACTGTCGCACTTCCTCGACCCTGAAGGGCTGTTCTGGATCGGCTATTACAGCAGGTCTCTGCTGCACCTGAGCCCTTATCATGATGCCCTGACAAAAAAACTGGGGACATACTGGATCATTGTCGGTACGGTCGCGGAAAAAAAAGGAACGCTGCCCCGCGCCACCCCGAAGACAATTCTGGATTTCTGCGGCGAAGAAGTTAATTGGAGGCACCCGGGACAGACGGTTGATGCATTTATCGAAGCCCATCAGCGCCTTGAGGACCTGGGAGTGATAGAAAGTATTCCTATATTGGAGCCTGTGGCGCGCAGCAGGGGTTACTTTAGAGACTGGCTTAATACTGCACTTACTGTGAAATTATCGGATAGCCTCTGGAGGATAGCTGGTGCTGGGGAGAGGACCAAATTGCCGCATCAGAAGAAACAGCAGCTTCGAAAGAAGAAGTACACTCAGGAGACTCCGCATTTTATAGTTCCTAAAACAGTAAAAGATATAGTGGCTGATCAATCTATTATCAGGCAATTCAGGGCTGATTACTTCCTGCGTCAGGACGAGCTGGCAAAAGCGTTGGGTGTGACGAGGCAGACCCTGTCTAACTATGAGCGGGGGCTGCATCCCTTGCCTGCGGATAAAGCTATGAGACTTCTGCACATCTGGCAGAGGAAGGCGCAGTAGCAACCTCGAATCCACCCAAGCCCTGAATAAATCAAACCCATCATGTAAGTTTGTTAACTTTCATAAATAAGCAATCTCAAGAGGCATCGGCATCTCAAGCGTGGTTAACATTGTTAATAATATTAAATGACGCGGAATAGCTCATTAAGTCATTTGATAAAATTAAAAAAAAAGCAAGGGAGTATCAATGCGCTGGCGGAACGATACAGAAAAGGAGGTTTCGTAAATGGCCCGGGAAGAACGCATTAAAATTCTGCAAAAAGAGATTGATAAAAATGGATTCGGAGGACTTCTGCTCTTCTATTCGCGGGACATAATGTACTATACGGGCACTGCGCAGCCGTCATACCTGGTTATTCTGCCTGATGATTATTTTTTATTTGTCAGGAGCGGTATCGACTTTGCTCTTAACGATGTATTTATCAGCAGGGAGAAGGTAAGAGAGGAGCGTCGTCTGGGTAATATATTCAAAGAAATTTCCTCCCGGTGGAGATCAGCGAGCAAAAAAATCGGCACCGAGCTGGATATTTTAACGGCCGAACAATTCAGGGATATAGAAAAGACATTTCCCGGTTATGAATTTGTGAACGCATCTCCTATCGTCCTGGAACAGAGAAAGAAGAAGGATCCCTCCGAAATTGAAAAAATCAAAAAGGCCTGTGACGCAGTCCACCATGGTCATGAAGCAGTCCTCTCGGATCTGAAAGAAGGTATTACCGAGCTTGAACTGGCGGCTTCTGTTGAAAATGCCCATCGCCTGGCAGGTCATGAAGGGATATTCTTCATCCGCCAGCCTGACTTTTTCATGAGCCGCGGTCCGATCTCGTCAGGACCGAACCTCTTCAGAATCAGCGGTGTCGTGTATACGATCACGGGTGTAGGATTAAGTTCGTCAGTACCTGCCGGACCTTCACGACGAAGGATATCGAAGGGGGAGCCTGTTATCGTTGACATCCCCACGCTTGTTGAGGGGTATCATGCGGATCAGACGAGGACGTATTTTCTTGGCAAAGCATCGACGGAGATCAAATCCATGTTTGACGACCTGGTTATCATAGCAGATCACCTGATCGATCACATGAAGCCGGGGGTGAAGTGCAGTGAAATCTATAGGGCTGCCATTGAGAAGGCAAGGGAACTCGGCAGATCGGATCACTTTCAAAATTTTGGCAAGGGGAAAAAGTCACGGATTATCGGTCACGGGATCGGCCTGGAGCTGAACGAACCTCCTGTTCCTTCAGAATATGACAATTCGGAGGTGGGCGATAATTACGTTATAGCACTGGATATCCACATGATGGATGAGGCTGCCGGGGTTGTAAAACTGGAAGATATGATCCTCATAAAAAAGGAGGGGAATGAAATCTTAACAAAGAGTCCGCGGCAGCTCTTCGAGATAACATAAACAATATATTTTTTTAAGAGTAAAGGACGGTGGAATAATGCAGTATGTACATTACATAAATGATCGGGGAATCGTTGCAGTCAAATTGAGCAGAGGGAAAGTGAATGCCCTTAATGAAACAGTAGTAGATGAAATGACCGGCTGTCTGAAGGAGCTTGCCGGTGATGCCGGAGTAAAGGCCGTTATCCTCACTGGGACAGGAAAATTCTTTACTTTTGGTTTTGATATCCCGGAGTTTCTGAGCTACCCAAAAGAATCATTTATCCGTTATCTCACCAAGTTCACAGATCTATATGCCTACCTGTTCATGTTTCCGAAACCGGTCGTTGCGGCGCTCAACGGCCACACAATTGCCGGGGGCTGTATGCTTGCCATTGCCTGTGATTACAGGATCATGGTTCCCGGGAAGGCAAAGATTTCCCTCAATGAAATCAACTTCGGTTCATCCCTGTTCGCGGGAAGTGTCGATATCTTGAAACTACTGCTGGGACAGAGGGAGGCGGAAACGGCGGTATATAACGGGACAATGTATTCAGCGGAGGAGGCATATCGGATTGGGCTGATCGATCAAATCTCATCCGAAGCTGATCTGGAAGTTGAAGCGAAAAAGATTGCCAGTCAATATGCAGAAAAGGATGGAGCCGCATTCAGGAGTATCAAGAAACTTCTCAGAGGGCCCACGGCAGAGCTGATCTTGAAAAGAGAAAGAGATTCCATTCTCGAATTCGTTGATATCTGGTACTCGGAGAACACGTGGAGAAATCTGCAGGAGAGAAAGATATATTCTTAATGTACTCTTGTACGTAATATCTAAAAAGGAGGAGGTAATATGTATTTTGCAAAAGAGGTGCTGAGTCAATCCAGCGAACTTCGAAAGAAGTGGGAGGACGAGGTGCGGAAAGTAGTCAGCAAGGTTCCTGATCAGAAGGAGCGCTGGTCAACCGTATCCGATCTCGAGATCAAGAGACTCTATAGTCCTGATGATATAAAAGATATGGACTTTGTACAGGATATCGGATATCCGGGACAGTTTCCGTATTTACGGGGCAACCAGGTAACCGGTTATCGTGGGCGGTACTGGACGTTCAGGATGTTCTCCGGCATGGGGAGCGCTGAAGAT
>DATKLL010000200.1:0-24737 GCA_035542475.1 Syntrophales bacterium
TAGGTAAGGTATAGACGCCGACTTTGTATTTTCCGGATGCAAGTTCAATTTGAGCCAGGCACTGATTTGTAAAGCTATTACTCATGACAAAACTTGGATGTCCTGTCGCACAGCCTAGATTCACCAATCTCCCTTCCGCAAGGACAATTATCGACCGTCCTGATTTAAGGGTCCACTTATCAACCTGCGGTTTAATGTTTTCTTTTTTACAGTCTTTGCTTTTTTCCAAATATTGTATGTCGATCTCACTGTCAAAATGACCTATATTACATAGAATCGCCTCATGTTTCATTTTCTCCATATGTCCACCCGCAATTACATTGCAGCAGCCGGTTGCGGTAACAAAAATATCCCCTGTGGAGACGACATCCTCCAACGTCTTTACATCATAGCCTTCCATCGCTGCCTGGAGGGCGCAAATCGGGTCCACCTCTGTGATGACTACGCGGGCGCCAAAACCTCTCATAGACTGGGCACATCCCTTGCCGACATCACCGTATCCACAAATGACAACCATCTTGCCTGCAACCATTACATCTGTCGCACGCTTTATGCCGTCGGCAAGAGACTCCCGGCATCCGTAAAGATTATCAAACTTCGACTTGGTTACCGAATCATTTACATTGATTGCCGGAAAGAGAAGTTCCCTTGATTGCGCCATCTGGTGGAGTCTGTGAACACCCGTGGTTGTTTCTTCCGAAACGCCAAGAATATTGGCAGCCACCTTGTGCCAGTGCTTCGGATCACGTTTCAGAGAATATCTCATTCGATCCATGATAATCTGGAACTCTCTATTGTCGTATTTCTTCCCAAGCAGCGAAGGCGTCTTTTCGATTTTAACGCCTTGATGCACATAAAGAGTCGCATCACCACCGTCATCGACAATTAAATCAGGGCCGGAACCATCGGGCCATGTCAGTGCCTGCTCCGTACACCACCAGTACTCTTCAAGAGATTCCCCCTTCCAGGCGAAAACAGCAGCAGAACCGGCTTTCGCAATAGCAGCCGCTGCGTGATCCTGCGTCGAGAATATGTTGCATGACGCCCATCGTATGTCAGCACCAAGTTCTTTTAGAGTTTCAATGAGCATTGCTGTTTGAATCGTCATATGCAAACTGCCCATGACCTTTAAACCCTTTAAAGGCTTCTTACGGCCGTATTTTTTTCGTATGGCCATAAGGCCGGGCATTTCATTCTTGGAAAGCTCAATCTCCTTTCGTCCCCATTCAGCAAGACTGATATCGGCTACTTTGTACTTTGCGTTCTTCGCGGGTTTCAGATATGTCATCAGGTCCTCCACGCCGTTTATATTGATCAACTTGACGTTTTATACAACCACGGCTTGCCTCAGTGCTTCGACCATGTCCGTTTTTTCCCAAGCGTAATCGTCCATAAATAAAGTCTTGGGCAGTTTTTTGTAAACATCGCCTCTGAGGAGGTCTAATTTTTCAATCATGCCCCTGGGGGATAAATCGAAGTACTCCTTAATAAGTACATTAATTTTGTTGTCAGAAATTTTTCCTGTACCGAAAGTGTTTACATAAACTGAAATTGGCCTTGCAATGCCTATTGCATATGCCACCTGAATCGAACATTTCTTCGCCAGGCCCGCGGCAACAATATTTTTCGCAACATGGCGAGCGCCCAGGACTGCCGAACAATCAACCTTTTCTGGTGACTTATTGACTATAGAGCCTCCGCCTATTTGGGCGCCGGGGTATCCCCCGTACAGTTGAACGACAAGCTTACGGCCTGTGACCCCGGAATCCGCAGCGCTGCATGAATTAATGGCCTGCCATTCCCCTGTAGGATTAAAGAGAAATTCAGTCTTTTCATCCACCCATTTATTCAGGCACTCCATAGCAATATGCCTCGCCTGGGGCTCTACGGATGCTCTGGCATTATCGGCTACACGCCGGTAGTCGATAGCATTGGACATAAGAACCGTAGCCACACGTAAGGGAATTCCCTCGTCGCTGTACTCAACTGTTATCTGTCCCTTTCCATCAGGTGCGAATACAGGATTCCCGCAATTTTCAAAGGCCCGCATCATTCTTGTAGCAAGCACGTATGGAAGTGGAAGAAACTCAGGCGTCTCATCGCAGGCGAACCCATATATAATCCCTTGATCACCAGCACCAATTTCCTTGTATTTACCCATGTCTGCCCGGGTACCAATATTAATATCGGGAGATTGTTCTATAATTGTGTTTAAAATGCCCATCGAATTTCCATTAAGGCCGAGATTATAATCACAGTAACCAATTGACAGTACCGTATCCCGAACGATCTTCTCTACATCCACATAACAACGTGTAGCAACTTCCCCACCAACTATACACAGCCCCTTTCCCAGGAAAATTTCTATACCACAATGGGGCATGTTATCCACGTTAAGTCCGAGTTTATTCTCCTCATCGATAATCGCGGCGATGATATTTGCTGCTATTGAATCACATACAATATCAGGATGTCCTACTTTAACGCTCTCAGATGTTATCTGCATATGGTCCCACTCCTATTTTTAAATTTTTGCCATTCTTATTTCAGTGATTTTATTCACCAACATGGTTTTCTTCATGATGTAATTTCTCTCTCTTTTTATAACGGTCTGATGGGGTCACGATACCGACAGAAATGATGAATGTTAAGGCTTCTTCAACCGACATATCCATTTCAACTAATTCATCTTCCGGCACAATAACAAGATAACCCGATGTCGGATTGGGCGTCGTCGGTAAAAAAACACTTATACTCTTCTGTCCTATTTTATTCTGAATCTCTGAACTTGGTATCCCTGTCTCAAAACCGATTGTATATAGACCCTTCCGAGGAAACTCAACCAGTACAACCTTTTTGAAACTGCTTCTCTGATCCATAAACATGGTGTCAGAGAACCGTTTGATAGCCTGGTAAATACTCCTCACGAACGGTATTCTGTAAACGAGGTCCTCTCCGGATTGGACAATTCTATTCCCGACGTAACTGGCTGTGACAAGACCACAGATAAAAATCAAAATCACAGTTGCTATAGTTCCCAGACCCGGAATATGAATACCAAGTAACGTATCAGGATGATACCTTGTGGGGATAATCCTCAAGAGACCGTCCATTATGTCAATGAGAAAGAAGAGGATATAAAGCGTCAGTCCTATCGGTATAGTAACAGCCAGACCGGTTAAAAATATCTGCTTAAGTTTTTTCTTCAACGATAAGTAACCCTTATATCATTTAAGTTTATTACGTTAACAAAAAGTTTAGTTGTTTTCAACCTCTATTTTAAAAAAAAGGGCAAGGTCCCTTGATACCTTACCCTTACCAACATTCTCTCCATTTAATTATATTCTAAAGTCCCCTTGAATACTGCTATTGTTTCTTGATCCTGTTTTTATCATCCAAATAAACGCATGTTGGACGCCATTTGTTTATCATAGAATCATCAACAAGCGCATAGCTTGCAATAATGATAATGTCACCCTTTTTAGCCTTCCATGCCGCAGCCCCGTTCAGACATATCACACCGGAATCCCGTTCACCCTTTATCACATACGTCGAGAATCTTTCGCCGTTGGATACATTATAAATATCGACTTTTTCGTAAGGAAGTATATCCGCAGCATTCATCAGTCTTTCATCTACTGTGATACTACCTTCATAATGGAGGTTGGCATCGGTCACGATAGCCCTATGCAGCTTTGATTTGAGCATATACCTTTGCATACTAGTCACCTTTCGATCAGGAAAAACTTTTCTTACGTATTAGCATTATATATCAAGAGCATCCCCGAATACGTAATTGTCTATTAACCTTGTTTTGCTTATCTTGACAGCAAGGGCTAAAACTGACTCTCCGTCCAGATGTTCAATATCATTAAGGGTCGTCGTGTCGCATATCTTCGCATAATCTATCTGTGCAAAGGGCTGGCCCTCTATAAATTTTCTGACCGCTGTAAGGATATTTAAGGCATCCCTCTCTCCACTATCGTACATTTGTTTGGCCAGTTTCAAGGAGCGACTCAGACTGAGTGCAGATTCTCTCTCTTTGTCCTTGAGATACACATTTCTCGAACTCATCGCGAGACCATCGGATTCCCTCACTATCGTCATGCCGACAATCTCTAAATCCATATCAAGATCCTGTACCATCCGCTTAATAGCGATTAGTTGCTGGAAGTCCTTCTTTCCGAATATTGCATAATGAGGTTTAACTATATTGAAAAGCTTGGCGCATACCGTTGTCACGCCTCGGAAATGCCCGGGCCTGGAAATACCACAGAGATTTTGTGTCACATTCTCAACATTTACATAGGTCTGATAATTTTCCGGGTACATTTCCTTATCTTCAGGGTAGAAAATAACATCCACACCTACGCCTAGGGCAAGGTCTTTGTCTCTTTCAAAATCCCTGGGGTATTTTTCAAAATCCTCGTTTGGACCGAATTGTGTCGGATTCACGTAAATACTGATCGCGAGACAGTTACTATGTCGTCTTCCTTCTCTCATTAAACTCAAATGACCATCATGAAAATATCCCATTGTGGGAACAAAGGCTATTTTCTGTCCTTTATTCCTTATGGATTCTGAGAAGGCCTGCATTTCTTTTATCGAACGTATAATCTTCATATCTTCGCGTATCCACAAAAAAAGCCCCTACGTCAAAGACGAGAGGCTTCATATTATTACCCACTTAAACTTCATTGCACCTTCCGTCTCAGTCCGTAGCCGGATCCAAGCGGTTTTGTCAATCGCTACCAAAATAACCGTAACTTGTCAAGGTATTTCTATCTGAAGAAGGGCATTTGACAATTTTCCAAGTTCTTCAGCGGCCAGAGTTTCGCCGCGTCTCACGCCGCTGATGCATGCCTTCTTAAGTGCTGTTGCGATGTCACTTTCTGAATATCCCAACAACTGCGAACTTCGGATATTATTCAAAAGTGTCTTTCGTCTTTTTGAAAAGGCAATTTTTACAATTTTGAAGAAGAAGTCATCATCCTTTAAATCCGTCAGAGGTTTGTCTCGTATGATGATCTTCACAACAGCAGATGTTACCTCCGGTTTGGGATAAAAACAACTTCTAGGGATTACCATTTCCCGAGAACATTCCGTATACATAGAAACCAATACTGTCGGTATTCCATACTCTTTTGTACCTGGAGATGCAACAAGTCTGTCTGCCAGTTCTTTTTGGAACATGAGAATCATAGACGAAATATGTCTCCTATGATTTAATAAATGAAACAATATCTGTGATGAAATGTTATAGGGGATATTGCCTATAACCTTTGTCTTTTTTGATGGAGATTCAAAATTGACTAAACGGAAATTATACTCAAGGACATCGGTTTGAACAATATCCACATGATGATACCCCACGAGTCTTTCCTTCAGAATACTGACCATTCTGGGATCTACTTCAAGGGCTATAACCTTCCGCGCCACTTGTGCTATCATCTCCGTCATGATACCAATGCCTGCGCCTATCTCGATTATCGTATCATCTTCCCGGAGATCCGATATTTTCAAAATTTTTTTTATGACATTTCTGTCCTCAAGGAACGACTGACCCAGTCGCTTGAGGGGTCGTATTCCTCGGTCTCTAAGGATTTTTCTTACTGTCGTCATACATCAAAGAGTATCTAACGGCCATCTGGAAACTGCGTTCATATCCAAAGGGTCTTTAAGCCCTCTCGTCAAAAGAAATTCACCTATGACGGCTATCATAGCCGCGTTGTCGGTACAAAATGCAGGGGGCGGTATGCATACTTTGAATCCCGTGCATCTAGACTCTTCGGCAAATTTTTCCCGCAACCGGCTGTTTGCGGCAACCCCGCCGCACACAACTATTTTTGATACGGAGCAAAGGCGTGCAGCCCGCATTGTTTTTTCTACGAGCACGTCAACAACTGCCTCCTGGTAGCTGGCTGCCACATCAGGTAATTCATTCTCACTAAAAGGACGTCCCCTTTTTTTAATATTAACTAATAGGGATGTTTTCAAGCCGCTAAAACTAAAATCCAGGCTTTCTTTCATAGCTCTGGGGAATTTTATCCATTCACGGTTTCCTTTTTTTGCCATCTGATCAATCACGGCGCCTCCGGGATAGCCTATATTCAGAAGCTTGGCTGCTTTGTCAAAAGCCTCACCCGCGGCATCATCCATTGTCTGACCAAGAACGGTAAAATTTTGAAAATCATTCACCAGGTAAATGTGTGTATGGCCGCCAGACACTACAAGCGCCACAAACGGAAACTCGGGGGCATCATCAGTGAGGAAGACGGATGCAATATGGCCCACAAGATGATTAATACCTACAATCGGAATATTCAAAGCGAAAGCAATAGCCTTGGCGGTCGACAAACCCACGAGGAGGGCGCCAACCAATCCCGGACCTTTGGTCACCGCTATCCCTTCGATGTCATTTAAAGTTATTTCAGCATCACAAAGGGCCTGGCGTATGACCGGTACGATCATCTCCATATGTTTCCGAGAGGCTATCTCCGGTACAACACCGCCATAAATACTGTGCAGATCTGCCTGGGAAGCGACAATATTAGAACGAAGCAATATCCCGTCCTGCAGGACAGCTGCCGCCGTTTCATCGCAGGAGGTCTCTATCCCCAGCACATACATCTTTTCATCCTCAGTACAATTTCCTTTTTACAAATGGACAGGAATTATATATAGAACTGTACAGCCTTTGTAAATAACTTTTGAACATTTTGAGAAAGACAGTAAGAACAGTCGATCATGGAATTTAAGACAGACTTCTTGGTATTGGGAAGCGGTATTGCGGGATTAAGCTTTGCAATTAAAGCGGCAGATCTCGGAACCGTAGCCATCGTAACAAAAAAAGAAAAATCCGATTCAAACACAAATCTTGCTCAAGGCGGAATAGCGGCTGTTTTTGATAAAAATGACAGATTTGAATTTCATATCAATGACACCCTCGTTTGCGGCGCCGGTCTATGCAAAGAAGAAGTTGTAAGATTTGTTGTAACGGATGGTCCGGAAAGAATCAATGAACTGATGCAATGGGGGGTTGAATTTACAAAGGCGAAAAATACCGATAACAGCGCTTATGATCTTGGTCGAGAAGGTGGTCATTCCATGAGACGCGTGCTGCATTCGCGTGACCTCACCGGTCAAGAGATAGAACGCGCCCTCCACGAAAAGGCAAGCTTAAAAAGAAATATCAAGATTTTTGAAAACCACATCGGCATTGATCTCATTCTGAAATCCGCCGTCCTTCGTCGTAAAGACGGCCCCGTTGATAAGTGCCTCGGCGCTTACATACTCGATACAGACCGCAATGAGATTCATACCTTCAAGTCAAAATTCACCATTCTGGCCACCGGCGGCACCGGTAAGGTATATCTTATTACAACAAATCCGGACATTGCAACAGGCGACGGCATCGCCATGGCATACAGGGCAGGAGCCATCATCTCTAATATGGAGTTTATCCAGTTTCACCCAACCTGCCTTTATCATCCGGAAGCGAAATCCTTTCTTATCAGCGAGGCTGTCCGGGGAGAAGGAGGAATTCTAAAATTAAAAAATGGTTCCACGTTCATGGAAAAATATCATCCGATGAGAAGCCTGGCACCAAGGGACATTGTTGCCAAGGCAATTGACACGGAATTGAAAAAATCCGGTGACGAATATGTTCTGCTGGACATTACTCACAAAGACAGAGATTTTTTAATCAGCAGATTTCCCAATATTTATAACAAATGTCTGGAATTCGGAATAGATATCACAAAAGATGCGATCCCTGTTGTTCCCGCTGCTCATTATCAGTGTGGAGGTGTATCAGTAGATCTCTCCGGAGAAACAAACATTGAACACCTCTTTGCATGTGGTGAGGTGTCGTGCACGGGACTTCATGGCGCGAACCGGCTCGCCAGCAATTCACTTTTAGAAGCGGTCGTTTTTGCCCACAGGTCTTTTTTAAAGATATCAGAAATTTTTCAATCGACAGAAGACGATCTCACCGCCATTCCTGCATGGGATCCGAGAGGAGCCACGGAAAGCGATGAATCCATCGTCGTAGCTCACAACTGGGATGAAATAAGAAGGTTTATGTGGAACTACGTGGGGATTGTAAGGTCAAATAAAAGATTGGAACGCGCCTATCGTAGGATTGACCTGATCAGCCGCGAGATCGACGAATACTACAGAAATTTTATTATCACTCGAGATCTGATTGAACTACGGAACATCGCAACAGTGGCAAAACTGATCATTCAGTGCGCCTTAATGAGAAAAGAAAGTAGGGGTCTTCACTATAACATAGATTATCCGGAAAAGGATGACCGGTACTGGTTGAGAGATACGATCATTTCCAGGGAACATCCTTTTAGCATGAAAACATCGTGTTGATGATTAAAATATTAACCGAATACCCTTTTATAAATAAAGTCTGTATACTTCAGGAAATTCTCTATTCTGAAAGCGGCATCTATATCACCACGGTTTAAACAAGCCATCACCATTTTGTCTTTCAAAAGCAATTTTTTAAAGTCGATATCCTCCTGCCATGATTTCATGGCATTTTTCTGTACAACGGCATACGCATTTTCCCGGGACATTCCTTTTTCTATGAGTTTCAAAAGTACTATCTGGGAAAAAATTACACCCTTTGTCATGTTTAGATTGGCAAGCATCCTTTCGGGATAAACTACCAGCTTATCTACCAGGTCGGCAAACCTGCTTAACATGAAATCAAGAAGGATTGTCGCATCAGGGGCAATTACTCTTTCCACGGAAGAGTGGCTGATATCCCTCTCATGCCAGAGTGCTACGTCTTCCAGGGCGGCCAGAGCATATGACCTCATTAATCTTGCGAGGCCGGATAGATTCTCCGACAAAACGGGATTCCGTTTGTGGGGCATTGCGGAAGATCCCTTTTGCCCGGGTGTGAAGTACTCTTCCGCCTCCCTGACCTCTGTTCTCTGAAGCAATCTTATCTCTTGGGAAAATTTATCGATAGAAGATGCAATAATGGCCAGGGTAGTAAAAAATTCCGCGTGCCGGTCCCTTTGGACAATCTGGGAAGATACAGGTGCCGGTTTAAGGCCCAACTTGTGACAAACATATTTTTCAACCGATGGATCTATGAAGGAGAATGTACCGACAGCGCCGGAGATTTTTCCGCAGCTAATCGTATCTTTTGCGCGCAGCATCCTTGCTAGGTTTCTCGTCATTTCCTGGTGCCAGATGACCATCTTAAGACCGAACGTTATTGGCTCGGCATGAATCCCATGTGACCTCCCTATCATCACAGTATCTTTATATACCAATGCTTTATTCTTTAGGACTTTAAGAAGCCGGTTCAAATCATCTATTAGAATATCCGATGCCTCTTTGAGAAGAACTGCGAGTGATGTGTCCAAGATATCCGATGAGGTCAGACCCATGTGAATGAATCTGCCGTCCTCCCCTACCCTTTCCGTGACAGTTGTCAAAAATGCTATTACGTCATGCTTTGTGATCTTTTCTAACTCTTCGATTCTTGCCACATCAAATGCAGCCTTTTTTACAATATTGTTTAGAGATTTTTTAGGAATTTCACCTAATACTGCCATGGCTTCACAAGCTAAGATCTCGATATCCAACCATTTCTGATACCTGTATTCTGAGCTCCATATGGCACTCATCTTTTCTCTCGAATATCTTGGAATCAACCTTCTCCTCCTGGCGCAAGTATTATATTCTTTTACATGTTTGCAGTATGCCGGTAATATAAAACAAAACCTCTTAAAAGGAAATCAAAAAAACTATTTATATTATTAATATATGACGTATAATAAATTTACTAAACTTCACAATCAATACTATGGCCGGTATATGAATATACGTATTTGTCCATGACATAATTCCTGACCTGTAATCAGACATGAAGGGCGCAATTAAACAAATATTTTCTTAGGGCGGTGTCCATCTCATAATTTAATAATCTTTTAATATCTGCGAGGAAAACAAAAAATGGACATTTATAATTTTAGAAAACCGCAATACCAGGTTGATCAGTTATTCCTAAACAGGTGGTCGCCAAGAAGCATGTCCGGTGACGAGATCAGCGAAGATCTCTTATTTTCACTCTTCGAAGCGGCCCGGTGGGCTCCGTCATCAGGCAATAATCAGCCCTGGCGATTTCTTTATGCCCGCAGAAATACGGATTACTGGCCTGTATTTTTTGATCTCATGACGGAACAAAATAAAGTTTGGGCGAAAAATGCAGCTGTGTTGATTGTCGTAATATCTAAAAGGACATTTGACTATAATGAGAAACCTGCAAGGACTCATTCATATGATACAGGCGCAGCCTGGGAGAACTTTGCCCTTCAAGGTTCCTTGAAAGGATTGGTGGTTCATGGCATGGAGGGTTTTGACTATGATAAGGCGAAGGATCTCCTCAATGTCCCTGATTTATTTCAGGTCGAGGCGATGATTGCCGTCGGCATACCGGGGAAGAAAGAAGACCTTCCGGAAAACCTCCTCAAAAGAGAATTTCCGTCACCAAGAAAAACTCTTTCGGAAATCGTGATAGAAGGCAAATTTTAATTATATTGAATGAATTGATAACCAATACATATGTATTTAAGCATTAATAGAAATAAATCTCATCTCTTTTTGTTTAACCTTACATATTTCAAGTGAAGAGAGGAAATAATATTTATATGGCTGATAAGGACATTTCGCAATGGAAGGAAAAGATAATCTTACCGGATGAAGTTTTGACAAAAATCAAACCGGGGATGAGCATTTTTCTCGGCACAGGAGTAGCTGAACCAAGAACACTTGTGAAGCACCTGACATCGTCCGACCTCTCAAACCTTACGGATCTGGAATTGATTCAAATTGTCAGCCTCGGGGACGCAATAGCATTTAGCAGTACGACAACAGCCAGGAAATACAGGTTGAAAACATTTTTCCCTGGATGGACGGCAAGTCAAGCCATAATGGCCGGTTCCGTAGATATAATTCCGTGCCGTTTTTCACAAATACCGAAACTCTTCGATTCGGGGGCAATACGAGTCGATATAGCATTCATTCAGATCACGCCGCCTGATATTAGAGGCTATTCCAGCCTGGGTGTCTCAGTGGATGTTGTCAAACATGTAATAAACTGCGCATCTATCGTGGTGGGCGAAATCAACGATAAAGTCCCTCGCACCATGGGTAATACATACGTCCACATTAATGATTTGGATTTTATGATTAATGCGACTGAACCGCCAATTTATTTCCAACGATGGCCTTATGACGATGTTATTGACAAGGTAGCTTATAATGTAGCTTCAGCCATAGAGGACGGGAGTTGCATCTCATTCTACTCAGGCGCATTATTTGAGGCATTGGGAAAGCACTTGACGCGCAAGAAGGACCTTGGTGTCCACACCTTTTTCTTCACCGATCCTCTCATGGATCTTGTCAAGTGCGGTGCTGTTACAAACAAAAAGAAAATGCATTACCGTGACAAATCTCTTACTGCATACGCTCAGGGTACAGAAGAACTTATGAAATGGCTGCACCGCAATCCCCTCATTGAATTTCAGGGAATCGATGTTGTTTCCGACCACATGATGATCGGTATGAACGACAAGATGATTGCGATTCTTCCTGCCCGGAAAGTTGACCTTACGGGAGGCATCGCCCTCCCTGTCGGTAAAGGCAATGTAACACCGGGACCAGGCCAGGCCCAGGAATTATTTGCTGGTGCTGAACACTCGCACGGCGGAAGGACAATATTTGCACTGCCGAGCAGGAACCTTAGAGGGGAATCTAATATACTGCTCTCTGCTGATGATTTTCCCAACCAGTTTACAAATCGAGAATCATTGGATCTTATTATTACTGAATATGGTATCGCTTCAATGATTGGCCGAACAGTCCGCGAACGCGCCCAGGCATTGATAGATATAGCTCATCCTGATGATCGTTTAGAACTGGTTCGAAAAGCTAAGGCGGCTAATATATTATACTCAGATCAGATTTATTTGGAAGAGTCAGGACACTTTTATCCAGACAAGATTTCTTGTAGCCACACATTCAGGGACGGAGTGACGGTACACTTCCGCGCAATTAAACCTTCCGACGAAGAGGAGATGCGGAAGTTGTTCTATAGATTTTCTGATAAGGCGGTATTTTACCGCTATTTTACCCCCGTAAAAGTCATGCCGCATGTAAAAATGCAGGAGTATGTCAATGTGGATTACAGGTGTCGCATGTCCATTGTAGGGCTAATCGAGGAAGGTGGTGTTGAGCGCCTTATTGCCGAAGGGCGTTATGTTCTCCTTGAGGATCGCCCCTTTGCCGACACTGCATTCGTTGTGGACGAAAAATACCAGGGGAGAGGCATTGCGAATTTTATTCTCGGCATGCTTGCCTCCTTTGCACAAGAACAGGGTATTAAAGGTTTCACGGCCGATGTCCTCGCAGATAACAAAGCAATGATCAAGGTATATGAAAAGTCCGGCTACCCAATGCAGGCTGTCGTTGAATATGGGGTCTATCACCTCACAATTCCTTTTTCTGATCAACATGAGTCGCTATCCGATCTAACTATGAAGTAAACAATCAATCAGAAACCTTTGTTGAGCTAACCCTTGATGGCTATGTATACGATCAAAGAAACTATGTTGAATTAATCAATGTTAAATGTTAAAGGACACACACTAATGAAGCCCTCGACCAAGAACGGGCTATCGTAAAATAATATGACCGGGATGGGTATTTGAACACTTTGCCCACCAATCGGGAGATAGATTTATGAAAAACGTTATAAAACTGACAATATGTTTACTTATGTTATTTACTGTATCTGGCTCACTTGAGGCGAAAGGGGAAAAGATCGTGGCGGTCCTCCCATTTACTGTCCATAGTGCGGAGAATATCGACTATGTAAGACAAGGTATATGGGACATGCTGGCTTCCCGAATTACCGTCAGTGAGAAGATTGAGGTTATCAGCAGGGATACCATCCTTCAGGCTATGAAGGAAAAGGAGGGAAAAGATCTTACCCTCACGGATATCTATGGTCTTGGGAAAAAAATGAATGCTGATTTCGTTGTTTACGGGAGCATCACGAAATTCGGCAATAGTTTGAGCATAGACGGGAAGCTTATCGACATTGCCGCTAACAAATCTACAGTAACTATTTTCACTCAAAGCCAGGGTATGGATGAGGTTGTACTAAAGATCAACGACTTTGCCCGTAACATCGACAATCATATTCTCGGCATGGTACCATCTACTTTCTCATCATCGCCCGCACCCTCGCAAATCACAGCGCAGCAACCCCAACCCCCACAGGATACCCGCGAAGCTGAGATAGTCGGAGGGCTTAGGAAGAGTAAAAGAGGAACAATCACCTCTGTTATCAATCCCGACTTCATAAATGCCGCCAGACCCCTTGATAGAAAGGGCTTTTGGATGAGTCCCAAATTTTCTTTAGAATTCAGAGGCATGGATATCGGAGATGTCACGGGTGATGGTCTAAATAAGGTTGTTATTATTGATACTCACAATGTCATGATATATCAGAAAAAAGATAATGAATTCAGTTTAATCCAGAAAATACCGGGCAGATCTTCGGAAAATTATATTGCTGTTGATGTGGCTGATATCAAGAAAAGCGGCATCAAGCAAATCATTGTCACCAACATGTTAAGAAATAGCGTTGATTCCTTCGTTCTTGAATATAGAGATGGCAAATTTATCAAGATCGCCTCAAAGTTACCCTGGTTTATGAGGGTGATTAATACTGACTCAGGGCCAATTCTGCTGGGACAAATCCAGGGCACGGACAAGCCTTTTAATAACCCCATCCATGAGATAGTCTGGGAAGATGGGCAGTTCAAAGAGGGCAAGAAAATGAAGATCCCCGTAGGACTTTCTGTTTATGGTCTCACCATAGATAGTTTGGGAACTGCCGGCGGAGAAAAGGTAATAGCCCTTGATGAGAATGATTATCTCAGTATATTCGAACCGACGGACAAGCCTCTTATCAGACTCCAGACATTTGGGGGAAGTAAGGAACGCCTCTGGAAGAGTGATGAAGTATATGGGGGAAGCAATACTGTTTTAATAAACGATAATCTTTTGGTGGATGATGAAAATAGATCCACTTACATTAATTTAAGAATTTTGACAGTCGACATGAAGAATGACGGCAAAAAGGAAATTATTATCGTTAGAAACATGTCTTCCGTGGGAAGACTTTTCAAGAATGTAAGGCTTTTCACATCCAGTGAGGTATACGATCTTGAATGGGATGGTTTGGGTCTTATTGAAAACTGGAAAACAAGGAAGATCAACGGCTATGTAGCGGATTACCAGTTCAAGGACATAGATAATGATGGACAAAATGAAATCGTGCTTGCCCTTGTCCTATCTGTGGGTCCTTCTATCACAGATAAAAGCGTCATTGTCTCTTATAAAATGAGTACGCCAGAGAAGACTCAATAGTGATTGACATGCATTCCGGTTTTTTATATTAACTTTTTATAGGCCCCTTTTTTATATAAATGAACTTACTTGATTGTACAAGCCAAGAAAAAAAGTATGTATTTTAATTAATGGCGGTGTAGCTCAGACGGTTAGAGCATACGGCTCATATCCGTAGTGTCCGGGGTTCGATTCCCTGCACCGCCACCATCACGATTATTTAAAGCCTGGCACCAAGCCGGGCTTTTGTGCATCCGTATTTTAAAAAATATACAGTGAGCTCTTAGAGCTTAATACAAACAATATAGATTTATCCGAAATCACCTCATGAATGAGAAATTCATCCCTAAACCATGGGCTAGAAATCCCCACATACAGACTATTTTGGGAAGTATAAAGATTCGGTCCCAAGGTCAACATATCATTACCGACTCAGCAGTAGGCACAATAATAGATGGCGGAAACGGCGTCCGTCTCCTTGGCTACCATTCTTCACATCCTGCAAATCACGGTGCCGGGCTTGTCACGTTAATTCACGGCTGGGAAGGCAGTTCGGATTCGACTTATATCTTGTCCACGTCAAAACATCTTTATGACAAAGGTTATGATATATTCCGGCTCAACCTGAGGGATCATGGCAATTCTCATTACCTGAACGATGGGCTCTTTCATGGAGCTCTCATAGAAGAGACGTTTCATGCCGTTCGCAATATCTCTCATCTGTCCAATGGAAAACCATATTACGTTATCGGTTTTTCCCTGGGAGGCAATTTTGCACTTCGCGTAGCACTGAAGCACTCACTTTCGAGGATCCCTAACCTTAAACATGTTATTTGTATCAGTCCTGCCCTTGACCCCTATAAAGCAACATTATCCATAGATGAAAGTTTCCCGATTTATCGATACTACTTCCTCAATAAATGGAAAAATTCTTTAAGAAAAAAACAGGCACTCTTCCCTGATAAATATAATTTTGCCGATATACTGAAAGCTAAGACATGCATGGGCCTTACAGAAGCCATCATGCCCTACTATCCGGATTTTTGCAGTTACCGGGAATACTTTAATCAATATACTTTGCTGGATAATATTTTTGACGATCTCTCCATACCTGTTACAATTATAGCTTCTAAAGATGATCCCATAGTGCCTATTCATGACATTTATGGATTAAGTTGTAATAAGCATCTAAGACTTTCCATACAAGCATATGGGGGGCATTGCGGATTCATCGATTTTTTCCCTTTCAAATGCTGGTATGAAGATGAAATTGAACAAATTATCCGCTAAAAAAGAATTATGAACACAACAGACGCCGCATGCCTGTCGAATAAAGAACAGTTCCTCACATTGATTGTGGAAAAACTTGGCAAATGTCCGCTTGATTTCGTGGAAAAAATGCATTTCGTTCAATCTTCAAACAAAACTGAGGAACCTCATTTCGCAGCAGGCGTGTTGCTGCTTCTGCACTTCAGGCGCAATACGAAATTGTCGATGGATGATGGTGAATTTTTTTTCCAGCTGATCAAGCGCTCCTCGAGAGTTACGCAGCCAGGTGACCTCAGTTGTCCAGGAGGCCTTTTGAACAATAATTTAGACCCTCATTTGCGGTTTCTGATTACAAGCAGACTAATCCCCGTTTTGCACGGCAGTGCATTTAATTACCTGCAGATGAGAGACCCTGATACCTCCCGTCTTATTACCCTTTTTCTGACCAATGCCGCTAGGGAAGCTTGGGAAGAAACCGGCCTCAGACCCTGGAACATATTTTTTCAAGGCCCCCTACCTACTTACTCATTGCTTCTCTTCAAAAGGACGATTTTTCCGCTTGTCTGTTTGGTAAGAAAGAAATGGCCATTTCATCCCAATCCAGAGGTTGAGAGTATTGTGGAGATTCCCCTAAAGGCTTTTTTCAATAGTGAAAATTACGGACTTTATAGTGTGGAGACCTCAGACCAGTCGAAGATGAACAGCAGAGGGCCTAGGGAATTTCCATGTCTTATAATTCGTAATAAGCAAGGTAATGAAGAAATCCTTTGGGGAGCTACCTTCTATATAATAATGAATTTTTTTAAAATTGTACTTAATTTTGAATTGCCTGATATTCACGGAAAAAGAATCATAAAAAGAACTCTCGGACCTGAATATATAACAGGTTACCAAGAGTAACATATTCTTTTTTATTGACAACGCCTAAGCAGAAAGCTACTTACGTTGACGCCAATTTTAAGACTCTTCAACCCTAAGGAGCACATCAATGCAACCTTCAATAAGTGAGGTAAATTAATTCGATGACGACTAAAAGAGCATCTGAGATTCTTCCTTTCATTGTCATGGATGTACTTGAAAAAGCCCAGGAGATGCAGCGTAGAGGTGAAGATATAATTCATCTTGAAGTTGGTGAGCCCGATTTTGATACACCGGAGTGCATTAGAGAGGCATGCTGCAGGGCTATGAGAAGCGGGGAGACCCATTACACCCACAGTCTCGGACTTCTTGAACTGAGAGAAGCAATTTGTGAGCATTACTTTAATAAATATAATGTGACAATCTCACCTGATCAAATTGTTGTAACGTCCGGCACTTCACCAGCCATGCTCGTCCTCTTCGCGGTGATACTCGAAAACTATGACGAGATCATTATTTCTGACCCCCATTATGCCTGTTACCCAAATTTCATCAGGTTTTTTGAAGGTAATCCCGTTTGCGTAAATGTTTATGAAGAAGAGGGGTTTCAATACACCTTCGAGGCTATAAAGGAAAAGATGACTAATCGTACGAAAGGCATTTTGATAAACTCACCCTCTAACCCGACAGGAAACCTTCTTCAACCTGACAGAATGGCGGAAATCGCATCTCTTGGAGTTCCCGTGATCTCCGATGAAATCTATCACGGCCTTGTGTATGATAACAAGGAGCATAGTATTCTTGAGTTTACAGACAATGCTTTTGTACTTAATGGTTTCTCCAAGGCCTATGCAATGACAGGCTGGCGACTAGGATATCTGATTACACCGAAACAATATATCAGACCAATACAGAAGCTGCTACAGAACCTCTTTATATCTGCAAATTCCTTCGTTCAACGGGGTGGAATTGCTGCCTTGCGGGAAGCCGGCAGCGATGTAATTCGCATGAGAAACATTTATAACGAAAGAAGAAAGTTTTTAATTAAGCGACTTCGGGAAATAGGACTCGGTGTAAAGGTAGAACCGACGGGTGCTTTTTACGTGCTTGGAAATATAAAGTCGTTTTCTCAAGATTCGTATAAAACAGCTTTTGACATTCTAGAAAAGGCACGGGTTGGTGTCACTCCTGGTATTGACTTTGGGAAAAACTGTGAAGGTTATTTGCGCTTCTCATACGCAAATTCTCTTGAAAACATAAAGGAAGGTATCAATCGTCTGGAAAAATATATAAAGGAAACATATAACGTTTGAAAAACAGAAATCCAATAAGAGCTGTTATATTTGATTTCGACGGCACACTGGCAAAACTGAATATCAATTTTACACAAATGCGAAATTCTGTAATGAACCTTATCGGAAGTTACCGGGTCTCGGTGAACGGCCTAACTAGTCTGTTCGTCCTGGAGATGATCGATGCAGCCGAGGCATTAATTTCCCATAATTGCCCGGGAAAAGAAAAAAAATTCATTCAACAAGCAACCGAGCTGATTACAAATATTGAAATCGAATCGGCAAAGAAAGGGGAACTAATAGATGGTACAAGAAACATGCTTATCGAATTAAAAAAGCGCAATATAAAAGTGGGAGTTGTCACCAGAAACTGTGAATCGGCCGTCACACACATTTTTCCCGATATTCTAAAACACTGCGATACTGTCATAACCAGGGAGATGATTTCCAATGTCAAACCTCACCCCGAGCACCTTATCGCGGCCCTCAGATTACTCGGTGTGGCTCCTGAATTCTCTTCAATGGTCGGAGATCATCCAATGGACATTAAAATCGGTAAAGATGTAGGCACCTTAACCATAGGTGTTCTTTCAGGATATTCAACAGCAAACGACTTGTTCGAAGCAGGCGCTGATATCATTATTAATAAAGCAGCAGATATACTTAGTGTACTCCCATAAATATAATATATTAAAGACCGTTCTTTTTTCCAAATTTATTCCATATGAGAACCCGTAATGAAAGTTAACAGATTTGTCTTACACTGACATTCTTTGCTTGACAGATATGTTACTTATCGATAAGTTTCAACTGATAAAAAATACCATTTCACTATCAGGGAATTGTTTTTACTCTAAAAGGTTGGACAGCCATGAGTCTGGCAAAAGATACAGCATCGCTTGAGGGATGGAAAAAAATATACCCTGAAAAGTTTGCGAGCGAAGACGAAATATTCAGTCAGATCCGTCGCGGTCACCATATATTCGTTACATCAGGTTGCGGTGAACCGCAGTATCTCATAAGCGCAATGACCAATTATGTGGAATCTCACCCCAAGGCATTTTTTGATGCGGAAATCATACAAATCTACTCTCTTGGCATAGCTCCCTACACTAATGAAAAGTTCAAGAGCAATTTTCGCCACAACTCCTTTTTCATAGGAAATAACACAAGAGATCCTGTTAATAAGGGAGCTGCGGATTATACGCCCATATCTCTTTCCGACATTCCGGCATTAATCAGCGGTGGTATTGTTCCGATAGACGTCGCACTCATACAGACCAGCCTACCCGATGAGCACGGTTTTCTCAGCCTCGGCGTAAGCGTAGACATGGTGAAGACAGCTACAGAGAAAGCCTCTATGGTGATTGCACAGGTCAATTCCTACATGCCTCGTGTTCATGGAGACGGCTTTATTAATATTAACGATGTGAATTTTATCATACCGCATAACGCGCCGCTTCTAGAGATACAGCGTGCATTTTCTGAAGAAAAGACGCTATCATTGCAGCGTATAGGGATTTACGTTTCACGTCTTATTCAGGATGGTGATACATTGCAGGTAGGATATGGAAGTATTCCCAACGCCATCATGGCACATCTCTACAATAAAAAGAATTTAGGTATCCATACGGAACTTCTAACCGAGGGAATTGTTAACTTGATCAAGGCTGGTGTGATAGACAACTCAAAGAAGACATTAAACCGCGGGAAAACAGTGGCCACTTTCTGTATGGCCAAAAAGGAAACTTATGAATATATTCATGATAACCCGTCTATAGTATTTAGGACTGTCGATTATACAAACAATCCTATGATTATCTCCCGAAATGACAACATGGTTGCTATAAATAGCGCTCTGGAAATCGACCTTACGGGACAAGCCACCTCGGAATCTATCGGCAGTATGTTTTACAGCGGTATAGGTGGTTTTCACGATTTTATGAGAGGAGCTCTCCTGGCAAGGAACGGCAAAACTATACTGGCAATGAAGTCAACAGCGGCAAATGAAACTGTATCCAGAATTGTGCCGGCCCTTAGTGCAACAGCCGGCGTTACCCTGAGTCGGGCTGATGTCCGTTATGTTGTGACTGAACACGGCATCGCATATCTGCACGGTAAAAACATACGAGAGCGAGCCATGGCATTGATCTCCATAGCGCATCCGAAATTCCGCCCCTGGCTTATTGAAGAGGCAAAGAAGAGAGGGCTGATATATCAGGATCAGGCGTATATACCCGGAGAGAGAGGCAGATACCCGGAAGATCTTGAGACATACAGAACCACCAAAACGGGGTTTCATCTCTTTTTGAGGCCTGTTAAGATTACCGATGAACCTTTATTGAAAGACTTCTTTTATTCTCTGTCAGACAGAAGCCTACACCGCAGATTTATGTCATGGCGGACGGATATACCCCACGAGCGTTTACAGGATTTTGTTGTCATTGACTACACTAAAGAAGTATCTATACTGGCGATTATCAGATACCAAGAAAAGGAAATCATTGTGGGATTAGGTCAATATGGGGTTGATGAAGCTACGCATACTGCGGAAGTAGCAGTTGCTGTAAGGGATGATTATCAAAACAGAGGAATTGGTAGTGAATTATTGTCCTACCTAACCTATCTTGCAAAGAGAGAAGGTTTACTAGGTTTTACCGCCGAAGTCCTTGTGGAAAACAGACCTATGCTTCAAGTTTTCGAACAGGGCGGATTTGATATCACACGTCAAGCTGAAGCGGGTGTCTACCATCTGAAAATGGCTTTCAGAGCTCCTGAAGGCAGACGAGAATTATAATAAGCGTTTACATATTCTTCATAAGATTATTGAGAGGTATAATAAATGTATAGACTTGTAATAACATCCATGCATCCGAATGCTGGTAAAACAAGCGTTATCATCGGTTTGGCTAAGGCATTAAAGAAAAAAGTAGGCTATATTAAACCATTTGGAGACAGACTTCTCTATCGTAAGAAAAGATTGTGGGATTATGACACCGCGCTGATTAACAGTATTTTCGGTTTTGAGGAAGACCCTGCGGAGATGAGCATCGGGTTTGACCATGCCAGGCTGCTTTATATATTCGACAAAGAAACAATCACGCAAAAAGTAATTGATCTGCAAGAAATTGCCGGCAAAGATAAGGATATCTTGTTTGTCGAAGGAGGGAAGGAGATCTCATACGGTGTCTCAGTTTATCTTGATGCTATTTCTTTAGCAAAGTCCCTGGCTGCCGAACTGTTGATAGTTATTAGCGGTAAAGAAGAAACAATTATCGACGATATAATCTTTTTGAAAAACCATGTTGATTTGGGTAGGGTCAACTTCAAGGGAATTATCATCAACAAAGTGCCGCACCTGGAAGACTTCATCGACATCCACCTACCAAAGATAAAACAGTTGAATATAAATGTTCTAGGGGTAATTCCTTATTACGAAAAATTGCCTCAATTTACCGTTAATTTCTTGGCAGATCGTTTGTTTGCTAAAATTATTTCAGGTGAATCTTACCTGAATCGTCCGGTAAAAAATATTATCATAGGCTCTATGTCCGCCAGCGCTGCTATCAAGAGTCCTGTCTTCCGTGAAGAAAACAAGGTTGTTATTACCAGCGGAGACCGCAATGATATGATTTCCGCAGCGTTGGAAAGCAGTACCTCGGCGATTATACTTACTTGTAATATCGAGCCATCCCCAGAATTGATCGCAAAGGCATCTGAACGTAAAGTGCCCCTCCTTCTTGTATCTCCTGATACATATCAGATTGCAAAACAGATAGATTATATAGAACCCTTACTTCAGAAAGACGATGCTGATAAAATCCTTCTCATAGAACAAATGATTAAAGAACATGTCAATTTAAAAGAGTTCTCCGGTTAATAACCCGCTGCATCATGATAAATCCTGATGTTTTTAGAGAATATGATGTCCGCGGCATCGTAGATCGAGACCTTAATTTCGACTTTGTTTACAATCTTGGAAGGGCGGCCGGGACCTACGCTATTACCCGTGATGTTAAATTAATGACCCTGGGAATGGATTGCCGCCTCAGTTCTTCCGAATACCGTGATGCTATCAAAAAAGGACTTACCTCTGTAGGGATAGACATCATCGATGTCGGTCTTTGTGCAACTCCCATGCTCTACTTTTCCATAAGGCATTTTAATGCGGGTGGGGGTGTTATGGTTACCGGGAGTCACAATCCGCCCGAATTCAACGGTTTCAAAATATGTGTAGGACCCGATACTATTTATGGCAACGAAATCCAGGAACTCCGAAAAATCATGGAAAGCAATAAGTATATATCCGGAAAAGGTACTTCCAACTTCGGAGATATTGCTAAGCCGTATGAAGATTATTTATTCAACAACGTTGAAGTAAAAGAAGGCTTGAATATTGTGATAGATGCTGGAAACGGTGTGGGAGGTATTTTCGCACTTCCGCTGTTTAATCGATTTGGCTGCAAGGTTACTGATATTTACTGTGATCCGAATGGTAATTTCCCCAACCATTTTCCGGATCCGACGATTCTAGAAAATCTTACCGAACTAATTAATCTCGTCAAAAAAAATGAATCCGACATCGGAATAGCCTACGATGGTGATGCCGATCGAATAGGTGTAATAACCGACGAGGGTAAAATCCTCTGGGGAGATGAACTTCTTCTGCTTTTTTCCAGATTCATCCTGCAGAAGATCCCCGGCGCAGCAATTATTGGCGAGGTCAAATGCTCTCAAAAACTTTATGAAGACATTGAAAAGCATGGTGGCAGACCGATCATGTGGAAGGCAGGCCACTCCCTAATAAAAGGCAAAATGAAAGAGGAAAAAGCACCCCTGGCCGGCGAAATGAGCGGCCATATGTTTTTTGCCGACAGATATTTCGGTTATGACGATGCCATCTATGCCTCTATCAGGTTGCTGGAAATCATATCCGTTTCAGGAAGAAAAATAAGTGAGATCCTTTCCGACGTTCCCATAACTTTCACCACCCCCGAAATCAGGATAGACTGTCCGGACCATATTAAGTTTCAGGTGGTACAGGAGGTTACAGAGTATTTCAGAAAAAAATATAAAATTATCGATGTCGACGGCGCGCGGATTCCCTTCGGTGATGGATGGGGACTCGTACGACCATCCAATACCCAGCCTGTTCTAGTCCTTCGTTTTGAGGCCTTAACGGAAAAACGTTTGCAGCACATAAGGGAAACTGTAGAGAATGTTCTCAACGGTATAATGAAAAGACATCTCCGATAATTACATCATTCCTGCCCGATCTTTATCATTTGCAATAAAGCGTCAGCACAAAAAAACAGAATAAGCCTCCATGAAGATGGCTTTAGGGATTATGAGGGGAGAATGTCTAAGCTCCCATAAATCTGGCATCAGAACTTTACACAGTTGAAGTAACGGTGTCTCCCTGCTTACTGTATCTGAAAATCTTTTTTAGATACGTCCGTATATGTAATAAAAAAAGATGTTATAACACTACATATACAGCCGATGATTGAAATCATTTTTTGATAGAACCATATTTGGTAAATTGGTGAAATATCAAATTTAATTAATACCAAGTTTGTATAAAATATGACAATTGGCAGTACAATAAAAGCAGCTAGAAGGATAGTCGATATAAAAATAAGATTTCTTTTCATAAATTTGGTAACGAATTCTCCCATCCATTGCACAGTTGCCAACTTCTTGATCCTTTGTTCTATCTCATCCAATTCCTGAGACATCAATTGTTTAATCTTAAATGTTTTAATCAGCTCATCGGGTGGATTTGTTTCCAGCTTCCTCCAATTTTCGTCGATCTTTTGTTGAATAAAGACTAATCTGCTGCTGATTTCTTCTATCAAATGCCTATATGGATAATTGGATGCAAACTTTGAATAAATTCTTAATCGGTTTTTCAATTTCAAAAAACCCTCGTAGAGTATCTTTTTATCCTCCTCTATCGTTCGATGAACAGTCTTGGTGACTGAAATACCAGAATAAATTACATCCAGATACCCAAAGTAACTATCGGATTCTGCTAATTTGTTAATCTCCAACCATGATTCTTTTGCCTTTTTAACGGCTATCTCGTCACCGGTAAAGACTTCCGCCCACCTTTTGAGTTCCGCCTCATTCTCATGTATAACCCGTTTTGCGTCATTCTTTGCATCGTTCAACAATTCCTTTAATTTGGGATCAATAATATCCCTGAATTCTTTAAGATCCGGATCGAGCAATGCATATATATAATATTCTCTGCTCTGTTGTATAAGATTAATAAGTCTACGTAAAGGCTCGCTCGTACCCCCATGACGAAATTGCAGGACTATATCAAGATATGCAGCATCCGCACAGTGCGGATTAATTTCCATTATATCCCTTATCTTAGCCGATGCCTTCCCGAAATTGTTGTTCAATTCATAAATTCGGAATAGAAGAAAAAGGAGAAATATTTTTTCCGGATTAGTTTCGGCATGATTTAACGCTTCGGAGAAATAATGCTCGGCCAGTGAGATGTTGTTTCGTTCTATGTTTAAGAACCCCATCGTGCAATACACTTTATAGTCATTTAGATTTTTAACTAAAGAGTTCTCAAGCAGGGATTCTGCCTTCTTTAAATTTGATACTCGTATACAGTCCTGAGCAACCCACATAATGCCACTTCTGTTCCCCTCACACATCCTCCCTTTCACATTATCCCAGGCCTTTTCCTTTGTACCCCATATCGTTCTAAAAAACCTGAGCTGAAATATTCTTTTGAAATCATAGAATACCTGATGAGCAAGAAATAAATCACTGTTGTTACTGTCATCATGTCTATCTTCAAAGTTGGAACTGAATCCTGTCAGATACTTTGAATATATTCTTTTA
>DATKLL010000201.1:0-3649 GCA_035542475.1 Syntrophales bacterium
GGACATGCTTTTCGGGTCACATTGAACCCCACCTTTTGCTCCTCCGAATGGGATATTGACCACGGCGGCCTTCCAGGTCATCCACATGGCCAAGGCCTTTACTTCATCCAGATCCACATCCGGATGGTAACGAATCCCTCCTTTCCCTGGACCCCGGGTCATATTATGTTGGACTCGATACCCTGTAAAAACTTTGACCCTTCCGTCATCCAGTTTTACAGGAAAATGGACAATCAGCTCCCGCTTCGCCTGTTTAATCTTCTCACGGACACCTGGATCTAAGTTCAAACGCTCAGCTGCAATGTCCACCTGCCGCATCGCCACATCCAAAGGGTTGATCCTGTCTTTCTTATTTGACATAAGATTACCTCACTTGTCTATTATATATACCAACAGGCTTTTTTCAAACGAGGTTATCAGCCAATTTGGTATTTTTGTCAACACTAAAAATAAACAAGGAAGAAAGAAATGTCGCCTTCTTACGCAAGAGGCGATTACAACTTTAAACCTTACACCTTGGTAGAATATTTGGTATAATTACTCAAGAGGTAACGAATACAATCAGACCTGGGGTCGTGAAGAAGATTTGACTTTCAGGACATTTAGCGGGGTATGAATCTCAATACGCCCGCAGAATACGCTCAATGTAAATCGACAGAAAGAACAAAACCTATGAACCATTCAGATACTCTCGGGATGTCCGTCAATTTTGAGGTTGTACAGATAAATAAGGGTAACACAACGAATACCATCGCATCGGTACCCACAGAAGTACCGCTTACGATTGTGGCGAACGATGAAGAGATTGCCACGCTCTCAGGCAGCCCTGATCATTTGCGGGAATTCGTTTACGGATTCCTATTTACCGCCGGTTTCATTCAAAAGGCCCAAGATGTCCAAGCCTTCTGGTGCGATGACGCCGCATGGCGGATCGAAGTGAGACTGAACAATGCGCCCGAACCGAACCTGCTTACAAAACGGCTCTATACATCGGGTTGCGGAAGAGGCGTTATGTTCTCCAGTGTGGTTGAACTCGCTCTACGAAGACCTCTTGCAGATGAATTTATAATTGGCAGCGAGGTTATTCTTGGACTTATGCGATGGCTGCAAACCTCATCGGAACTTTATCGGAGCACAAGAGGAGTGCATACCGCTGCATTAAGCAAAGGAGGGACACTGCCGGAAATAGTCTGTGACGACATTGGCAGACATAATGCCGTTGACAAAGTTATAGGCTCCGCCCTCATAACAGGGCTTGATTTCAAAGTGTCGGTATTACTGTGTTCAGGACGCATTTCATCGGATATTCTTTTTAAAGCCAGACGGTGCGATATTCCCGTGACGATTTCCCTCAGTGCACCAACGCATCAGGCAGTCCTGCTTGCGCGCGATATGCATTTGACGCTGGTCGGTTTTGCACGAGGATTGTCGTTCACTATATTTTCGCACCCCGAAAGAATTATCATATGATTTCTTTTAACGAAGCGGTCAGCACTGACGCAAATGAATTATCCACAAGTAAGGAAAATAAAGGTTTTTAGCACCAATTATCGGTCTGAGGCTGGGGGAGTTGGTAGGTTTTGAGTATCCGTATGTACTCGTCGAACCCGTGCTCGACGCCACTCTTCTCCAATTTTTCTATCTCGGGTACCACCCTGTCCAGGACATTTTGATCCTGGACGACGCTTAAAGGATAGTTGCCGAAACCGGCATAGTGGAGCATGGTATAGACCTGTCTCTGTCTTTTTGTCATGGACAGAAAGGCATCGAGCTCTTTCAGCATATCTTGTTTCTTTTCGTCCAGATAGCCATCCACCTGCATAAGGAGGTTCAGACTAAAATCGTTACACGAGAAATAGCTGCGCATATTGTCAAGGTGATTGATGAGGAGGCGTATTTCGGCGACGATTTCGTCCTCTGTCAGCGGCACGAAGGTTCCTTCCCGGACCATCTTCTGCATGGGCGACTGAGGATGCATGGCAAAGGTTCTTACTCTTATGAAATGGGGGCGGATGAGATTAAGCAGTCTTGCCGTCTCTATAGCATGTTCTTCACTCATGGTCCGGCCGCCAATGCCAGGCATAATATATTCAGAGAGCTCGATCACCGCTTCCATGACGTGCCTGCCCCCAGTCACTACTTCTTCAGGTGTTATCCCCTTCTTGATCATTTTCAATACCCTGGTTGACCCGCTCTCCATGCCTGTATGGATCCTTGTCAGACCTGCCTGCTTGAGACGTTTGAGGTCGTCAACGCTTTTGTGACTCAATGTGCGCGCACGCGCGTAAGTCGTGATCCGGTCGATCTTTGGGAACCTCTCCTTAAGGTGATCGAGAATGGCAATGAAATCGTCTGTTGGTAGGATGAGGCTGTCAGCATCCTGTAAAAAGGCCGTTTTGACGCCCGGGTAATCCCTGAGCTCGTTAGCCATGCTGTCAATATCCTTCTTGACTTCTTCTACAGTTCTCTTTGAGAATTTTACGCCTTTATAAGCCGGGCAAAAGAGACACTGGTTCCATGGACAATTGCGCGTTACGCGGATCAGAAGGCTCGATGCCTCACTCGGCGGCCTGATCACTCCCTGTTCATACATGCTTTTTCCTCATCATGCGGTTCCCTGACAATTTCTTGCTAATCAATGATAAAAACTTGCTTTGGGATGAGTTGAATGTACGAAAAAACGGAGTTATATGTCAAGCACAAGGAGCACCGATGATTACCGATAGTAATCCACATAATATCTGGGTAAGCGATCTGCTTAATTCAGTTGGGAGCCTTATTTTTTGAACAATTCTCTAATAGCTCAACAATACTTAACCTAAGTTTGTTTTTTGCCGCTGAAATAGCTGTATTTCCTCCGTTATCTTTTTCGTTTGGATCTAATCCCATCTCGCACAGCAACTTTACTACCTCTTCTGTTCCATTGTATGCCGCCCATATCAAAACTGTTCTCCCATAGTTATCTCTCGCATGTATATTTGCACCATGGTTGATCAAAATTTTTAATATTTCACTATGCCCTGTGGCGCTCATTAGAGCAGTGTGTCTACCAGATGTAGGATAATCTGGTTTGGCACCATATTTAAACAATAGTTTAAGCAACTCAATATTATCCTTTGCCGCTGCACTCATCAACGGAGTTACTCGCCCCGTTCTAAATTCGGATCTTGACCAAGTTGAAGAAACAATTCCACAACTTCATAGTTATTATTAACAACGGCCAATTTAAAAGGTGTCGAACCAAATTGATTCTTGGTGTTAATGTCCGCTCCCATAAGGAGTAGTCTCTTCACCTCTTCCACACTACCTTGACCAGACTCATCAAGTAATTCACTGTTTAATACTTCTATAGGTGGCTTAAGGGGTTGGGAGTAATTATTCGATGAAGTTGTTAAAAAGACGATCATCAAAGAAAATAATATCGCTTTTAGCACTCCCAACACCTCGATTTGGAATATAAAGAATTACGAATCGAAATCTACACCTTCAAAAGGAAACTGTCAAATCTCGATTACAGTCAACTATCATCAATTCATTGTTGCATTGAATAATGTCCTATTCGTCAACATTGCAAACATTACCCTGATGAGCTTATGAGCAGTTGCCAGCACAGCCATTTTGTAAGGCAATCCGTCCTTGATTCGCTTCA
>DATKLL010000202.1:0-10671 GCA_035542475.1 Syntrophales bacterium
CCTGTGCTTTTTTTTGAATTTACGGCATTTTCAACCTTAAGATGCGAGTAAACATCCTCCCCGAAACTCTTGTGGAATTGTCGTAATTCTTTCAATGACAGAACATGAATTTCTTTATTTTCGCCAATACAATATGCAACAAGTCTACCGATGATTTCATGGGCTGCCCGGAAAGGAACACCTTTCATGACGAGATATTCAGCAACGTCAGTAGCCGTCAAAAACCCGCGGGAGGCATCCTTCAACATTATATCCTTATTGAAACTCAAATGACCCACCATCTCGCCAAGAATATTGACGCATCCCTTCAGCGTATCAACCGTATCAAAAAGCGGCTCCTTATCCTCCTGGAGATCCCTGTTATATGTCATAGGAAGCCCCTTCATCATAGTAAGAAGCGAAATAAGATTCCCGTATATGCGCCCGGTCTTCCCTCGAATAAGTTCAGCTACGTCTGGATTCTTCTTTTGCGGCATGATGCTGCTTCCCGTGGTAAAGGCATCGGATATCTCCACAAATTGAAACTCATCCGTTGACCAGATGATGATATCTTCGCAAAATCGGCTCATGTGCATCATCAGTACAGAAGCGGCAAAGATAAACTCTGCAATAAAGTCCCGGTCCGATACGGCATCCATGCTGTTTTTCGATATTTCCGGAAATTGCAACAGCCTCGCGACATATTCTCTGTCAATGGACAAGCCGGTTCCCGCAATAGCGGCAGAGCCCAGGGGCATGATATTCACCCGCTTATAACACTCCCGCAACCGCTGCTCATCTCGATCCAGCATTTCCCAGTAAGCCAAAAGATAATGAGCCAACAACACAGGCTGCGCTTTCTGCAGGTGCGTATATCCAGGCATAATGGTATAATTTTCTTTTTCAGCTAGTCCAACGAGCGATTCTTTAAGCCGAGACAACATTTTAATTATCTGCTCGATTTCCTCTCTGAGATACAGGCGGACATCCAGCGAGACCTGATCATTCCTGCTTCTTGCCGTGTGGAGTTTTTCACCCGCTGCGCCAACCCTTTCTATCAGGGCCTTTTCTATGGCCATGTGGATATCTTCGTCTTCCGGTTTGAAGGCAAATTTCCCTTTATCGATATCTGCAAGAATTCCCTTCAATCCGGTGATGATAATTTTCTCATCCTCTCGCGTGATGAGCTTCTGCCTTGCCAGCATCCTGGCATGGACAATGCTCCCTTCAATATCGTACCGATAGAGACGTTGATCAAAGTGAATGGAAGCGGTGAATGCCTCCACCATTTTATCTGTCGGCCTGCTAAACCGCCCACCCCATGGCTTCTTTTGTTTCGTTGACATCGGTACTTCCCTAAACTCTCTCCCTTTCCATTAGCGCTTGAATCTTCATCCTCAGGGCATTAAGTCTTATAAAGCCTGTAGCGTCCTTCTGATCGTAAACGTTGTCCTTCTCAAAGGTAACAAATTCCTCACTGTAAAGTGAGCACGGTGATTTTCGACCGACGACAATACAATTCCCCTTATATAATTTGAGACGCGCAGTACCCGTAACATTTTCCTGGGTTTCGTCAATGAACTTCTGCAAGACCTTCATCTCCGGAGAATACCAGAAGCCGCTATATATGAGCTGTGCATACTTCGGTATCAGCGAATCCCGCATCAACATCACTTCGCGGTCCATAGTAATGGACTCCACAGCGCGATGGGCTGCCCAGAGGACCGTACCGCCCGGGGTTTCATAGACGCCTCTTGATTTCATACCCACATAACGATTTTCAACCGTGTCCACCCTGCCTATACCATTGGCGCCTGCCATTTCATTCATGCCATGTAGAAGACTGGCCGGACTCATCTTCTTCCCGTTGATCGCTATGGGATTGCCTTTTTCGAAATCTATCTCCACATACGCAGCGGCATCCGGCGCCTTCTCCGGGGATACCGTTAATACAAACATATCTTCCTTCGGCTCCATCCAAGGATCTTCAAGGATTCCGCCTTCATGAGAAATGTGCAAAAGATTCCGATCGCTGCTGTAAGGTTTCTCTTTTGTCGAAGTGACAGGGATTCCATGTTTCCGGGCATAATCGATCATTGATCCTCGCGAATCGAAGGACCACTTTGGGTCTCTCCAGGCTGAGATAATCTTTATGTCAGGGTTCAGTGCATTATATGTCAACTCGAAACGTACCTGATCATTCCCTTTTCCTGTGGCGCCGTGAGATACGGCATCGGCCTTTTCCGCCTTGGCAATTTCAATCTGTCTTTTTGCAATGAGCGGCCTTGCTAGCGAGGTCCCCATCAGATACGTACCTTCATAAATCGCATTGGCACGCATCGCGGGAAATACAAAATCTCTGGCGAATTCCTCCTGTAAATTGTCGATGTAAATCTTACTCGCGCCTGTATTCAATGCCTTTTTTCTCAATCCATCCAGTTCTTCACCCTGGCCGATATCCGCGGCAAAGGCAATTACTTCACATCTGTATGTTTCAATCAACCACCTCAGAATAACAGATGTGTCCAGTCCACCAGAATAAGCCAATACTACTTTTTTCACCTTATCAGCCAAGATGCTATCCTCCCATCAATATTTCCATAATCGCCTTTTGCACATGAAGACGATTTTCCGCCTGATCGATCACCACAGAATGGGGACCATCAATGACATCATCCGTGATCTCCTCACCCCGGTGGGCAGGAAGACAGTGCATTACAATAACATCCTCACGCGCCCTGGCAAGCAATTCTTTGTTCACCTGATACGATCTGAATATTTTCGTTCTCTCTTCCTTTTCGGCCTCCTGGCCCATACTCGTCCACACATCCGTGTAAACGACATCAGCATTCTTAACTGCATCGACAGGATTACGATGAACAGTGATTCCGAGTTCAGCCCCCTTCATCCCCCTTGCTAATATATCCGCATCCGGCTCGTATTTATTCGGACAGGCCATGCTGAGCTGAAATGGCAGACGCGCTGCGGCATCGATCCACGAGTTTGCGACATTATTGCCATCACCGACATAGGCCACTTTTAGTCCTTCATAGCTTCCTTTTTTTTCAATAACAGTGAAGAGATCGCATAATATCTGACATGGATGCTGCTGATCTGTTAATCCGTTTATGATGGGAATAGTGGCATATCTTGCAAACTCCTGGACAAACATTTGTGAATAGGTCCTGATCACAGCGGCGTCCAGATACCTGGACATAACCCTCGCAGTATCAGCAATATCCTCACCCCTGCCAAGCTGGGTATCCCGATTACTCAAAAATAATGCCATTCCTCCTAACTGGTAAATACCAACCTCGAAGGAGATCCTGGTTCGCGTCGATGATTTTTCAAAAATCATCCCCAGGGTCTTCCCGGAGAGAGGAGTATAGGGAACGCCGTCTTTGAGCATTTTTTTTAGGTTATGAGCCTTTTCGAATACAATCTCGAAATCAACACGGTCAAGATCATATACGCTCAGCAGATCCTTTTTCATTTGCTGCTTAATACCTTATCCAGGATACCTACGACAGTATCAACATCCCTTTCTGTTATGATAAATGGCGGCACAAACCGGAGGACATTTCCCCCGGTACAATTGATCAAAAGCCCTCTATCCATACACGCCTTGACAATTTCTGCTCCTTCAATATTCAGTTCCACACCGATGATTAGACCCTTTCCCCGTATGTCTTTGATCACGGCATGCTTATTTTTCAATTCGTGGAGTCTTCTCACAAAAAAAGCCCCTACCCTCCTCACGTTTTCAAGGATTCCGTCATGAAGCATGGATTCCAGGGTTGCAAGCCCTGCCGCCATGGCGAGCGGATTACCGCCGAAGGTTGACGCATGGCTGCCCGGCTGAAAGGCAGAAGCCACCTTATCTGTCGCCATCATTACACCTACCGGAAAGCCGTTTCCAACAGCTTTTGCCAGGGTGACAATATCAGGCTTTATCTTATATTGTTCATAAGCGAAGAGAGTTCCTGTCCTGCCCATTCCTACCTGAACCTCATCGAGAATCATCAAGATCCCCCGGTCATCACAAATTTTCCTTACTCTGCTCAGATATTCATCATCGGGGATCTTTATGCCTCCTTCCCCTTGGATCGGTTCAAGCATGATTCCGCATGTCTTTTCGTTAATTGCTTTATCAAGGGCAGGAATATCATTGAACGGGATGTAACTGAACCCATCCAGCAGCGGTGAAAAGCCAACCTGGAATTTCGGTTGACCTGTAGCAGTTACCGTTGCCAGGGTTCGTCCATGAAATGAATCTTTCATGGTAATTAACTCGTATTTTTTTCCCGCCATGTTCTCATAAGCATACTTGCGGGCAAGTTTTATCGCCGCTTCATTTGCCTCTGCCCCGCTGTTACAGAAAAATACCTTGTCGGCAAATGAGTTCTCAACCAACATTTTAGCCATATGAATCTGTGGCTCTATATAGTAGAGATTGGATACATGGGTAAGAATCTCCGCCTGCTTTTTTATTGCTTCGATAACCTTTGGATGCGAATGTCCCAGACTGCAAACGGCGATCCCAGCAACGAAATCAAGATATTCTTTCCCATTGCTGTCCCAGACCCTGGCGCCTTCTCCTCTCACCAGCACTATAGGAAAGCGTTTGTACGTCGCCATGATAAATTTATCAGAAAGCGCTATCAGTTCATCCGTTGTCATAATTGTTTATTCTCCCGCTCATCTACAAAAGGATTCAAGGGATCAAGGGGTCAAGGATTCGAGTGAAATGAATGCAAAGAAGCTGCAACACTTGAACCCTTGAACCCTCGAATCCTTGATTCCTTAAGAAGATAGCGACTTCTTCTGAAATGGCACTCATAATACTATTTCCGTCCCGATCCCCATATCTGTGAAAATCTCGAGCAGTATGGCATGCTTCAGGCGTCCATCAACGATATGGGCTTTTTTAACCCCTCCGTTGAGTGCCTTGAGACAGCACTTCACTTTCGGATACATGCCCCCTTTGATAACTCCCGTATCAATCATGTTGACGATATCTCTGTCAGTCATGGTATTGATCAAACGCCCTTTGGCATCGATAACACCCTCCACATCAGTCAGCAAGACCAGCTTCTCCGCCTTGAGGGCAGCCGCCACTTCACCGGCAACGATGTCGGCATTTATATTGTATGTTTCACCATTGTCTCCCAGACCGGTAGGGGCAATCACGGGTATAAAACCGTCATTTTCAAGGGACACGATAAGATCCGCATGGATATTCTTGACCCTGCCGACCAAGCCGATGTCGATAATCTCCGGAGGCGTATCCTTGGCCTTTTCTTCGCTTAAATAATATTTTTCCGCCCGGATCAGCTCTCCATCCTTTCCGCTCAGACCTACGGCCTTGCCGCCATGCTGATTTATAAGCCCCACAATCTCCTTGTTAACCTTACCAACGAGGACCATCTCTACAATGTCCATTGTCTCCTGGTCAGTCACACGCATGCCTTGAACAAACTTGGAGTCCTTTCCCAGCTTCTTCAAAAAATCACCTATCTGCGGACCGCCTCCATGAACAACCACAGGATGAATACCGATATACTTCATCATCACCACATCTTTGGCGAATAAATCCTTCAACTCCTCATCGACCATGGCGTGTCCGCCATATTTGATGACAATGGTTTTGTTATAAAACCGGCGTATATACGGAAGCGCCTCCAGGAGAATTTCAGCCCGTTCAATGGATTTTTCTACATAGTCCATATTAATCTCCGCTTAGAGGATATACCTGCTTAAGTCCTCATCCTCGACGATGTTTTCCAGCTTCTCCTTCACATAATTCGCATCAATGACTTCTTCCTTCCCTGCCATATCGGGGGCATTAAAGGAGATATCATCTAAAAGGGTCTCCATGATTGTATAGAGACGCCTGGCCCCAATGTTCTCTGTCCTATCATTCACAACCGCCGCCACTTCCGCTATCTCCGCTATTGCATCGTCCGTGAAAGAAAGTTTAACCCCCTCTGTAGCCATCATCTCAATGTACTGTTTAATAAGCGCATTATGGGGTTCCGTCAATATCCTTATGAATTCCTCTTTGCCGAGGGAATCCATCTCAACCCTGATAGGGAATCGCCCCTGAAGCTCCGGAATCAGATCAGACGGTTTTGATGAACTGAACGCCCCCGCAGAGATAAAAAGTATATGATCCGTCTTGACCATGCCATACCTTGTATTCACAGTAGAACCTTCCACAATCGGCAGGAGATCCCTCTGCACGCCTTCTCTCGAAACATCCGGACCGTGAGTTCCATCACTTCCAACAATTTTATCAATCTCATCCAGAAATATGATCCCCGATTGTTCCACACGTTCAATGGCCGCTTTCGTGACCTTGTCCATGTCCACCAGTCTTTGAGCCTCTTCATTTTCGAGTATCTCCCGCGCCTCGGGAATTTTTACCCTTGTCTTTTTTTTCTTCTGGGGAAAAATATTTCCAAACATCTCTTTGATGTTCAATCCCATGTCCTCGACACCGGAAGAAGTAAATACCTCTATCATCGGACCGCTTCGGGATTCTGATATCTCCAGATCCACGTAACGATTGTCCAGTTTCCCTTCATGGAGGAGCCTGCGCATTTTTTCACGTGTATTATCTAATTGCGGCGGCTGCTCAGCTTCATGCAACTCCAAATATCTGTCCGAAATTAAATCTTCCAATTTCTTCTCTGCGGGTTTCGGTGGAAGCAAGATATCCAGAAGCCTCTCTTCCGCAATCTCGGCTGCTTTCGGCTTTATATTTTCCTGTTCCTCAGACTTAACCATATTCACAGCCAGCTCAACGAGATCGCGAATCATGGACTCAACATCTCTTCCAACGTAACCAACTTCCGTGAACTTTGACGCCTCTATCTTTAAAAATGGTGAGTTGTCCAGTTTCGCCAGCCTCCTGGCAATCTCCGTCTTTCCTACACCGGTTGGCCCAATCATAATAATGTTTTTTGGAGATATCTCCTCTCCAAGTTCTTTTGTCACATTCTGACGCCTCCACCGGTTTCTGAGCGCAATGGCAACTGCCCTTTTAGCCTCACCCTGGCCGATGATATACTTATCTAACTGTTCTACAATCTCTCTTGGTGTTAATTGTCTAGACGACATATATTATTCTTATCATCCTTTCGATTTCGCATTTTTACTGTCGTCTGCGTCCCGATGCATATCCAGTTCTTCGACTGTAATGTTGTCATTAGTATAAATGCAGATTTCTGATGCGATTTTCAAAGCCTCTTTCGCTATCTCTGTTGCTGTCAAAGCCGAGTACCTGACAAGTGCGCGCGCCGCCGCCAGTGCATACGGACCTCCCGATCCTATGGCCATCACATCATCGTCAGATTCAATAACATCGCCGTTTCCCGAGATAATCAAAAAATGCTCCCTGCTTACGGCAATCATTAGTGCCTCCAGATGCCTCAAGATCCTGTCGGTTCTCCAGTCCTTTGTGAGTTCAACAGCAGCCCTCAATAAATTACCTTTATACTGCTCCAGCTTCTGATCAAACCTGTCAAAGAGGGTGAATGCATCGGCTGTCGTACCGGCAAAACCGACAATAACCTTATTATTATACAGCCTGCGAACCTTCCTGGCACCATGTTTCATGACCGTTACATCAATTGTTACCTGACCGTCACCGGCAACCGTAACCTTTCCTTTATGTCTTACGGCCAATATGGTAGTTCCTTTTATATTCATGAACGGTTTAGGACCTCCCCGAAGAGTCTTGTAAATTATTTTACCTTGATAGAACCTTCTCCTGCCGAATGAGTTTCATTTTTTTTAAGAATATCACGTCCGGCCTTCGGATGCGCTTTATCGTATATTTCCATCAGCCTGCCCACACTAACAGAGGTATATTTCTGTGTTGTGGAAAGGCTCTCATGGCCGAGTAATTCCTGAATGGCCCGCAGATCGGCACCGGCTTCCAGCATATGCGTGGCAAAGGTATGCCGCAGCGTGTGGGGGCTTATTTTTCTCCCTAAGCCACTAGCAAGTACCAATTTGTCCAGGATTCTTGCCACGCTCCTCGTACTTAATCTCGTACCATCACGGTTGACGAAGATCGGACCATTATAATCATTTATTACATTTGTCCGTGAGACTTCGCATCTCTTTTCAAGATAGGCTCTAACTGCAGCAATTGCCTTATTGCCGATGGGAACTATCCTTTCTTTCTTTCCCTTCCCCCTGACCTTCATCAGCCCTTGCTCATAATCGATATCTCCCATATTCAGACCCACAAGTTCGCTGAGACGAATGCCTGAGGAATAGAACAGCTCTATAATAGCCATATCTCTAATACCGATCGCATCTGCCCGGCCTTTTGCGTCGAGCACAGTGAACATTTCATCCACGGAAAGAAATGCAGGTATATACTTTTCCGTTTTTGGTGTCTGAACCATTTTGGCCGGATTAACCTTTAATTTTCCTTTACGCTGCAGATAATCGAAAAAAGTCCTTAGTGCGCTCACTTTTCTTGATACAGTTATCTTCTTGAGCCTCTCACGATAAAGTGATCCCAGAAAGGCTCTTATTACCATATAGTCAATGTCAATCACGTTATCTGCATTACTTCTTTTTGCAGAAATATTATTTGCGTCAAGAAATTGTTTGAACTGCCTTACATCGGCAAGATAATTTTTTCTCGTATTTGGCGAGAGGTTCCTCTCGACATCCATGTGAATCCCGAAATCTTCGATTTCCTTTTCCATATCTCTTAAAAAATAAGAGCCACGACATTTTTATAATTAAGCACTTCCGTACTTTCGTGGCAAAAAGCAAAAACTAAATACAGCTAACTATTGACAAGAAAACATCCCGTAAACTGCAAGACTCTAATATTTTCTTTGATTTTATCTCCGAAATATATACTTCACCTCACATCTTGTATTTACCAAAGTCTTCGGGAGAAAGGTTTTCCAGAAATTCTTTTAATTTTTCGTCTTTCAAATTATCGAGCTCCGTAATCTTCTTGCCAAAATCGACATTTCTCGATTTTTCAATGACCTTTTCATCGACAAATATCTGGGCATTAGCTCTCAAGGCCAATGCAATCGCATCACTTGGCCGTGAATCAACCACCATTGTTTCATTATCCTTAAGCAGATGAATATTGGCAAAAAAAGTGTTATTTCTGAGATCGTGTATCTCAATCTTGACTACTTCAACACCAAGAGTCTTCAAAAGCTCGTATATAAGATCGTGCGTCATAGGCCTGGAAAAAGTAATTTTTTCCAGTTCAGTTGCAATTGCGCTGGCCTCAAAAAGACCTATCCATATGGGGATAGCCTTTTTTTCATCAAGATCCTTTAAAATCACAATAGGCGTATTCGTCAGCGGATCTATCGTTAATCCAGCGACCTTCATCTTAATAAACATTTAACAACCTCCTATTTCGTGAGTTCTCCCCTTAGGGAATGGAGATACGCATCGACTATCATGACAGTAACGGTCTTACCAATCAGCTCATAATTCCCTTCAAAGTTCACGATTTTATTTGACCTTGTCCTCCCTGTCATATCTTCGCGGGAGTTTTTACTTACTCCTTCGACAAGAATTTCTTCCTTATTTCCTATCATAGCTCTGTTTCTCTCGATGGTATGTCTGTCCTGAAGGTCTTGAACCATTCGCAGTCTGTCACGCTTAACACACTCACCGACCTTATCATTAAGTTCCGCCGCCGCAGTCCCCTCACGCTCCGAGTACTTGAAGGAAAACAAACTATCAAATCTGATTTTTCCCATCATGTCAATAGTTGCCTGAAAATCCTTATCTGTTTCACCGGGAAATCCTACTATAATATCCGAAGTAATGCTGATGTCAGGACATACGTTTCTGAGCCTATCCACTCTTTCAAAATAATCAGCAAATGTATAACCCCTGCTCATCATTTTTAGAATCCTATCAGATCCCGACTGAACCGGCAGATGTATATGTTCACATAATTTATCAACTTCTGAAAAACAATTTACCAGCTTATCTGATAGATCTTTAGGGTGTGAAGTTGTAAATCTTATCCTCTCTATACCGCTAATCGCTCCAATTTCCTGTACCAAACCTGCAAAATCATGTCTATCACCATTAGTTCCACAATAGGAATTTACATTCTGCCCGAGGAGGGTGACCTCTCTAATGCCATCAGCAGCCAGTGTTTTAACTTCATCGATAATATGCTGGAATTTTCTACTCTCTTCACGACCACGGACATAAGGTACAACACAGTATGAACAAAAATTATTGCATCCTTGCATTACAGTCACATAGGAACTGATCTTCCCATTTTTTGACTGAGGCAGGATCTCGAGTGACTTTACAGATTCGTAAAATTCCGTCTTGACTATCGGCATCCCCGTCTTTTCTATTGTTTTTATAAATTCGGGGAGATGACATATGTTATGAGTACCGAAAACCAGATTCAGATAAGGCACTTTTTCGATAAACTTAGCCCCCCACTGTTGAGCGAGACACCCCCCCACACCGATTATGATTCCAGGCTTCTTCCTTTTTAGTTTTCCAAACCTACCCAGTTGACTGTACACTTTCTGGGCCGCCTTCTCCCTGATACTGCACGTATTGATAATTATCAAATCTGCCTTTTTGACATCATCCACACTTTCGTATCCAGAGTTTTCCATCAATGCCACTATCTTTTCAGAATCGTGCACATTCATCTGG
>DATKLL010000203.1:0-17890 GCA_035542475.1 Syntrophales bacterium
GTGGCGCTGCTATACGAATTTTTATTAAACATTTTTAAAATTATTGCGGTGGCAAAGGAAAGGGTATCACGAAATGATTTTGTGGCATTTATACTTGTTTTGCCAATACTTTCGATAAGATCAGTCATGTATTTGCTTTATTAAGTAATGAAAATTCTCTAATATAATTGCAATGAATGCTAACATAATGTAGATGGAAGCGCAAATATTGTCTTGTTCTAAAATTGAAGGAGATGTCGCTTCAATAAAATAAAAGGTTATTAAAATACATTATTTACCCAATTATTTGGGAATGTTAATTTCTTAAGATATACTTCAGGAGATGGATTATGAAACTTATTCACTTCATTACGAGGGAAAATACAGAATTATGCGGACTGTATAAGCCGGAACACCCGGATAGGGCTCTGGTTATTCGGGGAGATATGTTCGAGGATTTTGAAGTTACATCGGAATTAGCTGAAATTCATAGTATTTTACCACCTATCTCTCCATGCAATATCCTGGCATTGGGACTTAACTACAGGAAACATGCTGATGAAACAAAGGTGTCGTATCCGGATATTCCGATAGTTTTTATTAAAGCCACTTCAAGTGTAATTGGACACATGTCACCCATTCTTCTTCCTGCAGCAGGCCCAGAGAATGTTGATTATGAGGCTGAGCTTGCCGTTATCATTAGAAAGAAGGTTAAAAATATCCCTCCTTCTGAAGTATTGGACTGTATTTTAGGCTACACTTGCGCTAATGACGTTAGTGCTCGGGACTGGCAGATTGAAAAGCAAAAGAAGCAATGGGCCAGAGGAAAGAGCTTTGATACTTTCTGTCCCTTGGGACCTTATTTAGTAACACGGGATGAAATTTCAGACCCTCAAAATCTCCGCATTCGTACAATATTGAATGGCAGAACCGTCCAGGATTCCAATACATCCGACATGATTTTTGATATCCCTGCAATCGTGAGTGACCTTTCAAGATCTATGACGTTACTGCCAGGAACGGTTATTTTGACCGGCACACCGGAGGGTGTCGGTTTTACAAGACAACCTCCCCTCTTCCTTAAAGATGGTGACAGTGTTACTATAGAAATAGAAAAAATAGGTAAATTAACAAATCCTGTCAAAAGGGAAGACAATGGAGGAAAGGTTATATATTCTGAAAGTAAAGAGGTTCAAAAACAACTGGCATTGGAAGATTAATGGATTAGAAAACTATGCCTTTCGGCCAATACTCTACTTGCATTAGTCGGTTTATTACTAGAAATGGCAGAGAGGATGTCGCCTTATTTCGCATTTAGACTGAAAACAGATACACTAAGCCTGGCGGCAACGAACTCACCTCAAAATTGTGGTGACCTCTTGTTGTTATGATATCATGCAGGATATCTAGTCAGTCATTTTGACAAACGCTAAAGATAAGGATGCTGCTTTGGAAATCTATAATAAAGAATCAAAAAAACTAATTGAAATATTTGAACGATCGCCTAATTTTAAAGATATTCAAAAGGTTCTTATTGTAGTAGCCGATAATCTTAAAAAGGCACCAATAAAAAGGTGTGTACAGGATACTCCATCAATCTTATTTACAGGGGAGTCTTTGGGCGCAATGATGACCTTCGAGACAATTCCTTGTTGAGAAATAGGTGTTTATTACAAGCATTGAGGGTACATTAAGACCTGTATAGGTCAGACAGGAAAAAGGTCCGCTGAATATGGTCTGGAATTTGTTAAACCATAATGAAAAAGATGGTATTTTGTAAATTCATATGCTATCCACGATAGCATTTTAAACTGAATTATTTGAACCCAAAGGAGGTTATTAAAATAAAAATGGAAAATAAGAACAGAAAAACCTTCATAATGTTTCTGCTGGCTTTTCTGATAGCATCTTTTATCGTTTCTCTTGTGGAAGTATTGAGGTCATCTTTTATCCCCGTTGGTGCTAATATTCAAACGGTACCTGCGGTTTCATCTGCGGAAACTCCTCGAGTGCCAGCATCATTTGCTGATCTCGCTGAAAAATTAAAACCAGCAGTTGTAAATATCAGTACTACGAAAACAATAAAAACCGGCCGTGGAGGCCAGTTTAGGACGCCTTTTGGCGAGTCTCCATTTGACCGATACTTCTGGGGGGACGATTTTTTTGAAAGATTCTTTGGTGATGTGCCCAAGAGAGAATTCAAACAGAGAAGTCTCGGGTCTGGTTTCATTATCAGTCATGATGGATACATTTTTACAAACAGTCATGTTATTGAGCAGGCGGATAAGATTTTGGTTAAACTTTCGACTGGAAAGGAATATGAGGCCAAAGTCATTGGCAAAGATTCTAAAACAGACCTTGCTTTGATAAAAATCAAACCAGGAGAGAGCCTTCCTGTAGTTGAAACGGGTGATTCCGAAAAACTACGTGTTGGCGACTGGGTTCTCGCCATTGGTAATCCTTTTGGTCTTGAGCAGACGGTAACAGCAGGTATCGTCAGTGCGAAGGGTAGAGTCATAGGTGCGGGTCCGTATGACAATTTCATTCAAACTGATGCCTCAATAAACCCTGGGAATAGTGGCGGGCCTCTGTTTAACATGGAGGGGAAAGTAATAGGAATTAATACGGCCATTGTAGCCCAAGGGCAGGGAATCGGGTTTGCAATACCTATTAATATAGCCAAAACGATATTGCCAGACCTAAAATCGAAAGGGAAAGTAACCCGTGGCTGGTTGGGCGTTTCTGTCCAGGACGTTACAGATGAGATTGCTAAGAATCTTAAACTTAAAGATACAGGTGGTGCACTGGTATCTGAAGTATTCAAGGGAGACCCAGCCGATAAAGCTGGTCTGAAAGCGGGCGACCTTATAACCGAAGTGAACGGAAAAAAGATAAAAGACACCCATGAATTGTTGCTTACAATTGCCTCTTTTCATGTCGGGGATAAGATCGAGGTTAAGGCCCTGCGGGATGGACAGGAAAAGTCCTTTAATATTGTAGTAACAGAGAGAAAGGACCAACCGGAGATAGCCACAGCTAGAGAATCGTCGGAAAACTTTGGAATGACAGTACAGGATATTACACCGGAGATTGCTCAATATTTAGGAATTGCAAGTAAAAGCGGCGTGATTGTTGTGGATGTCAAAGAGGGGAGCCCGGCGGATGAGGTAGGTATTCAGCCTCAGGACATCATTCTTCAGGTTAATAAGGTGAAAGTTTCCTCTTTAAAAGAATATCTGAGGGAAATATCCAAAAAGAGTGCAAAAAAGAGCGTACTCCTTTTAATAAAACGCGGTAAGGCAACCTATTTTGTTAGCCTGCGCAGGTAATTGAGAGCCTCTAAAAGATATCGGATTTCTTTATGAATAGGGGCCAAAATCTGTTTGCAATCTATGATACTCTGAACACACATTTTGGTGACCTTCACTGGTGGCCGGGTGATTCTCCGTTCGAGGTGATTATAGGGGCTATTCTCACTCAGAACACGGCATGGAGGAATGTCGAACGCGCAATATATAAATTGAAATCAGAAGGGCTCCTATCCCCGGAGAGGATACTAAAGATAGAGCACCGAAAACTTGCTGACTTTATCAGGCCAGCAGGTTATTATAATGTCAAAACCCAGAGATTGAAATCGTTCATACGGTTTCTCTACGAGGAATATGATGGTGACCTGTGCGATATGTTTGCGGAAGATCTCTGGCACCTGAGAGGGAAATTGCTTAAGGTCAAGGGAATAGGAGAGGAAACAGCCGACAGCATCCTTCTTTATGCAGGAAACAAACCTATATTTATAATTGATGCATACACCAGAAGAATCTTGCAGAGACATAATATTATCCAGAGAGATGCAACTTATAAAGATATTCAGAACCTATTCATGACCTACCTTCCTAAAAGTGTCCCTCTGTACAATCAGTATCACGCCCTTCTCGTTAATACCGGTAAATCTTTTTGCAACAGCAAGCCCCGGTGCGATGTCTGTCCACTTTACGCATAATCTATTAAATCGATAAGGTTTGTATGTGTAACCTATACGACTATACCGGTGTCATCCATGTTCACTCAGTTTACTCGTTTGACGGACGTATCTCTGTGCCCGATATTTTGGAAGCGGCAAGGGCTAATGGCATCGATTTTATCATGCTCACGGACCACTCAAATGTACGGGCGAGAGAGGAAGGTTTTGAAGGCTGGCAAGGGGATACCCTGCTTGTCATTGGACAGGAAATTGCACCCCGCTTTAACCATTATCTGGCCTTTCAGATCAATGAACCGATAATTGTTACAGAGGACGCGGCGGATGTTGATCCCCAGGTATACATGAATGATGTTCAGGTTCAGGGTGGCATAGGCTTTATTGCCCACCCTGATCATGGAGGGACAAAATTGTTTCACGTGAAACATTACCCTTGGATAAACTGGGGAGTAACCGGTTACACGGGCATGGGTATATGGGATTTCATGACAGACTGGCAGGGCACTCTGACCGGATACTTCAAGGCCCTTTTCAGTTATTTATTTCCTGCCTTTGTACTAAAGGGACCGAAAGAGGAAACCCTCCGGCGCTGGGATCAGCTGAACAAGGATTTCAAAGTTGTCGGTATCGGTGAACTCGACAATCACGACACCATGAAAAGGATGATGGGTTTAAATTTGTCTGTTTTTCCTTTTACTAAAGCATTTAAATTAGTGAGAACCCATGTGTTGACAGAAGGACCCTTTACCAAAGATGATAAAAGAGATATTGAATTACTGATTTCGGCACTCAAGCATGGAAGGGTATATGTTGCCCAAGAATACTATCATGAAGCTAAGGGATTCTCTTTTGTTGTGCAGGATAACGGCCGGAGTGCTACTATGGGCGACGTTTTTATACTTGACGGCAAAGCTTGTCTTGACATTATGCTGCCGACAACTGCAAAGATCCGAATTATCAGAGGGGGGATTCCTTACAGGGAGGAGATTACCAATAATATGGCATGCAGCATAAGCGAAAAGGGGGAATATAGGGTCGAAGCCTATTTGAAGGTCTTTGGCAAATACCTGCCCTGGATATTTTCAAATCCTATTTATGTAAAGTGAGATTGAAATAAGGATTAGATTATATGATCAAATACCTTTCACGTTTGGCTTTGAAATACGGTCTCATTCCCTTTGCTCATAATCTTATTCGTGCTTACCTTTCTCTGATCAGGATCAGGATTTTCAACGAGGATATGGCGCTGAAGTATTTGGCAAGCGGCGGCAAAATGATAGTCGCTCTCTGGCATCAACGAATCCTGGCGGTCATGGGATATGCAAGGAGGTTTGGCATTTATGAGCCGTCCGTTATGATCAGCCAAAGCCGCGATGGAGAAATGATCGCAGACGTATACCGTCGCTTCAACTTTAGGCCCGTCAGGGGGTCAAGTTCTCGAGGCGGGAAGCAGGCTCTGGCTGAAATGGTCGCGAGCTTGTCTGACCATCAAATTGCGGTGCATGTGCTGGATGGCCCGAGAGGTCCCAGGGGCGTCGTGAAACCGGGATTGATAGTTATGGCACAATTATCCGGCATACCGATAGTCCCGATCTATATTACATCCAATAGGGCTTGGATACTTAAGAGCTGGGATCGTACAATGATTCCAAAACCCTTTAGTACTATCACGTTCCGGTGGGGAGAGCCTGTCTATGTTCCGAAAAATCTAGACGGTGATAGTTTTGAAAATATCCGTAAACAGATAGAAAATCAGATGAAAGAAAATCAGATTCAAGATGACAGGGATCAGGGTTGGACAGACCCTGTATTGTAAAAAATTCTGTTTATTTCGAAGTCTCTAAACGGACCTCGAAGATACTCGGCCAGTATTTTCCTGTCACAAACAGCCGATCGCCCTTTGCATCGTAGGCAATACCGTTCAGGACATCAATCTTTCCGCTTCCGCCAACATTTTGGTACAGAATCCTGAGATCGATCCAGCCAAGCACCTGTCCTGTACGCGGTGAAATCCGGACGATATATCCCATACCCCAGACATTGGCATAGATCTCACCTTTGATATATTCAAGCTCGTTGATATTCGACACAATACGACCGCGGTCTCTGACTTCGATTTGCTTCACCACTTTAAAAGTCCGGGGATTGAGAAAGCGCAAGATCGCAGTCCCATCACTCATAATGAGGTTTTTGTCGTCATAGGTGATCCCCCAGCCCTCTGTCGGATAGGAAAATGTTCCTAGGAGGCGGAATGATTGAAGATCATAGATAAAACCGGTATGAGATTGCCATGTCAGCTGTATCAGCACGTTTCGGTAGATCGTGATTCCCTCACCAAAGTATTCTGTCGGTAACTGATGACTCTTTAAAACTCTTCCTGTCTTAAGCTCAACTTTACGGATTGTCGAATGTCCCTGAAGCCCTGTCCCTTCGTAAAAAAATCCCCTGTGATATACTAGCCCTTGAGTATAGGCTTCAGGATCGTGCGGATAGACATTAATAACCCGGATACTGTGAAGAGTGGTTCCTGTCGTGTCGATCGAGGCAAGATTCAGCCCCGCATCTAGAGAAGACGCATTTCCCAAAGTAATCGAAAGAGGAGATTCTCCGGAAACGAAGGAGAAAATGCTTGCTGTTAGAGATAACACGACGATAATGGCGGAGATTCGTTTTCTAATATCCATTAGCCAGTTTTCATGAATGTACGCTCGGCCGTTGAGAGAGTCGTAATCGGTGCACAGCTTATACCGATTGTCTTGAAAAAGTCACGCAGGGGGCGACTGGGGCCAATCTCATAAATCGTGCTTGCTTGAGAAGCAATGTTTTTCATATTGTCTACCCAGAGGACGGAGTGATTCAACTGGGACACAAGGTTGTTAATAAGGTCTTCATACCTGTCCGAATGAAATCCACCGGTATAGTTAGATGTAACTATTGTTGATTTTTCGTGATCTATACCCTTCCCGATCGTCCGCAGCGTGTCTCCAAATGGGTTGATGATTGCGGTCATAAAGCGACTATGGAATGGAGCGCTCACGTTGAGCAGGATAAAACGAAACGGTCCCTTTTTAGCCAGTCCTTCCTGCAGTCTGGCCTCTGCCTCGGACATTGATCGGGCTTCACCGCTGATAACTACTTGGTTTGCCGAGTTGATATTTGCAACATCAATGGGAAGATCCTTCAATGCTAAGCGAACAAGCCCTATATCCACATTGTCGGAAATTATCGCGGCCATGGTCCCGACACCGACTGGCACAGCCTCCTGCATCAGCCGGCCTCGAATTTGGACAATCCTCACAGCCTCTGTTAGTGACAGTGCCCCAGCAGCAACCAAGGCGGTGAACTCGCCGAGGCTGTGGCCACCGAAGAGAACAGGTGAAAATCCGAAAATGGTCTGCAAGGCATGCAGCATGGCGATTTCCGTTGTCAGGATGCAGGGCTGCGTAAACTCAGTTAGGTTGAGGTGCTCGTCTTCCCCGAAACACATGGCAGCGATGTCCCACCCTGCTGCTTGGGAGGCCTCTTCATAAACCTCACGGCTGACAGGAACATTATCATAGAAGTCCTTTCCCATCCCAGGTTTTTGAGCTCCCTGACCCGGAAATACAACAGCAATTTTATCATTTTCCATAATGAAAACTTATCCTGTGCTTCGCTTATTTATTAGTTATTATCAATAGTTAAGCTGGATATACCATTTCCATCCCCGCCTTTACGGGCATAAATTGTGACAGAAATTTAGACTTTTTTTGTAGGTAATTAATGGTCATTTAATGCCGTTTGCATTACCAATCCTGTAAAAGAGCGCAAGATAAATACACTTCTCTTGTATTTATGGCAAGAGGCATTTTAAGTATTTGAAAATATCCGGCGAAAAGCCAAATTCGCTTAGGGACAAGTATCCGGTCTATTTGTCATATTAACCGCCGCCTCTGAGCAAAGACAAAACAATAACAATGCATAGTATGAAAATACTTGTACTTTTTTAAAAAAATATTTTAAATTTGTTATGAGATGATATCATAAGTTATTAATACAAATCATGGAGGTGCTTATGAGTATTAAGGATACAATTTGGGAAACACAAAAATGGCAGATAATGCAAAATCGTTTGGGATATAGCGACGAGGAAATAAAAAAGTTTCAGAAGAATCCGCGAAATGAAGACATCTTATCCAGGGTGCCTGAACTGATAAATAAGACAATCGTCGCGGAAGTGGTAGACTCGCATGGTTGCAACAGCCAGCACAAGATTGGCGACAAGATCTATTTTGACAGTGCGGGTAATCTTTTAACCGCCCTCTCTCCCAAAAGGATATGTGTTTATGCATTGAATGCCATTGTGCCCCAGATCTTCACGGCCCAGGAGTTTTTATACGCTGGTATAGATCCAAATCAAATGAAGTTCAAGCGCTCCGGATGTTTTGATGTTGGGGTAGCGTGTGAAGGATGGGGACGCATAGTCATGGAAATCCGAGTGGAAGATCGCAAGAAAACATGACGAGCCGTTTGAAATTGAAGACAAGCAAGAAAGGGCAGAAGCAGGCTCGATTCAAACTTACTATGCAATTCCTTCCAGATCCAACCACCGTTTATAGGAATACATCCCGGCCAGCGCCTTGACAGCCCGCTCAGGAGTGAGGAAGGAAACCCCTTTATAAGGACTCCCCTCAATTTCCGCAATGGCGCGCGTATTCTCATCGGAAAGGAGGCAGACACCCAATATCGGTTTTCCGTACTTTTCCATCAGACGTATCACGTGTTCATTGTAACCAAGTTCGAACTCTGTTATCCGCCGGGGAATTTTTTCAAAAAACTTGCGGTTGGAAGTAGGATCAACCATGAGGGAGGATTCAATCATCCGATTGACAAATATCTGCCTTCCAAGAATACCAAGATGAATAACCGCATCGCATCCGTTCCATTTCATCAATTCTTCTATCAGTATAATTGGAATAGAGAGATCCATCTCGGCAACAAGGTCGACGGGGTTGGAACGGCTCCAGTAGGGAGGAAGAACCTGATCAATTCGGGAGATTATATTCGGCGAGAGCTCAGGGACTTCGAGCCCATGTTCGACGCAAAGGTCGGCCGTAATGACCCCCCAGCCACCTCCCAATGTCATGATGGCTATCCTCCGACCTTTCGGTAGCGGCAGAGAAGAAAATGCAGCAGAAAGATCAAGGAGATCCATTGAGGTTTCCCCAAGCACTACACCAGCCTGGCGGCATGCGGCTTCGAAGACTTTGATATCAGAGGCCAGTGCACCTGTATGGCTGGCAGCAGCGCGGTTGCCTGCGCGTGTACGTCCTCCTTTGAGCATAATGACCGGTTTCTTGCGGGCGACCCTCCCGGTTGCTTCAAAAAAGCGCCTGCCGTCTTTTATACTCTCTATGTATAAGACTACCGTTTTCGTCAAGTCATCGAATTCAATAATTTCTATGTAGTCTTCAATAGTGATCATTGCTTCATTCCCGGACCCTATGAACGCGCGTATGCCGATACCCTCACTCTCAGCAAATGCTAAGATTTGTGTTCCCAGGTTACCTGATTGTGCAACCAACGTAGTTGAGCCGGGCCTTGGTCGCACGTTTTGATATGTGCAGAATAATTTTTCATGAGGATTACAAATCCCCATTGTATTGGGTCCAAGAATAGTAATTCCGGCCTCACGCGCCTTTTCCACCAATCGCTCTTCTAAACGCAACCCCTTTTTCCCTGTCTCACTGAAGCCTGATGTAACCATGAGCACACTTTTAATATTCTTTGCCTTGAGCTGAGGAAGCAGATCAATTACTTTCGATGCAGGGACGATTACCACGGCGAGATCAACAGGACCGGGTATATCTGCCACTGATCTGAATACAGGCCTTCCGGCAATCTCACTACCCTTAGAATTGACCAGATATATCTCCCCTTTGTAATTTCCGGCTATAATGTTGGTAAACAGAGTGTATCCCCATTTGCCGAATGTGGAAGATGCGCCGACAATAGCGATTGAGCGGGGGCTGAAAAAGTTCCGAATCACTTCCGGATCTATAGGTTTCCGCGCAGATTTTTTCAAAGGCATATCACCAAGAATAACTAATGCATCCACCGCAGTTATTCTACCGTCAAAACTGGCGAGGAGGGGATTTACATCAACCTCTCTCACTTCCGGATGTTCAATACCCAGTCGGGACAAGCCAACAAGGGTCTGTATGATCTGTTCATTTTTGACAGCCTGCTCGCCGCGAAACTTTTCCAGCAAGCCTACTGCATGAATTTGATTTATCATGTCGTAGGCATGTGTTTCATTAAGGGGTGCAACCCGCAAGACTACGTCACCAAACGCTTCAGCAAAGATGCCACCGAGACCGAACATGACCACCGCTCCGAATTGAGCATCATTAAAAAGCCCGGCCATGAATTCCCTTCTGCCCTCGACAAAACGATATAGAAGAAATCCTTCAAGATCATCACCAGCAGCTTCTGTAATCTCATCGGCCGCCTTTCGGACATCATCAATGCTTTTCAAATTCAGTTTGACAAGCCCGCGTTCTGTTTTGTGTGTCAGCCTCGCACCGAGACCTTTCATGACCACAGGAAAACCTATGGCTTCGGCCCGTGAAACAGCCTCGTCAATACTGGATGCTATAACTTCATCTACCACTGGCACATCGAAATGCCTTAGAAGCTGTTTCGATTCTGCCTCTGTAAGGACAGCTCTTCCTTCTGTCTTTACCTTTCTTATTATCTCGCCGGCTTCCATGTTATATCCCCTGTTCATTGCAACTGATTTATCCGGACTGCTTTTATCATATGCAGACGAAGAGAGCAAATATGATATGTAAAAAAACAGAGAAATAACCAATATGTTGACATTTCATAGTATAGAAATTAGAATAAAATAAATAAATAAGAAGGAGGGATAGCGATGCTTGATTATATCAGGAAAATGACACTAGCCGGAGCGGGATTGGCTATTATTACAACAGAAAAAATCCAGGAAATGATGGATGATCTCGTAAAAAAGGGAGAGATGACAGAGAAAGAGGCGCGTGAAGCTGTTAATGAATTCGTAGAAAAATCAAAACAGGCAAGAAAAGATTTGGAGGAAAAAGTAGAGAAAACGATTACAGGGTTCCTGAATCGCATGAATATCCCGACGCGAAAAGAACTTGATGAAATAAAGGAAAGACTAGATCGGTTGGAAAAAACTTGATTGTCCAAGGAATAATCAATGCACATTCGTAAAATAGGTATTGTCTCACGAACATATCGTAACATTGTCCGATATCGTCAGATACTTACCGTGTTGTTCAAATACGGATTTGAGAGCCTTATCGACAGGCTCCATCTGGGCCAGTACCTGGATATCGGCATCCGTTTGATTTCCCGTAAACCACGCGAGCGGTTTGATGTCCTTAGCAGATATGAACGGTTACGCATGGCATTTGAGGAATTAGGCCCTACGTTCATAAAGATGGGTCAGATCCTATCTACACGTCCCGACCTTATTCCCGTTGAATTTATCCGGGAGTTGGAAAAACTGCAGGATAATGTACCTCCGTTTCCCTTTTCCCAAGTGAAGGAGATTGTGGAGCGTGAACTGCATGCTTCTCTCACCGATACCTTTCTCCACTTTCATGAGTCACCCCTGGCGGCAGCGTCTATTGCGCAAGTTCACAGGGCACAGCTGAAAACAGGCGAAGAGGTAATCGTCAAAGTGCAGCGTCCCGGTATGCGCAAAATCATAGACGTGGATCTGGAAATCCTGTTTCACCTGGCTTCACTTGCCGAAAAATATATTGAAGAACTGGAGATATACCGGCCCACAAAAATTGTTGAGGAATTCGCCTTTACCCTGGAGAAGGAAATCAACTTCAATGTGGAGGCGTCTTACGTGGAGCGCTTTTCCAGGCAGTTTCTGGGCAACAAAAATGTCTATGTTCCGGGAATATTCAGACATATGACAACAGAGCATGTCCTGACGATGGAATATGTCGAGGGGATCAAGGTATCCGATATTACAGCACTGGATCAAAAAGGATTTGACAGGAAGATTATCGCTTCCAGGGGAGCTGATCTGATGCTCGAGCAGATATTCATGAATGGTTTTTTTCATGCCGACCCACATCCGGGGAATGTCTGTGTTCTCCCGGGCAATGTTATCTGCTATCTCGATTTCGGCATGATGGGTCATGTGGATCAACAAGCAAGACACAACTTTGCGAATATTCTTTATGGATATGTACTGCGTGATGAATCAAAAATAGCGGCTGCGACTCTTAAAATTGTTGAGTGGGAGGACGAACCGGATCGTCATGCACTTGAAAGGGACATTGCAAGTTTCATGGAATTGCATCTTTACAAACCCCTAAAGGAAATACGCATAGGATATCTTCTCCAGGAATTCTTAGGATTGTTTATCCGCCATCGATTGCGGCTGCCGCCTGATATTTTCCTTATGGTCAAAGCCCTGACGGAGATTGAAGGAGTAGGCCTTTTAATGGACCCTGATTTTGATATGGCGGAACGGGTGGAACCCTTCATAAAGCGACTGCAGATGGAAAAGATGCAACCCAAAAGGTTACTCGGCGATTTTATTGAATCCGGCAGCGCGCTTGTTCAACTCCTGAAGTCAATTCCTGAAGATATGCATGATATTCTGACGCAGGTTAAACAGGGAAAATCGAGGATAAGGTTTGAACATCGTGGGCTCGAAAATTTTATCTTTGAAATGGACAGATCATCAAACAGGATTGCCTTTTCCCTGATTATTGCCTCTATCATTATCGGTTCTTCTCTCATTATAATGACAAACCTGGGTCCTCATCTCTTCGGTTTTTCCATGCTCGGCCTCGTAGGGTATACCATTGCCGGTGTCTTGGGCGTCTGGCTGTTGATATCCATTTTTCGTTCGGGGAAATTGTAAATCAACAATTGTTGCGGCTTTAGTTTCATTTCGAGATAGAAGATAAATTTAGACGATTGTGACAAAAAGGTTTTACTTCAAGCCAAAAAAAATGTGGCAGGTCGTCATGGAAGAAAGAGAAATTGGCCTTCTGAGGTTCAGTTTATGAAGAAAAAAGGGCTTAAAATTTTTTTCCTTACCCTTTGTGTATTTTTCCAAATCTCCATTATTGAAGCTGAGGCAGAGGCAGCTCAATTGCAGTCTACCCACCTCCACTCATATCTCAGGCAGGGGATTGATAAAACTTTTAACCTGGAAACTCAGAGTGCAAACATCTACTTTCAAAAAGCCATGGAGCTTGACCGTGATGACCCGACTGCATATGCCTTCCTGGCAATGGCTCATCTTTTCTTCTATGAGATGAGCTTTGATCCAAAGGACCGGGAAAAGAATCAAGAGGCTATGCTCCGGTACGTCGATGATACCCTAAGCAAGGGGGAGAAAAGAATAGAAAAGGATTCTAAAGAAGGTCAGGCATACTTTGCCATGGCCCTGGCGAAGATAGCTAAAATTCGCTGGGCAATCTCTCAAAAAAAGTACATCGTTGTTGCTCAGGAAACCACAAATGTTTGGGACTATCTCGAAAAAGGGAAGGAGAAAGATCCGAAAAAGTATGACATTTATTTTCCTATGGGACTTCTCCATTATCATCTCGATCATCTCTCTGGTTTGACCCGCGCTCTTTCTTCTCTATTAATCACTTCCGGAAACCACCAAAAAGGACTTGAAGAATTGGAAGTGGCAGCCCAAAAGGGCGATCTCCTAAAAGAACTTGCGCAGGCAGAACTCGCCTCGGTTTACATTAATTTTGAAAAAAAACCTGCCCGGGCTCTGCCTATAGCCAGGGAATTGAAGTCGAAATTTCCCCACAATTATAATTTTTCGTTTATGCTGGCCAATACTCTTTCCGACCTCAATCGATTTGAAGAGGCATTTGCCGTGGCGCGGGGGATTGAAAAAGGTATTCAGGCAGGTAAACCTCCCTTTGCCCCTCAACTCCAACCCCGTTATGATCAGCTAATGGGCAGAATTTTTTTCAGTAAGGGGGATTATGCAAAAGCAACAGAATATTTCCAAAAGGCTCTGCAGGACACATCACCTTATAATGCCCGGGTTCGGGCTTGGTCTTTTGTACGTCTGGGAATGATTCAAGACGCCTGTAAAGAAAGGGAACGTGCCGAAGAGTACTATTCCAATGCTCTGGAAGTGGAAGGAGGGGAAGGTGCCGCTCAGGTAGAGGCCAGGAAATATCTAAAAACTCCCTACGTTCCTCAACTTAAACCTTGAAAAAATAATGGAGGTTTTAATATGAAGACAAAGATACAGACCGGTAAAAAGGTAAATGATTTTACATTGAAAGATCAGAATGGTCAGGATTTCCAGCTGTCCGAGTATAGGGGCAAGAAAGTGCTCTTGTCCTTTCACCCCTTAGCCTGGACATCGATCTGTGCACTGCAGATGAAGGCTCTGGAAAAGAGCAAAAGGACATTTGATAAACTGAATACTGTGGCAGTTGGTTTGAGCGTGGACAGTGTACCCTGCAAGGCAGCGTGGGCTAAAAGCCTGAAAATCAAAAAGACAAAAATCTTGGCTGATTTCTGGCCACATGGCGGTGTCGCTAAATCTATGGGTCTCCTACGCTCGGAAGGGTTTTCGGAGAGGGCCAAGGTGATTGTCAATGAGATGGGAAAGGTCATATTCGTTAAAGTCTATCCCATCAAGCAGCTTCCTGATATGGGAGAAATTCTGGATGTACTGAAGTTGAATAAGAGTGATTACTAAGCTTTAGTGAATCAGTAGGGAGGAGTGTCATGCATATTAAAAAAGGATATTCAAGGATGAAAAGAAGAGATTTCTTGAAGGTTGGTCTGGCAGGGACGACATCGGCTCTGCTTGGATGGGAAGGTCTTGCCAATGCAATAGACTACGCGTCATCGGGCTCTTTCGTCTTTCCCACGCCTGTCTATCGAGCGCTGGGAAGGACGGGATTGAAGATTACAATTGTAAGCTTCGGGGCAATGCTGACGCCGGAGTCGGAGGTGATTAGGGTCGCCTTCGATCATGGAGTCAACTACGTCGATACCGCACGGCGATATATGGGCGGCAGGAACGAAGAAATTGTCGGAAAGGCCTTAAAAGGCAGGCGTGATAAGGTGTATGTGGCGACGAAGACAAAACCTTTATCGAAGTGGAAAGAAGACATATTCGATGATGTTGAGACTAGTCTCAAGGCACTTGGGACCGACTATATTGATGTAATACAACTTCATAATCTTACAAGCAAGGACCGTGCATTCATACCGGAGACACGAGAAGCGCTTATAAAACTGAAAGAGCAGGGGAAGGTGCGCTTCTTCGGCATCACCACGCACACGAATCAGGCAGAGGTGCTGAATGCACTTGTGGACGATCATGACCGGTTCTTCGACATGGCCCTTGTGGGATACAACTTCAAGAGCAGCAAAGATGTAAAAGAAGCAATAGCAAGGGCCGCACAGGCTAAAATCGGGATCATTGCGATGAAGACGCAGGCAGGAGGTTATGAAACTGATGCACTGGGTCCGATAAGCCCGCACCAGGCAGCCCTTAAATGGGCACTGCAAAATAAGCACGTCACCGCTGCCATTCCCGGCATGAGAGACATGGCAGAGCTCAGGGAAGACATTGCTGTGATGGGAATGAAATTTGGATACCTGGACAAGCTTATCCTTAAACATTACGGTGCCGCTGTACGGCCTTACTACTGCCATCTCTGTGGAAAATGTGAAACGACCTGTCCGAAGGGTGTGGTTATCAGTACGATAAATCGTTGCCTTATGTATGCAGAGGCATATAAAAACGCTGAACTTGCGCGATCTACGTACAATGAGATCCCCGAAACTGTATCTGCCGCTGCCTGTCGCGACTGTTCGGTATGTGTGGCAAGATGCGTCAACGGGCTTGATATCCCAAAGAAGATGACAAGGGCCAGAATATTACTGGCCTAGAGAAAACTCAGAAAGTTGTTTGTCCCGAAAAGGAATGTCTTAATGAACAAGACCGGCGTGATCATTTCAGTGGTTGTCAGTTTTATTTTTTTGTGGTTGATATCCTTTTCGTGTGCGGTCATAGGCGCTGATACTTCAATCGAGAATGTTCTGCCTGCGGGCGGCTGTTCCAAAAATTGGGTTATTAAGGACAAGGCAGCTCTCTTCAATAGTGAAACCCTGTTCGATCATATTAATGGTGAAGCAGAGCTCTATTTCCCTTATGGGTTTGAGTTGCTCGCTACAGCCACATATGTGAATAGAGGAAACCCGGAATCATGGATTGTAACTGATGTGTACAAGATGGGATCCCTGATAGATGCCTTCGGGATTTATTCCAACTACCGAAAAGTAAATTCTGCTTGGGTAAAAATTGGCGTTGAGGGATTTGTTTCTTCGTCTCAGTTGATGTTCTATCAGGACAGATATTTTGTGAGGCTGCAAGCAACCGGGACGACAGGCTTAAAACAGGACATATTCCTCGTTTGTGGCCGGGCCATCTCAAAGAACCTTCCATCAAATGCAGGCCCCCCTAAAGAGCTTGAGATTCTGAGAATACCGGGGATAGTACCGAAGAGTGAACGATATATCGCTAAAAGCCTCCTGGGGTATGCCTTCTTTCGCCGGGGCATCATAGCTGATGCAATTTTTAAAGACGAACAGGTGCAGGTCTTCCTGGTACCCGAGGATTCTCAGGATGCTGCCCGAAAGGCTGTCGATCGCTATCGTTCTTATCTGAAGACAGAGGGGCAGACCATGAAAGAGACCGGGACACCAAATCAAATTTCCATAGAGGCTGTCGATCCCCTGTATGGAGGGGTATTCTTTGAGCAGTCAGGCCGCTACATCATCGGCGCCATCAGACTTAAAAATCCTTCTGCCGCAAAACAGCTCGTTGAGAAGTTGCGAGGTCGTCTTGATAGCGCAAGATAGGGTAATGGATTTGCAGTTAGATATGCCTTGTACTTTTTTTCTTCTTTGCCTCGTAAAGCATATCGTCTGCCTTTTTTAGGAGAGACAAAGCGTCATCATCAACCCTTTCTTCAATTTGCGATAACCCGCAGCTAATGGAAACCTGGATCTGGACGCCTTCAAAATTCAGCGGATGGTTGAGAAAATAGGTCTGCAGACGGTTAGTCAATTCTGAGGCCTCGTCGATGGGTGTATTGGGAAGAATGATAATAAACTCATCGCCGGCAAATCTTGCTACAACATCGCTCCCTCGGGTCATGTGCAATAAATGAGTTGCCACGTATTTCAGTACATCATCACCGGCCTTGTGGCCATAGCGATCATTCACCATCTTAAAATCATCAACGTCGATAAAAATGACAGTAAGTGGTGTCCTGTATCGTACAGCTCTCTCAAATTCCCTTTTAAGTATTTGTTCCAAGGACCTGCGATTCAACAATTCCGTGAGTGAATCTCGGGATGCCAATATGTTGAGCCTTTCATGAGCCATCACATTTGACAGGCAGACAGAAAGAATTATAGCCAGCTGCTTAAGCAGGGTTGTATCCATATCGGGCACATACCGAAACTTTGAACTATCCGCTTCGTTCAGGCTGCCGATAATTTCACCATCAAGAGTTAGTGGAGCGATGGCAAGAGACTGGATGTGATAACTATACTGCTGGGGAAGCAATGCATGGAATGTTCTTAAGTCATCGTTAACGAGTACAGGTTCTGTTTTATTATTGGTAAGCTTTAAAAATAGATCTCTGTCTATAACGTTTGTTCGCTCTCTCAGGATTTCCGATGTTGCTGACTTCTGAATCATGTCGGTAACGTCGCTTTGATCGATAAGCGAAATCCATACATAGGGAATCTTTAATGTGTCCTGAATTTCCGTTAATAGTCTTTCAAAGAAATCCTTAAAATTGAGGATAGATAAAACACTCGTTTCGATCTCGAAAAATTTTTGAGCAATTTCCTGATTCTCTTTAAGTC
>DATKLL010000204.1:0-26260 GCA_035542475.1 Syntrophales bacterium
CACCCGGGTATAAGCGCCGTGGATGCCATTCGCACCGCAATTCATTTTGCTGACATAGCCATGGAGGAGAAAAGGCCAAAGTATATGAGAGGTTATGGAGAGCTGACCGATGTTGCCGCCACGGAGCTGAATGAAATAGTATCAGAAATGCAGGAACTGCTTAAAAGGATGAATTATTTACTTACTCGGAATTATCAGGATGGAAAAAAGAAATAAATTAGGAGGAGAATTAATGGAGAACAAAACAGGGTGTGTATTTTGCGACATCATAGCGGGCAAGGCAGAAGCATATAAGATTTGTGAGGATGAGCTGTCAATGTGCATACTGGATATCCACCCTTACACAAAGGGTCATTGCCTGGTAATCTCAAAACGGCATATCCAGTGGTGGCATGAACTGACGGACGAAGAGAATGCAAGTCTTTTCAAGATGGCGAAGGTTGTTGCCAACCGGATGATGGATAAATTCAATCCGGACTTCATTTTTCTCTATGCACGGGGCAAAAGAATTCCCCATACACATCTTTTATTGATTCCTACATACAGCGGCGATGTTCTGGATAGGTTTTTCAACGCCCTTGAAAATTTCCAGGAATCACCGCAGAAGTTGGCAAAACTGAAAGAGCCAAAAGCGATGAAGGAAGCCGCGAGGCTTCTCATGATTGATTAGTCCAATATGTGTTTCTGCCATATTTTGGCTCCCAGTTTCCAACTTCTCGTATGGGTCAGATCGCACATTGACATGGATACTTTATATCCATTTGGATACCTCATTTGTATCAAAAATATCCACTTTTTCATAAAAACAAAGTCTTCACCGTTCCTTCAATTCAGTCAATATTGTCAATAAACCATTTATGTTAATAGCTTATGATTGTGTGGACTCGCTTGGCATTTATATTGCACCATTCAGAGGCATGACCTATCTTTGAGGACTGGTCATTTGTGTCATCATGATTTTTATGAATTAGTAGGATTTTGTCATGTCTTGCAATAAGAAACTGTTCATCCTTGTCCCTGCACTAGTGCTCATATCCCTTCTATTGATACTGACTCCTCTCAAATTGGTTAACAAGATGGCGCGTGCCATACCACCTGCACAAAGTCAAAGCAAACATGGATGCAGCTATAAGAACTGTTTCTCTCAATCCCTTATCTCACCGAACTACTTTGATGCTGGAACGGGTTATGCAAAATCTTCTTATCCCGAGGTATCGTATTTTCTGAAGGACTTAAATGTTCTACCTGAATCTTTTCATTCCATTATCGACATCTCATCAATCCCTCTTCGCTGTTAATCTTCATATCAATCACTTATCTTTTCAACAAGTACATCATGGATTCTGTTGTCTCGGAATCATACTGTATGCCTCTTCCTAAGAGTCAGAAAATGGGCTTATGCCCTTCGAAAGAAGGGAGGTGACGAGCATGAAGAATTTGGTAATAACATTATTTACCTTAGTTTTTGTTTTATCCTTTTCTCACTCTGTGTCTTCTTTCAGCATTAGCTCGGGTAAAGAAAATGGTATTGGACCTCACGATGATTTTGATCCAACAGTCCTATCGCAACTGAATTTGACAGTTCAGCAAGTAACTGAAATCAGTTTCTTGCGAGAGACTTTCTTGAAAGAAACAAGACCTCTTGAGGATAAGATGTTTGCTAAAAGGAATGATTTGAAGCAGCTCTGGTTGCATCAGAATCCAGACAAGGAAAAGATCGCCATAGCACAGGAAGAGATCAGGGCTTTGAGGAATCAAATTAGAGACAAGAGAGACGTTTATCAGCTTAAGATTTACAATATGCTAACTCAGGAACAGAAAGAGAAGTTACAATCCTGCGGACCTAATTGTGGCTTTGGCCATAGCATGAGAACTAGAGTCAGGCGGCATGGTGATCCCGGTCAAGTTATAAAGTGATGAATACTTGTGTGGGGTTTCTTGAAAGAATCCAACTCCCATTGAATTATAACAACACATGTAATAGATTAGTTATCCAGGAGGTAAAAAATGTTTTGGAAAACACTCAAGGAGAAGATAACAACAGTTTCGGCATTTGCAAGCATTATCGTATTTGTCATCGTGGCGTTTGAAATTATGATCATGATTAGCCCGTTTGCCTTTTTCTTCTATTCTGTCTTTAATCCAATATTCGATTGGCTTGGACAGTATCAAGCAACAAGATGGCTGACCTCTTTTTTTCTGCCCCACATGATCCTACCCCCTACACTTTTTCTCAAGACTATACGTATTGCCGGCTCGGTATTCTTTATCATTGGTGCAGTTTTATTTATAGTGTGCGCCTTACAAGTTTATCTTGGAAAGCTGTTCAAGTGGGGCATAGCAGATAAAGGGCTATATAGATATATTCGACATCCCCAGTATCTCGCATTGGGCATATGGGGTATCGGAATGGCAATACTCTGGCCACGGTTTATCGTACTCGCATGCCTTTCCATTATGTTTATTCTCTATTATTTTCTGGCGAAAGACGAAGAGAGGAGGATGTTGAAACTCTACGAAAAGTCTTATGAAACGTATATGAGCGATAAAGGTATGTTCCTCCCTAAAGTGGTTGAGGCATGGTTTTCTTTTATGAACCATGTTGTCCCAAAGACTTCTCTCAGGTCTGCCATCGTCTCCATGGTAATTGTCGTAATTGTTATTGGGTCGGGCTTTGTCTTAAGGACAATAACCTTACATTCTCTTCCTCTAGAATCAAACGCTAATATCACCATAGTGTCCCTATTGCCGGAAGACATTAGCAGAGATGCGAATGCAGTTAATATTATCCTTGATGGAGAAAGAGAAGGCAAGATAGCACTGTCCGCTGACAAGGACTATCTCGCCTATTTGATGCCCGCTGATTATATAATGCAGGGCATGATAGCAAATACCGGGGGAGAATTTCATTTGTATAAGCAGCACAACACTATCGCCATGATAGTTGAGTGGGTCTTGCATCCCTTCGAGCATCTAAGGGCTTCTCCTGCTCTTCACATGGCCAAGATTCATAACGTTGATCCATCTATTGCAAGACGGCATCACTGTCCCCTTGGAATAAATGATATGAGTATGGATTGCAATACATGCTCGTATAGGCGGGTCATTATCGATGAAGTCCAGAATGAAACGGGAAAGCGTCTATCCGGGAGTGATTTATTTTCATTTGGAACGATCAGGACGCCCCGTTACGCCATAGATTTGAATACCGATACCGGCGCAATTGTCAACATAGTGGCTGTTGAGAAGGCAACCGCCTGGGCAAATGTGCCAACGCCAAGTATCTGACATACAGATATCCAATTAGTCTGGAGGATAGGTATTGAACGGACATCCTTCCATTAGACACATATTCTTTTTTTTCTTCCGACTAGGCATTACCGCCTTCGGTGGACCGGCCATGATTGCCCATATTAGAGAACTGTCTACCGAGCGTCATCAATGGCTGGATCAATCTGATTTTAAAAACGGTGTTGCACTCTGTCAGGCTATACCTGGCGCTACAGCCATGCAGACGGCTGCTTATGTAGGACTTGGGATTCGTGGGCTCCCAGGAGCACTGTCAGCGTATACAGGTTTTGGATTGCCCGCTTTCATCCTGATGTTGATACTATCCATTGTATATGCCCGATTCAACAGCCTCCCCAAATTCGTTTCCTTGTTCAATGGCCTTCAGGTGATCGTAGTCGCTATAATTTTCAACGCAGCCTATTCTTTTGGCAGGAATGTTGTACATGATTACAAGAGCATCATCCTTGCCCTCCTTGCTGCCATCTCATTCTGGTTCGGTGTCAGCCCCTTCATTGTTATAGTTGGTGCTGGCATACTCGGCATTATTTTCTTAAAGGTGTCTATCCCAAGTGCTACAGCCAATTCCGAAACAAAGGAATCTCAAAAGCATACCAGGCAGATCACGTATCTTCTGATCTGTGTGTTTATTTGTCTTTCCGTGATCTATTTTTTAAACCCCACTCTATTCAATCTAGCAACTGTCATGCTGAAGATAGACCTGTTCGCCTTTGGCGGAGGTTTTGCTTCTCTTCCACTCATGCTGCACGAGGTCGTCATTAATCATGGATGGATGGAGAACAAAACCTTCATGGATGGGATAGCGCTCGGTCAGATAACACCAGGACCCATAGTAATCACGGCAGCCTTTGTAGGATACTTGATAAGTGGCATTGCAGGCTCAATTGTGGCGACTATCGCAATATTTACACCCTCTTTTTTCATGGTTGTTACAATTGCGCCAATTTTTGAACGGCTGAGAAATTCGGCATATTTCATGAGGGCTATAGAAGGGGTATTTGTTTCCTTTGTTGGACTGCTTTTATTTGTCTGCCTTAAATTTGCTATGGCTGTTCCCTGGGATACAATAAGGATTCTACTAGGATTTGCAGCATTAGTCGCTTTGCTTCGCGAGGTAGACATTCTTTATATCGTGCCGGTAGGAGCAGTTGTTTCTATAATTATTTTATAACAGAATTCCCCATACCCATCTATTCGTGGTTCCTACTTATGATGGTGATGTACTCGATCAATTTTTCAGCGCCCTTGAAAATTTTCAGGAATCGCCGCAGAAGCTGGCAAAACTGAAAGAGCCTGAAGCGATGGAAGAAGCGGCGAGGCTTCTCAGCACTAAATAGTTGTAACTGAGCACTTAGAAATATCCGAACGGCTGTTTCGCGCATCGCCCTTTTGGGCGGCTTAGAGAATAGCGAGGATATCGCAGTCAGCTTCACTTGACTTACAGTTTACTTCTCTTTATACTTAAATAAATTATACCAAAATCCGTATTCCTCCCCATGGATTGCTTTGGTTGACAGTCCATGGACTAATGTAATTATCGCACTGTCATAAACATCGGAAAAGAGATGGATGATGAGACGCAAGAAGGTCAGGGAATTAACTCCAAGAGCCTTATCAGTTGTTTTCATATCGATCCTGTTGATAGTACTCATCGTATTTCTGGTGAGCTATTACTATGTCAAACCGTTCCCACCAAAATCTCTGGTCATGGTTACCGGTATGCAAGGCGGTGCATTTGCCTTATTCGGTGAACGTTACCAGCAGATACTGGCCCGTGATAACATCCATCTTGAAACTCGTTTGTCATCAGGTTCTGTCGAGAATTTGAGATTATTGAATGATAAATCTCAAAAGGTTGATGCAGGTTTCGTCCAGGGTGGAATAGCCAGAAGTGAAGAAAAAGTGAATCTTGTTTCTCTCGGCAGCCTAACCTACACACCCTTGTGGGTTTTTTACAGGGATGATGAAATCCTAGATGATCCATCACAACTTAAGGGAAAGAGAATCGCTATCGGACCGGAGGGAAGTGGGGCACAGAAATTTGCTTTGGATCTTCTGAAGACTGCGAACGCGTCTGATCCTCCAACAGTGTTGTATAAGATTCAATATTCAGACGCGAACAAGGCGATGTTAGGAGGCAGAGTGGATGCGGTCATGGAATTCGGCGCTACCGATAACCAGCTTATAATGGACCTGCTCAAAGCGAAAAACATCAAGCTGATGAGCTTCAGCCAGGTCGAAGCCTACACCCGGCTTTTTCCGGATATCTCCCATGTGATTTTGCCGAAGGGTATTCTTAACCCGTCACAAAGATTACCGGCTGCTGATGTCCATCTCTTGTCTCCGACGGTAAATCTCATTATCCATGAAGACCTGCATCCCGCCCTTGTTTACCTGCTTCTAAAGGCCGCCGTCGAAATTCATGGCGGCGCCGGATGGGTCCATAAAGCCGGGGAGTTTCCATCAGTGAACAAGCAGGATTTTAAGACGAGTGAACAGGCGCAACGATTTTATAAGTCGGGCGGCGGTTCATTGCTCTATAACTATTTTCCTTTTTGGGTAGCAACATTCATTGACCGCATGATCCTTATATTAATTCCCCTGGGAGTTGTTCTGATTCCGTTGGTCGGAATTATCCCGTGGATTTACACCTGGCGAAACCGGTCGAAATATTACCGGTGGTACCGAGAGCTCAAGAATATTGAGATGGAATTAAATGAACAAATGCAACCGGAAAGGGGCAAGGAATTGCAGGCAAGACTTGATCAAATTGATGAGGCTGTCAGTCGCGTTCGTGTGTCAATTGCTTTTTACGATGAAGTTTATACATTGAAAGAACATATACATTCCATGAGGCGGAAGCTCAACAACTTGAACCGCCCCGTACATGAAATTACTGCTGATCTATAAAATTCTAAGGCAGGGAAAGTGTAGATTTCCCTCCAGGTAAGAACCTGATTAGAACCTGAAGCCAAAATTTCCGGTACCCCTAACCCCGCCAAGGTTTACATCCTGTCCGTACAGAGTGGCGTTCAACCATACATATTTAACCTCAACTCCAACAAAAAAACGCCTGCTGATATTGAAATTTAGCCCCCCACCCAGATGGAATCCAAGAGCTGTCTTATCGTCACTGATATAATCATGGTAACGATCATATTTCAATTCAATGCGATCATATATGTAATAAGCGCCTATTCCGCCTATTCCATAAAGCTCCAGCCGAGTAATAGGTATGCTTACCCTGAGGGATAGGGTAACAGGCATTATTTCGATCTTTTCATCTGCGGGATACAAAAAGCCTTGATCTACAACAATAACATCGCCTTTTGTCTGGTAATAACCTATCGCCCCTTCTAATGCAAAATTAGGGGTGAAATAATGTCCAAAAGCAACCTCAGTATTAAACCCTGTATCATATCCGCTCAGGTCACTAGACGTAGGTGTATAAAAACCTATTTTTCCGACCACATAATTGTTTGGATTAGCATCAGCTCCCAGTATCGGCGTCACACCAATTACCAATATGAATAAGCCAGCCAGCAACACCTGCCAATACCTTTTCATCTTTCCCATCCTATTCATCCCTTTTTATATATCAATAATTGACTCATTTGAACGCTTATGCAATTCTTTTTCTACTTCGCAGTATATCCGCGTGCATCAAGGCACGCACCCATCGCACGTTGATAATCCGCACGTTTCTGAACCAATGGTGCGCCACCCGAAGCTCGGGTCGGATCGTAGCCAGTCTGGCCAACCGCCCAGAGGTGACACTGATACTGATCCTCTGCCTGTTGCTTCTCACTCTGGCCTTTACGGGGATAGATAAACAGCTTATCTACTGATGGTGTTGATGGCGCCGACGGAGATTCCTGGCTGACTGTACCTTGTGGTGGACTGACAACCATATAACCGCCTGGAGCTGGAGCATAATAAATCCCATCGGCGTAGTAGTAAGGATAACTGCCTATCCAGATGGTCTGGTAATAAAACGGCAAAAAAGGAACTACAGCAGCCCAAGGATACCACCATCCACCATAATACCACCCACGATATCCACCATGCCACCCGCCATGATATCCACCATACCATCCACCGTGATATCCACCGTACCCGCCATGATATCCACTGTATGATCCGGATGGAACGAAAACGTGCCTCTGAGCGCTCGCTTGATTAGAAAAACCTAATAACATTATTCCTGACAAGGCGGCCAATATAACGGCAAAGGCGACGCACTTAATTGTATTTTGTATACTTGCCATATTGATGTTCTCCATAAAATAGAGCTTTTGTAACTCTTACAATGCATCATGACCATATCCGCATAACCGAATATCTTGGTCATTTCAGCTCTTATTGGTTTAATAATTGTCTTCTTTACTTCGGGGATGTTTTGATCACGCAGTTTCTTCAGAGAGGTGATTGAAAGGTCCTTTGTGGATCATAATGCGAGGGGTTTCCGCTTACTCCCATCGATCTCCCTACGTGATCAATACAACATCACGTGTCTGATGTCGATCCTCGAAATTCCCTAAACAAATAGTACGTCGAAAAATAAAAAAAATCAAGAAGAAATGACGTGTTTTTGTCGAGTACTGAATAGTTCTAACAGCGTCCTGACTTATATGAAGCAGCGAGGTAATTCATTCAAAGGGCGAATACCCTTTCACGGCATCTAAAAAGCGCCTGTGGTATTTCATGAGAGGGAATTGTTTCTTGTATATAAGATAGAAGTATCTTTCCATCCTGCAGTCAGTTACATTTACAACCGTCAATAAGCCCTGTGAGATCTCCCTCCTAATGGCAAAAACAGAAAGGATCGAGACACCCAGGCCCGCCAGTATGGCCTCCTTCACAGCCTCGGAACTTCCCATTTCACAAATCACGTTAAACCGTGACAGGCTTGTGACGCGATGCCTTTGAAGACATTCCTCGACAATATCACGCGTCGCTGACCCCTTTTCCCGGATGATGAAGGGTATTCCTCTCAGCTTCTCCACAGTAACAGTCTTGTGTTTCGCAAGGGGGTGGTCAACTGGGACGGCAAGGACCAGATTGTCTTTCCAGAGGCGTTCCGCAGCCAGTTTCCTATTCATCGGTTCTTTTCCTATGAATCCGAGTTCCGCCTGGTCGTTCAGAACAATTTGCAGTGTTTCCTCGCTGTCGTGCATCTGCATGTGTACCTGTATATCGGGGTGTGTCTGTTTCAGGCTGCTCAACAAGTGGGGAAGTATATACGTGGCAGGTATGGTACTAGCGGATACATAGATATGACCCGATTCCTGATCCTTGAGCCGTATGACGCGATCCTTGGCGTCCTCACGCAATCGAATGATCCGTTTTGCATAATCATAGATGACCCGGCCTTCCGGTGTAAGAGAAATGCCTGTGCTGCCCCGTTTGACTAATTGTATTCCCGTTGCCGCTTCCAGGTTTTGAATCTGCTTGGTCAGAGACGGCTGTGAGAGATGGAGTTTTTCGGCAGCCCTGGTGAAACTGCCTGCTTCAACAAGGGAAATAAGGACTTCCAGTTGCTGGATGGTGATATCTTTAAATGTATCGTAACTCATATTTGTCCAAATATCATACTTATATAATACAATCAAAGCTGGAGTTTTGGATATTTTTCATCATTATTTTGACTAACACAAACCATTGACGCCTTTTTACAATTACTGTAGGATGCTCACATGAATGAAAAAGCGAAAATTCGCCTAACCGAGACGGTTCACGGGGCCGGTTGAGCCTGCAAGATCGGTCCGGGCGACCTGAGTGAAGCATTGAGGAATTTGCCGTTGATTTCCGATCCGAATTTGATTGTCGGGATGGAGCATGCGGAAGACGCCGGAGTTTATAAACTCCGCGATGATCTTGCTATAATCCAGACGGTGGATTTTTTTACGCCCATCGTGGATGATCCGTATACCTTTGGTCAGATTGCCGTTACTAATGCCCTTAGCGATGTCTATGCCATGGGCGGAAGGCCGCTCACAGCTTTGAATATCGTCTGTTTCCCCGTTAAAAAAATGGATATGTCCATTCTGCATCGGATTCTCCATGGCGGACTTGATAAAATGAGAGAGGCCGGCGTACTTCTCATAGGGGGGCACAGTATTGATGATGACGAACCGAAGTACGGCCTATCCGTCACCGGAGTGATCCATCCTGATAAGGTCCTGTTAAACAGAGGTGCGAAGGTAGGGGACAAACTGATCCTTACCAAGCCGTTAGGTACCGGTATTGTCAGTACAGCACTGAAAGATGAACTGGCCGGCGAGGAACTGGTAGCAAAGTCGGTAAAATGCATGATTACCTTAAACAAGGACGCTGCAGAACTCATGCAGGAAATGCCCGGTGTTCATGCCTGTACAGACGTCACCGGCTTTGGATTTCTGGGTCATGCTCTTGAGATGATCGAGAATTCCGATGTGGGCATGATGATTCGCGCCTCTTCCGTCCCTTTTTTTCCTGAGATACAGGAGTTTGTCAAGACGGGGGTTGTGCCGGGAGGACTGCACCGAAACCGGCAGTATCGCACGAAACTTATAGAGGTTGATCTGTCCTGTCCCGATTGGATGGTGGATATTTTATTTGATCCGCAGACAGCCGGTGGGCTTCTCATCGCCCTGCCGGAAGTTCAGGCGGAAAAATTAATCGGGAAGATGCATGCGCGGGGCATAACCGAAGCGGCTATAGTCGGCGAGGTCATTTCTAAACCCAAGGGGAAAATTCGCATTATATGAAGCGTATAGAATCATTCCTCATTAAAGAGGAGACTCTACACAATGTAATGAAGTTGAAAACCATGGTGCAGGAGAATGATTCCCTTGCCGTTCTGATGTATGGGAGCCCGGACCCGGATGCTGTCGCATCGGCCATGGCCATACACGAACTCTTCAGACGTTTTGCCTCTCTCTCGAAATACGTCTTTGTTGCAACCGAACCCGTCAGCCGGCATCAGAATGTTGAATTTATCCGGGCAATGAAAGCTGAGATTCACCTGCTGGGCAAAATCGATCTCGGGTCATACCGCTTGAAAGTCCTTGTTGATGCTCAGCCGACGTTCTTTGGTGAGGCACACGGAGATATTCGTCCGCAAATCGTTTTTGATCATCATCCATGCACGACTGTATGGCACGCGGAACTGGCCGATGTTCGTGAAAACTACGGCGCTCTATCCACGATGATGACGGAGTACCTCCTGGCGGCAAAAATAAGAATTCCCAAGAAGCTCCATACCGCTCTGCTTTACGGAATTAAGGCAGATACAAACAATTTCGAGCGTGATGTCATTCTCGAAGATATCAGTGCGTATTATCTGAATTTTGCCCGCGCCAATCAGCAGCTTATCCGGCGAATTGAATTGAATCAAATCCCCGATCGCTTTCTCAAGTATTACGATTACGCTTACCATAACAAACGTCGTTACCGTGACAGGATTATCAGTTTTCTCGGAAGGGTGGAAAGTGTTGACGCATGTGTTCAGGTAGCCGACTTTTTTCTGCGGATTATTGACATCTCTTACGTTATTATCGCAGGGATCGTCAAAGACAGGCTTATCATAGTTTTCAGGGGAGATGGTTACCGCCAGGATTGCGGAGCGATTGCTAAAAAGGCGTTTGAAAACTATGGAAGCGCCGGTGGTCACAGGAGTGCTGCGCGGGTGGAGATTCCCCTCGAGACGATCAAAGAGACTCTGCATAATGATATTTCTGACGAAGCGATCGACCAATTCCTCATGCAGCGCCTCCGCGGGAAACGTAATTTCAAAAATACTGTTAAGTCATGAATGAAATAATCGTTAAATATCTCTTAAAATCCTGTTTGCCGGAGATTTTTCAAGCTCATTTTTGAATGTTTGTAAGCTCTCTGTAAGGATATTCAATTCCGGTGTAGCTTCAACAGGTATGTCGGAAATACCGCATCTTTCCATAACATCCAGGACATAATTGATTGTCAAATGATCGGTGTCAAGGGCCGGCTGATAAACCGTTTCATGTCCCTGCTTGTTTGAAGTCTCGATTACTATGCCGCATTCCGTGAGGTTATTGAGGATCTGCTTGATCAGCTTCTTGGGAATATCCGTCGCATGCGAGATATCCGACATGGTGAGAGGCTTCAACCCTTGCGAAAAATTCTTTGCGAGCAGGCTCACAACTCGCAAAGTAAGCAGTTTCCTGAAGGAGATACTCACACGTTCAATGTCCGGTTCGAACTCAAGCATATCTGAATACTGATGAACGTAAGAAAGCTCCGCACCGGCGAGAACAATGAGCCAGCTGAGCTGTACCCAGGCCAGGAATAGAGGCAGGGCGGCAAAACTTCCGTAGATCGCGTTATATTGCGCGACACCCACCTGGAAGGTTACATACAGCCATTGTACCGCCTGATAGATTGTTCCGGCAATTATTCCCCCGAAAATGCCTGATTTGAAATTTACCTTGGTATTGGGCATAAAAATGTAGATGAAAGTAAAGAGCGCCCACATAATGCTGTAGGGGGCGAACTTGAGAATAAAAGAAACGATGGTGCCAAGGGCGCCGAGCACTGCGATCTTCTGGGTAATGAACGTTACCTGCGAGGCAATGAAAATCGTAGCACTGCCGGACACCACAAGGAGGATAGGCGAGATGAGCATGACAGAAAGATAATCTGTGGCCTTACGGGAAATAGATCGGGGCTTCTTGATACCCCAGATATCATTCAACGAGCTCTCAATATTCCCGAGGACTTTTATAATGGTCCAGAAAAGGACTGCCACACCGACACCGGCGATCACGCCCCCATTCGTATTTGCCAGGAGCGCGTTGGCAAAGTCGAAGACCTTGGTAAGAACCTCTTCCTGCCCTTCAAACTTCTCCAGCAGCCTTTCTTGCAGGACAGTTTGCATATCAAATCCTTTAGCAATACCGAAGGCCATTGCAGCCACTGGGACAATAGAAAGGAGTGAAAAGAAGGTAAGGGCGGAAGCCCTCAATTGGCATTGGTGGTTGTCAAATCCCTTCCATGCGGCAAGCAGAATCCTGAGATGTTCGATGAGGAGGGCTTTTGCGGCAGGAAGGTTTTTTACACGAATGCGCCAGATATCGCGCTCTATAAATTGGATGATTTTGGCGATCATGAACTTGTCTCCTTTCCAATCCTTTTATCCATCAAGGTTTATTCTCATCCCTCTTGTCATCGCGGTGAGCCGAAGCCCTGAGCGAAGCGTGAGGGGAAGTGCGGCAATCTTATAACTCACATATTCTTTTTTATGAATAATATTATACCAGTTAAAATGCAAGGTGTTATCAGCAGACTCTCCGCCACCGCGCATTACTCAATTGAGTCCAATTGGTAATGAAGAGAAAATCCTTCATGTAATAATTGCTAAATTAATTATGAATTATCACACTTTAAATGTTTTATTGTAGGATAATCCATCCATTTTTTTCACCCACCCCTGGTCCTTTTACAGGATAAATATAATAAAATTCTGTTTAAACATTAATAAGTTATGTATTTACAGCTATTTATGGAATATCTCTTGCTTTATTATCTTCTTTGGTGATGTAAGATCGAAGAACTATATTTAATGATTTCCTAATTTCAAGATAGTGATTATGAAGGTGTATTATGACATTACCTGTCATCAACAATTATGTGAAGATTGTGAATTTTGTTTACCGCCAAAAGGCTCCCGATCACTAAGTAGATAAGGCTGGGATCAGTGATGAAAAAACTTCTAATTGTCGATGACGATTTGAGTATATTAAGAGTGCTTAAGATGAGATTGGAATCCGAAGGCTATCAGATTGAAGCTGCGTCGGACATTGAAGCGGCAAAGGATCTGGCTTTAGGGAATGAATATGAACTCGCTATTCTTGATATGAAGCTTCCCAGTGGAAGCGGTATAGAGTTGATGAAGAGTATCCATGAAATTTATCCTGGTCTTCCTGTCATCATTCTGACGGCATACGGGACTATTGAAAGTGCGGTCGAAGCAATGAAAGAGGGTGCTTATGTATATTTGAAGAAGCCATTTGATTATCGTAGTCTTCTCTTTCAGATCAGAAATGCCATTGAGAAGGCACATCTTAAAGATGCTCTTGCAGAGCGTACAGCGAAACTGGAAGAGATCAACAAGGAATTGGAGAGTTTCAGTTATTCTGTCTCTCATGACCTGCGCGCGCCCTTACGTGCTATAGACGGGTATGCGCGCATGATCCTCAAAAAACAGGTGGATAAATTTGACGAAGACACGCTGAAAAAATTCAATGCAATCAGATCGAACGTGCATATGATGGACGAGCTTATTGATGATCTCCTCGCCTTCTCCCGCCTCGGTAAAATGCAAATGGTTATGTCGAAGATAGACATGGATCAACTTGTCAGGGACGTGTGGAAGGAACTGCAAGCCATCAATCCGGAGAGAAACATTACCCTGAACATCCGGAGTATGCCTTCCGGATACGGAGACAGGAAGCTTATCAGACAGGTGTATTCCAATCTTTTTGACAACGCCGTCAAATTCACGAAGAACCGAGACCCAGCGTATATTGAAGTGGGCGGCTATACCGAGAATGAGGAGGACATATTTTATGTAAAAGACAACGGGGTCGGCTTTGACATGGCCTACTGTGATAAGCTCTTCGGCATATTTCAGCGTCTCCACAGCGGCGAAGAATTTGAGGGCACGGGAGTCGGCCTCGCGACCATCCAACGCATCATCAGCAGGCACGGCGGGCGTGTCTGGGCCGAAAGCCGGGTGAACGAGGGGGCAACTTTCTACTTTTCATTGCCCTGATAACAAATACAAGATGAGACGACTTTCCCGGAAGAGATAGACTGCACTGAAACCAATCATTTCACCATTATTCTGATTTGTCCTTCATGCTAAAGTAACGCGATAGCGGTTAATAAAAGTAAGGAGGGGATTTTGCTTTTTGATTTTGTTTTAGGAAAATTTTCCGGCGATATTGCAATGGATTTGGGAACTGCAAATACACTCGTTTACATGAAGGGTAAGGGAATTGTATTGAATGAACCTTCGGTGGTTGCAATAAGTAAAGATTCACGAAATTCAAAAAAAGTTCTTGCTGTCGGCTTGGAAGCAAAAAAGATGTTGGGACGAACCCCAGGCAATATCGTGGCAATCAGACCCCTGAGAGAAGGGGTCATAGCCGATTTCGATATTACCGAAGCCATGATCCGACACTTTATCCTCCGGGTTCATAATCGCAGGTCATTAGTCCGTCCGAGAATTATCGTATCGATACCCTCGGGTATTACTCAGGTAGAAAGGAGAGCAGTCAGGGAAACCGTGGAATCAGCGGGCGCCAGGGAAATATACTTCATCGAAGAGCCTATGGCAGCGGCTATTGGTGCCGAATTGCCCGTGACGGACCCGACAAGCTCTACAGTTGTGGACATCGGTGGCGGAACCACTGAGGTAGCCGTAATATCCATGTCGGGCATTGTTTACTCAAAGTCTGTGAGGATTGCCGGCGACAAAATGGACGAGGAAATTGTCCAGTACATGAAGAGAAGATACAACTTGCTTATTGGGGAACGATCGGCAGAAATAATAAAAATGACCATCGGGTGCGCTTATCCGGATCGAGAGTTGCGGGCAATCGACGTCAAAGGAAGGAGCCTTGTATCGGGTAAACCAACTACTGTTGAAATTAATTCTGAAGAGGTAAGGGAAGCCATTATTGAACCGGTAAACATGATTATAGCTACAATAAAAAATGTTCTGGAGAATGCCCCCCCGGAATTAGCCGGAGATATTGTCGAAAGAGGCATTGTCTTAACCGGAGGTGGAGCTCTTTTGACAAATCTTGACCTTCTTATAAAAGAGGAGACCGGACTTCCTGTTGCAGTCGCAGACGATCCGCTTACTGTAGTGGTCAGAGGTGCAGGCATGGCCCTCGATCATATAGATGTCTTAAGAAAAGTTTCATTTTAGAAGGTGAATAATACCTTCAGATCTTTTCACTTATTCAGGCCGAGCATGTTCACACGTTCTCTGATAGCTTGCGCTATTTAAATGTCATCCGGCCAAGGCCTGGCCTGATCGTCTGATATCCCTTTTGTCGTCGCTTGCTGATACAATTTTATGCCGCACTTTCTCTCATATAAACTAGTATTTTATTTGCCTTACATCAATATTATCAATTATAAATTTCTTGACACAGCATTTGACGGCACTATTATTAGTGCTATAAAAGATAGTGAAAAGAAGTATTACCTTCAACCTCATATGGATTAAAAAGGAATGATAAATGACACACCCTGAAGGTAGTCCGGGAATAATAGTCCCGCCTCCACTCATTTACTTTGCCGGGTTGCTCTTTGCCTACGCCGTGGACAGATTTTACCCGATCCCCATGTTTGGTCCTCCGTTATCGATTGTTTTGGCCCTGCTTGCTGCCATCCCTTCGGCAGTCCTTGGACTCTGGGGGCTGCTGGAATTCTGGCGCGCCAAGACCAATCCGTTCCCCAACAAGCCGTCGTCTTTACTCGTTATCGTGGGTCCCTATCGTGTCACCCGAAATCCCATGTATGTCTCCCTAACCCTACTCTACATTAGTCTTGGATTCTTGTTCCGCATTGCATGGGCATTCATCTTTCTTCCAGCGATTATTCTTATCATTTATGCTTACGTGATTAGACGGGAAGAATCATATCTTGAGTCCCGATTCGGCGAACAGTATCACTCCTACAAAAAACATGTCCGCCGCTGGTTATAAAGTATTGAATAGGGTCGAAAGATTCACATCGATAACCGAATTTTCCCCATAATAAAGGGAATTGCAAAACTTCCTGAAACAAAGCATCCAGATATTTAAATGAGAATCAAACTATTTAATTTGTATTCAATGTGACTGTAAATATGGTTTCTTAAGATATTCTCGACCCGCACCATTGGACAATGAAATGAATGAGTGTAGGATACAAGTATAAAACGTATTGATGTTGGACCTATGGATGTATGAAACTTGACTTGCGCACGATGACCTTTGAGGACATTCCCGGCGCGCTGCGGTTGAAAGACGCGGCCGGTTGGAACCAGACAGCTGCTGATTGGGTTCGATTTATATCGGCCAGTCCTAAAGGATGCTTTGTTATGGAATATCATGGTGATGTAATAGGTACATCTGCAACAATCGCGTATGAGGGCAGATTTGCGTGGATTGGCATGCTCATCGTTGACGAGCAGTATCGAGGTCAAGGTATTGGGACTGCTCTACTCGAACACGCAATCGACTTCCTTGATTCGCAAAAGATTCCCACCATGAAGCTCGATGCCACACCGCAGGGCAAACCCCTTTATGAAAAACTTGGTTTCATGAGCGAGTACGACATTGAGCGATGGATGTTAAATCGTACAGCAAAAGAACACGCGGTGAAGAATGGGCCAGTATCAATAGAAGACGTGCTGCGAATTGACTGGGACATATTTGGAGCGGATAGAAGCGGACTACTCCGGTCTCTCGTTCAAGAGGCGCCGCATCTCGCATTGGTAGAACAGCAAGAGAGGAAAGTCACCGGATACTGTTTTGGTCGTTTGGGTTCCCGCGCCGATCATATGGGGCCATGGGTTGCTTGTAGCAAAGATGTAGCGGAGAAGCTGCTTAATCTGTTTTTAGTCCGATCGTCGAAAGAACTTATATTTGTTGATTGTCTGCGGATGAATCCTTGGGCACTGAAGCTGGTTAAAGCTCGCGGCTTCCAATTCTCACGTCCTTTGACTAGGATGTATCGCGGGACAAATAAATATGCTGGCCAAACAGAGATGCTTTACGCCACTCTTGGCCCTGAGTTCGGATAAGACACAATGCCTATCAGATGGCGCATACTTTCTTTCTGTAATACTTAGTTTGGAAGATTCTAAGATATTTCGAGGGATGTAATCATATAATTCCCGATTGTCCTATTGCGGCTAATGTTTATAAATTAGTAACGATTAATTTGCTTATGGTTATTTTATGAACCGGTACGTGAATCTTATTTAATGAAGGAAATCGCAAAAGGAGGTAATTTTATGTATTTCTCAGGTATCAGGCATTTCAACATCAGGAGTAGGGCATTCGTCAAGACCGGTCTAAGTTTTGCCATGATCTTTTTAATGCTCTTTATTAGTGTTCCTCTTTGGGCTGCTTCGACATCAGACTCAACGTCATCAACAACCACAAAAGAAAAAATCGCGGAGGCGAAAAAGGTCTTTGATGAAGAAATGAGTAAGGCGAAGGAAATCTTTGCCGATACGGTTCAAAAAGCCAAGAAAGAATATCGGCTGGCAGTGAAAAGGGCAAAAGAAGACATGGAAGCTGTCAAGGAATCTTCTACCGAAAAGGCGAAAGAAATCAGGCAAACCAGTCTTGATACGATGAAGACCGCCAAGGAGAATTTAAAGCAGGCTAAAAAATCAGCTAAGCAAGAATGGCTAAAAGCAAAGGAAGCAGCAAAAAAGAAATATCAGGAAGCTGTTTCGCACGATTGACCATGCCTTTTTTTATGTATATTTGAATCCGCATCCTTCAACATTACTCGCTCGTCAAAAATGAAAATAGGTAGATGATATAAAAAAAGGGCGGCTAACCTGTTAAAATAGCCGCCCATATCGGAAGGTTTTAAGGTGTTTAATCTTCTGTGCTAGCCTTCGGAGTTGATTCCGTTTTTGTAGTTTCTGTTGTTTCTGATTTTACCGAGTCGTCTTTTTTCACTTCGCTTGTCGGCGCCTTCTTTCCGCCGTAGTCGGTTGCATACCATCCCGAACCCTTCAGGTGGAACGATGTGGCAGAAATAAGTTTATTAACTGGACCTTTGCAGAATTTGCAGGTCTTGATGGCCGGATCGGTCATCTTCTGGAACAGCTCATACTGTTTCCCGCACTTCCTGCATTTATATTCATAAATCGGCATATAATCCTCCAACAAAAAAATTCTTAATTAAAAAGGTCTCCTATTTTATAACGATTGCTGAAGCAATCAAGGATCAGTTTGATATCGGGAGAAATGCAGGACTGAAGCATATCTTTCGTGATCGTATGCACTTTATCTTCTTCCCGCTCTTTTTCTTCCCGGGGGGCGTCAAAATCAATCTCTCTGGCTTCGAACCTGATGATGTGGACAAGTTCGTGTGCAGCAATGTATAATAATAAGGGATTCAGTTTAATGAAAGATTGGCCCCTCTCAACGGCATCTAAAATCCTGTTATCCTGAAGGCATATCCTGTAAAAATAAATATCATCCGGCCGGTTCGCACCCTCATCTTTTGTACAGTGGTACCTGCATAGATGAGCGAATGCCCCGTCCTTCACTTCATGCTTTTCGAGATGGGCAAGGGTCTTAACGTCATAGCGGTAATTTTTCATCTCTTCACGACTCAGACGAAAGTATTTTCCGGCCAGCGTCTCCGCCTGCTGAAAAATATTATTCGCGAGAGATTTCTGTAATGAATTGAAGTGCATGGTCGCACTGGCCATTTGTTTAGTACCCCTTAAGGATTGTGCTTAATATATTCATCTTTTATGTTCTGTCAATATTTTTTATGAGGTGGCGGGCGTCACTCAAAGGTAAGCTTTTTTTAAGATATCTGTAATAATATTGGAAACTTTTGATGTTTTTCAGTATAAGATTTAAACCCATCCAGACAATCTAAAACAGATTAAACCCCCCAGATTCAAGACCAAACAGAAATGAATATTTCGCTTACAAAGGTGGATTCGTGAGCTCAGTGCTAGTCCCTTGAATACTGGTCGTAATATGCAAGAGCCGGATAGCCTATTTCCCGTCTATGAAATGTGTGAGACACTTCCTGTTATTCACAATTTAGAGGTAATGAAAATTATCCAGGCTTTCTCTTGGTAATGATCACCCTATCATCGGCATTCCTTGACATACAATTGACTTCTCTTTATACTCGGGTCACCCATTCGTTGCCATAAACACCGGGAATGTCTGAACACTTGGGAGAAAAGCCATGAAAAGTCTGGGAATGCGTTTCCTTCTGCCTTTTGGATTGCTCGCAGTCGTGTTTTCTGTGTTTGTCCTTTATCAAACCTACGACGCAAGCCGAAAACACGCCAATGAGCTTGTTAATCAGCAGGCCGACCTGGCTCTGGAGTTTGATCTAGCGATTCGCAATTATGCGGGTCAGAAGATCCGCCCCAACTTGGAGAAATTGATGGGCAGGGACGGATTCAACCCCGAGACAATGTCCACATCCTACATTTCACGGCACATATTTGAGGAAGTCAGAAAGAAATTCCCTGATTACATCATTCGCTTTTCGTCTGAAAACCCTCGGAACCCTTCCAACTTGGCCGACGCAGAAGAACTGAAGATGATCAATTACTTCCGCGAGAATCCACAATTCAAAAGACGCACCGACAAGGTCGAGATTAACGGCCAGCTCTATTTGGTTCACTTCACACCTAGGTTTTTGAAGGGCGAATGCATGCGTTGCCATGGCGACCCTAAAGACGCACCGGCGGAACTTGTGAAACGGTATGGATCGAAAGGAAGCTTCTATCGGAAGGTGGGAGACGTGGCAGGACTTGACATGGTAGCAGTTCCCATCGAAAAGGTGAATGCCGCCCTGGCCTCTGAGATGCGTCACCAGACACTCATTTTGACAGCAGGTCTTGCCCTCCTCTTCGGATTGATCATAGTCGTTTTCAAATTATTGGTTACGAGACGCCTAGCAGCAATCTCCGGACATTTTCAGGATATCGCTTCGCACACCGAGAGTCCATGGATGACACCCGTGAAGGTCACAGGGAGCGACGAAATCAGCCTCCTGGGTTCCGCTTTCAACAAACTGCTCGAACAATTACGCGCCTCTCATGCCTCGCTCGAAAAGCGAGTCGAGCAGCGTACTGCGGAGTTGGAGCTGACCAATGCGGAATTGCGCAAGGAGGCAGTAATACGCAGGCGGGCAGAAGATGATTTAAGAAAATATTCCGAAGAAATCAGTGATCTCTATAACAACGCCCCCTGCGGCTATCATTCCCTGGATCCGGACGGCACCTTCCTGCAGATGAATGACACAGAGCTCCGATGGCTGGGCTATACCCGGGAGGAAGTCATCCGAAAGATGAAATGGAGCGATCTGTTGACCCCGGAGTATATGGACGTTTTCCATAAGACCTTTCCTGTTTTCAAGGAGCGAGGTTGGATGGACAATCTTGAGTTCGAACTCATCCGTAAGGACCGCACCAGATTACCCGTGCTTTTGAATGCCACGGCCATCAAAGATGATAAAGGTCGTTACATCATGAGCCGCTCCACATTGTTCGACATCACTGAGCGCAGGCAAGCTGAGGAGGAGCGCAAAGTATTGCAAGAGCGTCTGCAGCGAGCGGAGAAGATGGAAGCTCTGGGGACTCTTGCGGGCGGTGTCGCCCATGATCTCAACAATGTACTGGGCGTTGTTGTCGGCTATGCGGAAATGCTCCTGATGGATGTGGATAAGTCAAGTTCGATCAGACCACGTCTCGTGAACATTATGAACGGGGGACAGAGAGCTGCTGCGATTGTTCAGGATCTGCTGACTCTCGCCAGAAGAGGAGTCTCCGGCAGAGAGGTTCTTAATCTGAATAAGATCATCGCTGATTCTCAACAGTCACCGGAGTTTGAGAAGCTGTCTTCCTACCATTCCGCCATACGGATCAAGACCGATCTTGAACCGGATCTACTGAACATCTCCGGTTCTTCCGTACATCTTGGCAAGACCTTGTTCAACCTGGTTTCGAATGCAAGCGAAGCGATGCCGAAAGGTGGCATTTTGACCATCAAAACGGCCAATCAGTATCTGGACAAGCCGATTCAGGGATATGATGAAGTCAGGGAGGGCGACTATGTTGTTCTTTCCGTATCCGATACGGGTGAAGGAATACCGGTGGCTGATCTGAAGCGCATCTTTGAGCCGTTTTATACGAAGAAGGTCATGGGGCGAAGCGGAACGGGATTGGGGTTGGCAGTAGTCTGGGGTACGGTGAAGGATCATAATGGATATGTTAACGTTCAGAGCAAAGAGGGGAAAGGGAGTGTCTTTACCCTTTATTTTCCCGTAACGAGAGAAGACATATCCGCTGAACGTATTGCTGTTGCCATTTCCGAATACATGGGGAAGGGCGAATCCATTCTCGTTGTGGATGATGTAAAAGAGCAGCGCGACCTGGCGGCCGAGATGCTCCAGAAACTTAATTACACCATCACAAGTGTATCCAGCGGTGAAGAGGCAGTTGCATATCTGAAGGAACATCAAGCTGACTTGATGGTTCTGGACATGATCATGGACCCAGGTATGGACGGGCTTGATACCTATCGGAGGATCCTTGAGATTCATCCGAAACAGAAGGCGATTATCGTCAGCGGTTTTTCGGAGACAGATCGGGTTATTGCCGCCCAGGCCCTCGGTGCGGGTGCCTATATAAGAAAACCCTATGTCATAGAGAAACTTGGACTGGCCGTAATGAATGAACTGGCCGGGAAATAGTCAGTAGTAGGCTCACCGTTACTAACAGTATTCATTGTTTTTTTAGAGTTGTTCTTTTGCCGACTTGTAGGTGGAAGCAACAACCGACGTAATGAAATTTTTCTTCAATCCGACCTACACATTACCGGTCGAAAGCTGCTACGCAAGTACATTTTTTGATAATCACACTTACAGTAATAAAGATGGAAGGTAGTAGTTAGTGGTTTGAGAGGTCGGAAGTTATTCAGTTCAATTATAGCGGCCCTCTTTTTTTCGCATGCGCCTTCAGGGCTGCGTCGATGATCCTGTCTATCAATTCCGATTGGGTGATTCCGGAGGCCGCCGCCTGGTGGAAGAGGACAGTGGAAGGGGTCATCCCGGGGAGGGTGTTGGGCTCAAGAACAGCGACGCGCCCATCTTTTCTGACAAACATATCGATCCTCGAATAACCTTTAAGGTCAAGGGCACAGAATGTCTGAACCGCAACATCCTGTATCTTCTTTAATATATCATCCGGCACGCGGGCAGGAGTTTTATTTTCGCCCTGGCCATATAGAAACTTGTCTTCCAGGGAAAGGACATCCTGGGTGGGAATGGTTTCGGAGGGGGTCAGGGCCATGGGGTAATCATTCTCTATGACGCCGCATGTGACCTCGATCCCGTCGATGAATTCCTCTACCAACGCTGTGTTATCCCACTGCAATGCGTCTTCGACGGCTGCAGGTATGCCTTCTTTTGATACAACTTTTTTAACAGCGGTACTGCAACCTTCCCGAGTCGGCTTTATAACGCATGGGAAACCGATCTCTTTCTCAATGCTGTCGAGGATTTCTTTATTGTTTCCACTTACCCATTGCTGTTTGTAAACCGGCATCGTTTTCGGCACGTCGATACCACTCATAGACAGGATCTTCCTGCATGTAAATTTATCCATCCCAATGGCGGAGCCGAGGACACCCGATCCCGTATAGGGGATATTCAGAAGCTCCAGCAGTCCCTGCAGGGTCCCGTCTTCGCCGTACTTTCCGTGCAGGCCTATATAAATGAAATCCACCTGTGCCTTTAATGACTCGTATGGAATGTGGGTTGCTTCTTCTAACAGATCTTCTTCAATGTCTTTGGTACTGTTGCGCATGAGGAGTTTTATCGGTATCTCCCAGAAGGCGGCCTTGCTGTCCATGAATATCGCAATGGGGTCATACTTAGCCCGACTGATTTTATTGTAGATGTTTCTGCCGCTCTCGAGAGAGACTTCTTTCTCCGAGGATATCCCTCCCATGATGATTCCGATTCTGAGTTTTTTCGCGCCTCTATCTTCCAAGGGTTCTGCACTCCTACGGGTAATAATTGGCGGGACTATAATGATATTTTGGAATTTTGTAAAGTCATTTTGCCGTGGCTGGTAAAATACGGCAGGCCGGTATTACAGGGGGCCCAGTTTTTCCCTGTGGATATTGAGCGCGTTTTGTATCAGCGTAGATATAATCATTGTGGGAAGCATTCCTGCGGAGGCGGCTTGTTCAAAGAAAAAGGAAGAAGGGGCCATACCTGATGATGAGTTGGGGTCTGTGATAAGGATCCGGCTGTCTTTCGCAAGAAAGCCGTCGATGCGCCCGTATGATCTGAACCCCAATGCGTGGTATGCTTTAAGCGCCTCCGCTTTTATTTTTTCCACCACATCGGGCGGAATATTTTTTGGTGGTGTGAACTTTCTGCACCGACCGGGCATGTATTTATCATCGTACGTGTAGTATTCACTTTGAGGATAAATCTCTGTCAGGGCAAGAGGCCTGGCTTCGCCGTCCTCCTCCAGGATGATGCACGAAAATTCTATCCCATCGATGTATTCCTCAGCCAGGGCGGCGGTGTCCCATTTCAGGGCCTCTTCCACACCCGTTTCGAGAGACGCTTCATCCTTGACGGCGGTAACGCCCACACTGGAGCCTTCCCTGATCGGCTTCGTAAAGAAAGGGAATTTAAAATGATCAATCATTTTATTTTTGACTTCTTCTTTTTTATCCCGCCACTCCTTTTCGTGAATGATGTCGCTGTCGGGAACGTTGAGCCCCGCGCCTCGCAGGATTTTCTGCTGCATGTGCTTGTCCATACCTAAGGCCGACGCGAGTATGCCCGGGCCTGTGTACGGTATCCCCAGCAGTTCCAGAAAACCCTGGATACAGCCGTCATCTCCGTATTTTCCGTGAAGGGAGATGAAGGCGAAATCAATTTCCGTCTTCAGCTCCTCGTATGCAATCCTGCGCGCCTCCTTTTCCATGCGTTCCGATATGTCAACGGTGGTGTTTTGAGAAATGAGCTGCCATGTAATGACCCACAGTCTTCCCTGGGTATCCATGAATATGGGTATGCCTTCGTAAAATTCAGTGTCGAGGTTATCAAAGACATTCCTGCCGCTGTTGAGGGAAACCTCCCTTTCCGAAGACATGCCGCCTAATATGATTCCTACTCTTAATCTTGCCATAAATTACATACCCCAGAAAAAAGTGACACCGCTGTTGGGAAAGATCCAGTCATTGTCGCTGATTCTAAGTCTGATCGATTTTCCCTGTTTCCTGATGATTTCCGGATAAGGCTGTTTACCGGCGAAGAAACTGCTTTCCTTTACATACTTAAAATTTACCCCTTCATAGTTGAACAATATGTCCAAACCCCTGGTGGGATAAACGAGATATACGGAGAAGGTATTGCTGCTTTTGGGTTTCTTTGTAACGATCTCAATTTCCACCTTGGCCTGTTTGTTCAACTTCTTTTTAAGCTTTTCATCGCCGCACCAGACTTCATAACCTCTTTTTGTATTTTCTGTTCTGATAATGGGAATATCTTTATCATCAATGCGCACCCTCTCGACTTTAAAATCCCTTTCCGTGACCGGGTCATCCTCCCGATTTAAAAGCCATCGGTACTCACAGCGTTTATCATCAAAGAAAGCGGCCAACTGTGCTTCATTCAGTGCGCATCCTATCATGAAGATGAAATTTTTTATGGTTTTAATATATTCAATATGGGTGGTAACTTTGAAGTAATCATCTGCCGACGCGTCTTTGCGGACCTCTCTCTTTGAAAATTCCCTTACATTGATATTGTATTTAAAATTGGTCCTCAGCTCCAATTGCCGGTCTTCCTTGCCGAAGAGAGTTTCAAACATCTCGTAATATATGGCATTCCCCAACTCCTCATTCCGCGCCCTCGTCTGGAAGCAGTGTCGGATGATGTTATCTATTCTTGTGATCGACTTTTCTTCATCAGGGATGAAGACCCTCCTCAATCGGGGCTCCACTGTATCGGTCTTTCCCTCGTGCAGAAACACTCGCGGCGCCCGCTTCCCCAGGGCGCAAAGGATTTCATAGCTTATGGTTTTTACCTTACCGGCAATTTCATCAGCCGAGATACATTCATTATCCTGGCCACCCATCAGGACAACCTCATCACCGATCAGGCAGTCTTCTATATGGCTGACATCAATGGTACACATATCCATGGAGATGTTTCCGACGATGGGCGCCCGCTTTCCCCTGATCAATGCTTCTCCCTGATTGGAAAGGATGCGCTCATAACCGTCACCATATCCTACAGGTATGGTTGCTATCTTCGTGGGCTTCGTCGTGATGTAGGACCGCCCATACCCTATGCTGTATCCCTGCGGGAATTCCTTGATGAGGGCGACTCTTGTTTTGAAACACATGACAGGCAGAAGATGCGCCTTCGTTTTTGTTGTAGGGCCGGGATAGACGCCGTAGGACATAAGGCCGGGCCTCACTATATCCAGATGGAATGCGGGGTAATTGAGTATAGCGCCGCTGTTTGCCATGTGTTTGATGGGAATGCGGATATAGTATTCCTCAAGTTTGTCAAGAAGCTCCTTAAAAAGCCTCCACTGCATATTGTTATAGTCGTCCAGTCTTTCACTGGATGCAAGGTGAGTGAATATGCCTTCGACAATGATATTGGGAAATCCAAGGATTTCTTTTATCACATGGAAGGCCTCGTGATAAATCGTTCCGCCTCTCCCCATTCCTGTATCCACCTCAATGTGGATCGGCGTTCGTATGTCCGCCTTTTTACTTTTTCGCTGGAGTTCCCGGGCGAAGTTGAGATCAGAGACGGATGGTATTAAATTGTATTTGATAATTTCATCGATCTCAGAACCTGTAGATGGGCTCAGGATGAGGATAGGCGCCGTGATCCCGCTGATGCGAAGTTGAATCCCTTCGTCTGCATTTGCGACACCTAAGAGAGAGGCGCCGTTTTTCAGGGCAACATTGGAGATCTCAATCGCACCGTGACCATAGGCATCCGCCTTGACTACCTGCATAATCCGGCAATCGGGGCCGACCAGCCTTTTCATCTCACTCCAATTTTTCGTGAAATTGTCGAGGTCGACCTCTACCCAGCTTCTGTATTTCTGTTTTTCTTTAAAAGTCATGATTTCAGTCAGAGACTATTCTAATTTTTATTTTAT
>DATKLL010000205.1:0-16146 GCA_035542475.1 Syntrophales bacterium
GACCATACAAAAAAAAGAAAAACAACCTTTTTCGACGATGACATCGTTGTCCACACACCAATGGCAGAGCCCTTTTGCAATAACCTCATAGAATTGTGTTCAACATCTGCAGGAAAAATGCAAATACCCTTTCATAAAAATAAAACTGTGATTACAATCGAAGGACCTAGATTTTCCACAAAGGCTGAAAGTCATATGTTTAGAAGTTGGAACGCCGATGTCATCAATATGAGCACTGTACCGGAGGTCAATCTCGCGAGGGAAAAGAAAATTCATTACGCATCAATTGCCATGTCTACGGACTACGACTGTTGGAGAGAGGGAGAGGAATCGGTTACATGGGAGATAATAATGAAGACCATGAAAAAAAATGCCGACAACGTTGTAAGGTTATTCTTGGACATAATACCAAAAATCAGGGATTATAACGACGTCTGCATAAAATAAATTAAAAGGAGCAGCTCTGATGCCGATAAAATCAAGAATCAGGACTATAGAAAATCATCCTAAAAAAGGAATCATGTTCCGCGATATTACCACCCTAATTAAAGACCCCGTGGGATTCAGGCTGGTCATTGATAATTTTACACAGAGGTATATAAAGGGTGATATAAATTTTGATCTCATAGCCGGCATTGAGGCACGAGGCTTTATAATTGGCGGGGCCTTATCCTATACGCTGGGAAAGGGGTTCGTCCCCATCAGAAAACTGGGCAAGCTGCCGGCAGAAGTAGTAAGACATGAATATGAGCTTGAGTACGGCACAGACACAGTTGAGGTACATAGAGATGCAATAATAAAAGGGTCAAAAATCTTACTGGTCGATGATCTGCTTGCCACAGGCGGTACAGCCCTTGCCACTGCCGCACTTATTGAAAAGCTTGGCGGCACCGTTGCCGAGATGGCATTTATCGTTAACCTCCCGGATGTGGGCGGGTATATGAAGTTAAGAAACAAGGGATATAATGTCTTTTTCTTGACGGAATTTGAAGGAGACTAAAAAATCGACATGGACTGCCCTTTTTATCCTGTTCTGTCTTAATAAGGATAAAAGATAAAAAAGAGGACGGATAATCCCGCCAAAAGCCACAACCCTGATGAAATTTCTTTAAAACCACCGGAGAGGACCTTTACTAAAGGATAAACAACAAAACCGGCGGTCATACCGATTCCTATATTATAAGTAAAACTCATCATGATAATAATACAGAATATGGGAACGACTTCGGTCAGGTCATCAAAGTTCACTTTTGCAATCGGAGACAGCATGAGCATGCCGACAATAATCAAGGCCGGACCATACGCGCAAGGAGGTATGACTGTGAAAAACGGTGCAAAAAAAAGTGCGCTGAGAAACAGAAATGCGGTAACAACGGCTGTTAATCCTGACCTTCCGCCTGCTTCAATGCCGGTAGCGGACTCAATATAAGCCCCTGCCGTCGACGTGCCCAGAAGCGCAGCAAGAACTGTAGCCAGTGCATCGCACAGCATCGGCTTTTCGATCTCCGGCAAATTTCCTTTTTCGTCTAACAGATTTGCCCTATAAGACAAGCCGATCAGTGTGCCCATGGTGTCCACGAAATCCATTACGAATATTGTCAGGATAACAGCGAAAAATCCCCAAGTAAGAGCACCCAGTATATCCAGTTTCAAAAAGATGGGAAGGATAGAAGGGGGCAAGCTGACCCATGTGTCAGGCAATGCAACTATTTGCAGGGGAAAAGATAAAAAAGTTACGGCAATAATTCCTATAAGAATCGCTCCCCTTATTTTTCTGATCATCAAAAAGCTGATGAGGAGAAATCCGAATATGGACAGTATGACTTTAATGTCCTTAAGATTGCCGACGTGGACAGGAGCGCCCGGTACACCTAGGGTTGCAATCCCGGTCTCATTCAAGCCGATGAAAGTTAGAAACAAACCGATCCCCACTATAAACCCGATTTTAAGTCCTTCGGGTATGGCGTTTGCCAGCCAGCTTCGTATATTCATAACCGTTATGATCGTGAAAAGGAGCCCGCCTATAAATATGGCACCCATCGCTGTCTGCCAGCTGTAACCCAGGACTTTTACGACTGTAAAAGCAATAAAAGCATTTTCACCCATGTAAGGAGCAATGGCAAAGGGCCTTTTCGCGTAAACACCCATTGTCAGGGTTCCGAAAAATGCCGTTAATATAGTAGCAACCATCGAGGGGCCGAAAGGTATTCCTGCGGCTTCGAGTATTTTTGGATTAACAATTATGATGTAAGCCATCGTAACAAAAGTTGTGACACCGGCAAGAATCTCCTGTTTTATATTTGTTCCAAGTTCATCCAGTTGGAAAAATTCTTTCAGCATGTCCAGCCCCCTTAATGTGATGTTTGGCAATATAAAACCCTTTGGGGGAAAATTAAAGAAAAAATTGCGTTAAAATAATGCAGCCTGTCGGGGATAATTAATCTTGAGGCCCTGTGATTTGATTCCATATATTGGATGCAACATGTCTAGCTACTTTTAATGCATTCCTTTGAATCAAACCAACAGCCGTAAAATAAAAAAGGCTTATGTTTAGCGGGACCATAAGCCGTTAATATTATTGGTGCCTAGGGCCGGAGTTGAACCGGCACGATACTAAGTATCGAGGGATTTTAAGTCCCTTGCGTCTACCAATTCCGCCACCCAGGCACAAAATTAAAATGGGGTTAAAAAACCCCCGTCTTTGGGAGTTGTTCAAAAATGCTTAGATGCAAGGCGCTCATGGTTCGACAAGCTCACCATGACATATGTGGCTTCACTGAGCCTGCCCTGAGCTTGCCGAAGGGTTGAGCGGTTCGGTTTGCAGAGCAACGCAGCAAATGAGCATTTTGTAAAGCCTTCGACTTTTTCCTGTAAAGAATACGTTTTTTATGATTGCACCTCCCTCGCGGGAATGCGCCCCCGGTCAACAGCACTAAAATTTTCTTATTATTTTTAAAAATAGGTGTCAAGATTTTAATTGGATGATATAAGATACAGGATTACTTATAAAAGCCGAGGTGCTGGCAGTTGACGGAGAAGATATCAATAATGTCAGTGAAAAGGAAGAAATAAAGATTTGTTATGGAAAGTCATAAAGAAAATAGTGGCCTCGATATCTTAATAGAAGGCGGCACACTTCTGACCATGTCTGATTCGATGGATATTATTTACAACCCTATAATCGGAATCAAAGATGGAAGGATCGAGTTTGTCACAGTTAAAGATATTCACCGTACGAGTTCATACAGCGCAAAAGAAGTCCTGGATGCTGCCGGTTCTGTAATCATGCCCGGATTAATCAATACCCACACACATCTTCCCATGGTATGTTTCCGGGGGCTTGCCGACGATCTCCCCCTCATGGAATGGCTGAACAACCACATCTTCCCGGCGGAGGCGCGATTTGTGAATCGTGATATGGTTTACGCCGGCTCCATGCTTGCCATCGCGGAGATGATTCTTTCCGGCACCACGACATTTTGCGACGCCTATTTTTATGAAAGCAGCGTAGCCGGCGCGGCGGTAGATTCCCGTATGCGAGCTGTTGTCTCTCAGGGATTCATCGATCTTCCCAAGCATAATGACCCATCGAAGATATCCGACATAGCAGAACGATTCATCAACAAATGGCATGGAAAATCCCCTCTTATAACCCCTTCCCTTGCCTGCCATTCACCATACGCGTGTGCGCCCGAAACACTTATACGAATAAAGGATGTCGCGAGAAAGGCAGCTGTGCCATACAATATACACGTATCGGAAACGAAAGAAGAGGTTGCAATCATCAAAGAGCGTTTTGGGAAGAGGCCGGTGCAGTATCTTAGAGACCTCAACCTCCTTGATGACCTGACATTGGCAGTCCACTGCAACTGGCTCGACGAAGACGAAATGGAAATACTGCGTGCCTTCGACGTGAAGGTATCTCACAATCCTGAGAGCAATATGAAGCTGGCAGCAGGATGCGCGCCTGTCCCCGATATGATTAAAAAAGGAATTACTGTGGGCCTCGGCACTGATGGATGCGCAAGCAATAATGATATGGACATGTTCAGGGAAATGGACACCGCAGCCAAGGTACATAAGGTCATCCGTTTGGATCCTACAGTGATGGACGCGAAAACGGTTCTAAGAATGGCAACAATAGGCGGGGCGAAGGTCCTCGGTCTGGAAGATAAGATAGGCTCCGTTGAGCCAGGCAAGTTGGCCGATATCATAATAATTGATATGAAAAAGCCGCATCTCGTACCCTTATATAACTACTATTCTCAACTTGTATATGCAGCGTCCGGCTCAGACGTCAAAACGAGCATTATCGGAGGTAAAATTGTGATGAATGAAAGGAAACTCTTGCATGTTGATCTGCCTTCGATTATTCATGAGGTCAGAAGGATTGCTCAAGCAATTGGTGATAATTATACTATCTCAGGAGGTTAGCAAATGCCAGGTGTGAATATCTCTGTAAAGAAATGGATATCAGCAATTGTTCTTAGTATTTTCCTCCATCCGTCATATTTATGGTCAGCACCCCGTGAGGTTACATTCTTTCCTGATTCCGCACAGGTTCTCGAATCTACAAAAGTAAAGGTTCAGGCTGAAAGCAAAGACTCACGGAAAGCTTTCCTGATCCTGCCCGGTCAGGCCGACCCTGACTCTCTTGTGCTCCGTTTATCGAAAGATACAAAAACAAAAATTGAAGACATCGCTTGGCGCCAGATTGTCCGGCAGGATGATGAAAAAATTACAGACATTCGAAAACAACTCGATAAGCTTAAAGATGAAAGGAAACGTCTTCAGTCTACAATTCGCGCCCTCGACACGCAGATTCAATTCTGGCAGTTGCAGACCAAAGCAAAGGTAAAGACTATCGCTGATGCCCATAACATGTCTGCTGCCATAGGCAAAAATATCCAGAAATCTTATCAGGACAAACTGTCAAAGGAATCTGATCTTGAAAAGCTGGACAAGCAGATTAAAGAAAAACAGGAAGCCCTCGACAGCGCAGCCGGAAAGAAAGAAACCGCGTGGGAGGTTGCACTTCTTTTATCCGGTATACGCAACTCCGAAGAAACGCTTCAGTACACTTACTCTCTAGCCGGTTGCGGCTGGCAGCCTCTGTATCGTCTTGAGGCAAATGCTCGAGATAAACAGATAACATTTACATGGGAAGCAGAAATCTGGCAGAGTTCCGGTCAGGATTGGAATAACGTGAGTACAAATTTAGCCACTCTTAAACCGCCAAAATTCATTGCACCAGCCGATTTGCCGCCATGGATCATCAAGCCGCGCCAGGTCTTTCGCAGTAAGTCCAAAAAAAGAGCCTTAAAAGCTGATACGGCCGAAGTCCAGGAAGAAGCTCCAGCCGCGGCTGAAGCCCCTTCTCCCGAACCCCGGCAGATCAGACAAAGCACATATTCAATCTGGCAGGTAGGAAGGAAGAACATCCCCGCCGGATTGAAACAGAAGGTAAAAATACAGGATGAGATATGGCCGTCAGAGTTCATTTACCTGGCAAGGCCGAGCCAGACGAGCCAGGTATTTGTCAGAGGTTCGGTTAAATTTTCTGAACCAAAGGAAATTCCCTCCGGTAACAGTTTATTTGTCGTCGATGGGGCAATTTTAGGAAAACGGGATTTTATGCTTGCCGGACAGGAGGCAACCATATTTTTCGGCATTGATTCCCTCGTTACCGCAAACGAGCAGCTATTATCCAAGAAAGCAGGTGAAAAGGCCTTTTTACAGAATAAGCAGACATACACCTGGGACTGGCGAATTGATATACAGAATTCCAGACCAACACCGATTAAGATAGTTGTTGAAGAACCTAATCCGGAGATTAGGGATGAAAGAATTTCCTTGTCCTTAACAAATGAACCCGAGCCCGCGGAAAAAACCACATCCTCATTGTCATGGAGCATTGACGTACCGGCAGGACAAAAAAAGTCTATTTTGACATCCGTAAGAATCGAGGCTCCGAAAAACATGGTCCTTGATCTTGGATGGAGATAATGAGGGCCCAGATGCGGAAAAGAAAATCCGGACCTCCGAAAAGTAAAAAAGTTAAAGAGTCGCATACTGAAGAATTGGCACTGATCTCGGCAGACCCATACCTAAAGCACTATGCGTCAGTCATCCATCGCAGATATAATAGGATTCAATCAATGGAACAGCGTCTCACCGGCGGATGCATGTCGCTGGCAGACTTTGCCTCCGGGCATGAGTACTTCGGCCTTCATCGTGAGGGCGATGAATGGGTCTTCCGTGAATGGGCACCGAATGCCACTTCTATTTTTCTTATCGGAGACTGTAACAGCTGGCGCAAAGAGCCTGAATATGCCCTCCGACAAATCAATGAAAACGGGACATGGGAATTGCGGCTTCCGTTTGCCGGGCTTAAGCACACCCAGCTTTACAAATTGCTGATTTACTGGCCTGGCGGTCATGGTGAGCGCATTCCCGTCTATACCCGCCGTGCAGTCCAGGATCCGCATACAAAGCTGTTCGCCGCCCAGGTGTGGGCGCCGGATAGTGTCTATCAATGGCGTGAGCAAAGTTATCATCGTCGTCAGGGTGCGCCACGGATCTATGAGGCGCATGTAGGCATGTCTCAGAGTGAAGAAAAAATCGGAACCTTCAGCGAGTTCAGGCAAAAAATCCTGCCCCGCGTGGTTGATGCCGGATACAATACCCTTCAACTAATGGCCATTCAGGAACATCCTTACTATGGGTCTTTCGGATACCACGTCTCCAGCTTTTTTGCGGCCTCATCGCGCTTCGGCACACCCGAGGAACTGAAGGAATTAATCGATGCCGCCCATGTGGCAGGGCTTTCCGTGATCATGGATATTGTGCAATCCCACGCCGCCCGCAATGAGCAGGAAGGCATCAGCCGCTTCGACGGGAGTTTCTACCAGTATTTCCACGACGGTCCGCGGGGCTTTCACTGGGCTTGGGATTCCCGCTGCTTCGATTACGCCAAGCCGGAAGTAATTCATTTTCTTCTGTCCAACTGCCGCTTTTGGCTGGATGAGTATCATTTTGATGGTTTCCGGTTTGACGGTGTGACGAGCATGCTCTATTTTGACCACGGTCTGGGAAAGATCTTCACGTCATATGATGATTACTACGGAGATAATGTTGATGAGGACGCGGTCGCTTATCTCGCGCTTGCCAATAAGGTCATACACACTGTGCGGCCCGACGCAATCACCATAGCAGAAGACGTAAGCGGCATGCCGGGCCTGGCTGTGCCGAGAGATAAGGGCGGCTATGGTTTTGATTACCGTCTCGCCATGGGCATGCCCGATTACTGGATCAAACTTATGAAAGAAGTGCCCGATGAGCGCTGGCCGATGAGTCATATGTATTACGAACTTACAAATCGCCGTGCCGACGAAAAAACCATCGGCTACGCGGAATCTCACGACCAGGCGCTCGTTGGAGATAAGGCCCTGATCTTCTGGCTCATAGATGCAGACATGTACTATCATATGGGCATTAATGAGCCTAATTTGCGTGTGGACCGGGGTATCGCACTACACAAGCTCATACGCCTCATTACCCTGGCCTCTGCCGGCAACGGATATCTGAACTTCATGGGCAACGAGTTCGGGCATCCGGAGTGGATCGACTTTCCGCGTGAGGGAAACAACTGGTCATACAAGTACGCGCGCCGTCAGTGGAATCTTCGTGATGACAAAAATCTGCGTTACCGCTTTCTTGCCGAGTTTGATAAGGCTATGATGCTCCTTGCAGAGGAATATGGTTTTCTTGATACACCGGGGCCGTGGCTGCGCCTTGAACACCAGGATAACCAACTAATAGGCTTTGAGCGCGCCAACCTGATTTTTCTTTTCAGCTTCAACCCGACACGCTCGTTCTCTGACTATCCTGTTGACCTCCCCTCTGGGGAATATCAATTGATCCTGGATAGTGACGCCGCAGAGTTCGGCGGCCACGGGCGTGTACAACCCGGACAAGTTTATTTCACCTGGCCTGAGTCTCTCCCTGATGGAGGTATGCGGCATTTTATAACCATTTATCTGCCGACCAGGACTGCATTAGTTTTAAGAAAGAATCTTTAAAGGATCGATCGCCGTTCTCAATTGGAATAATTGGGTCTCATATAATAAATATAAGGGGGAATAGTTATGGAGATTACGGGTATTAACGCGGGGATCATAGCTTCCGGCAGCGGGACAGACGCAAACGCCATCATGACTGCCTTCAATATAGGGTTTATGCCGGAAATTGCAGACCTTAGACTCATAAGCACAAAAATCGGCGCCGGCTGCCTCGCAAAGGCCGATGATAATATGATAAAGAATATTGTAATCGAATGCAAATCCAAGCAGGAAGTTTTCGACTTCAATCTACGGTTGGATCAATATATCAAAGGTAACAATATAAAGTTGATTGTCCTGGCGGGGTGTGTATGGGAGATATATCCTGTAGAAGAAGTATTGATGATCAACATTCATCCCGCAGATACGCTTAAATACGGTGGAAGACACATGTACGGCCTAAAAGTTCATGAGCGCGTATTGTCCGACATCATGGACGTTATATACCGCGAAATAAAAAAACCCGAAGATGATTTTGAAACATACGTAACTGTTCACGAGGTCGGATTCCCGATCGATCAGGGTCAGGTTATCATGAGAGCCCCTGTGAAAATCCCCAATGAAATAATCAGAGGGTTAAATAGTGGAACCTCCAGTTTGAAAGAGGCCGCTGAGAAGCTCCAGAAACATGTTTTGGAGTATGAATGGATATTTCTGCCAGCAGGGGTAAGGGCGGCAGCAAGAAAAATCTTAGACGAAAAAAAAATAATATAAGAACTTTTTCATTTTTGACTCTATTTGACATTATTGATAAAAAGTAATCCATAACCATCGGAAGTAAATTTGGCGACGTATAAATGGGTAAACAACTAAAAACAAAAAAACAATTGACGGATGAATTGGCCGTTATGCGCCAGCGTGTTGCGGAATTGGAAAATCTTGAAGTTTGTCACAATCAAGATGCACACTCAGCTCATCAGCTAACTGCACGGCTGAATGCCGTAATACAGGCCTTTGAAGGACTCATATATGTCTGTTCGCAAGATTACCGTATCAAGTTTATGAACGAACAACTCATTAATAGAACTGGATATGATGCGACTGGAGAACTATGTTACAGGGTATTACACGACCGGGATTCAATCTGTCCATGGTGCGTCAATGAACGTGTCTTTGCAGGAGAAACGGTGCGTTGGGAGGTAAAGAGTCCCAAAGACAACAGGTGGTACTATGTCGCAAACACACCCGTCTACAACGAAGATGGTACGGTCGATAAACAGGCAATGATACAGGATATCACTGATCGCAAACTTGTTGAGCAGGCTCTATTGGCATGTAGTGAAAAAAAGTATCGGGAATTGATAGAAAGCGCTAATAGTATCATCCTAAGGATCGACAACGCCGGTAACGTGACATTTTTCAATGAATTTGCCCAGCATTTCTTCGGGTACAAAGAAGATGAAATATTAGGCAGGAACGTCGTTGGCACTATTACCCCCGAGGTGGAATCAACCGGGAGAGATCTTAGATGGATGATTCAAGATATTGGACTGAACCCTGAATGCTATGTAAATAATATCAATGAAAATATACGCCGTAACGGCAAGCGCGTTTGGATCGCTTGGACAAATAAACCTATCTTTGATGCGAACGGACAGGTTGCAGAAATACTTTGCATTGGAAATGATATCACTGACCGAAAGCGTTTAGAGGAAATAATTCAAAAAAGCGAAGCTACTTTGCGCGGCATCCTGCGTGCAGCACCAATCGGTATTGGAATTGTGACCGACAGAATTTTTGGGTGGATAAATGATCAAATAACAACAATGGTAGGGTATACTAGCGAAGAGTTGCTTGGCCAGACTGCCAGAATGCTCTATGAAAGCGACGAAGAATATGATCGTGTCGGAAAAATCACGTACGCAAATATCAGAGAAAAAGGCACTGGATCAATAAAAACTCGCTGGAAAACAAAAGATGGTACCTTAATTGATATTTATCTAAACTCGGCTCCAATATATGCAAATGATTTGTCTGCCGGTGTAATTTTTACAGCAATGGATGTGACTGATCGCAGGCAAGCAGAGGAGGCACTGCTGAAAAGTGAAAAGTATTTCAAGGCTATCACTGAAAATTCTTCGGATATTATTCTCATTGTAGATAAAAAAGGAACTTTAACTTATGCAAGCCCCTCTGTCGAACGACTGCTCGGATACAAGCAGGAAGAGTTAATCGGCAAAAGCGGCTTTGATTTTATCATGCCGGTTGATATTCCAAGAGCTATTCATGATTTCAGCCAGGCTGTTCTGACAAAAAAAAATGTTATCCCTAATTCTTTTCGCGTTAAGCGTAAAGACGGCACGGAGTGCATATTGGAAGGAGTAGGAAATAATCTTCTGGATAATCCATCAGTTGAAGGCTTTGTTATGAATGTCCGTGACGTCACTGCGCGTAAGCAGGCCGAAGAAGCACTTCGAAATAGTGAGATAAGATTTGGGGATATTGCAGATAATGCAGCAGAATGGGTTTGGGAAGTCAACGCTCAAGGTAAGTATACTTATTCCAGTTCAGTTGTGGAACAATTATTAGGTTTCACGCCCAAAGAAATTCTCGACAAATATTTTTACGACCTTTTCCACCCGGACGATCGGGAAGAACTCAGCAAAGCGGCATTTGAAGTATTCACCAATAAAAAACCCTTCCGTGATTTCCTGAATCGTAATCTTCATAAGAATGGCCAAACCGTTTGGTTGTCTACCAGCGGAGCTCCCATTCTTGATGAAAATGGGAATCTTACAGGATACCGCGGTGCTGATATAGACATTACTGAACGTAAGCAAGCGGAAGACGCCTTGCGGAAGAGCGAAGAAAAATATCGTTTAAGTTTTGAAAATATATCTGATGTAATCTATACAATTGATAAAAACTTGAAGCTCTCAAGCGTATCCCCAAGTGTTGAGAGGGCATTAGGTTACAAGGCTGAAGAACTCCTTAACAGGCCTTTTCAGGAGCTGAATATCTTATCGCCAAAATCTTTGGAGGAAGCAATCTCAAGTGTAGCTCTTGTTTTTTCCGGCAAACAAATCCCTGCCACAATATATGAATTTATAGCTAAGGACGGGACAAAAAAGTTTGGTGAAATAATTGCCACGCCTCTGCGCACAGGCGATACAATTGCAGGTATCATAGGCGTTGCCCGTGACATCACTGAAAGAAAACGGGTGGAAGAGGCCCTACAGCATTCTGAAGAAAGGTTTTCCAAGGCATTTAACATGAGCCCGTATCCTACCAGTATCAGTACAATTGATACGGGTCTGTTCATTGACGCAAATGATAGTTTCCTTAACATGATCGGCTACAGATGTGACGAAGTAATTGGTTATACAGCTGCCGAACTTTCCATATGGACTAATTGGGATGATCGTAAATATTTGTCTCAGAAGATATCTGAGCAGGGTTTTTTACGAGAAGAGTTTATCCACCTGGTAACGAAAAAGAGGGAAATACGCGATTTGCTTCTATCCTCTGAAATCATAACGCTCAACGGAGAAAAGTTTGTCCTATCTATATTTTACGATATAACCGAACAAAAGAAGCTTGAAGCTCAAATCCGGCGGGCTGATAAGATTCAGGCTATCGGTACACTGGCCGGCGGTATAGCCCATGATTTTAATAATATCCTCAGCGCTATTATGGGATATACCGACATGGCTCTTTCGGAACACGAAATGAACGACGAACTCCGGCGTTATCTTGAGCAGGTGTTCAAGGCCGGAAAACGGGCGAGGGATCTGGTAAAACAAATCCTTACCTTTAGCCGTCAGAGTGAAGAAATACCCCATCCGCTGAGGATCAGTCCTATTATCAGAGAAGTGCTGAAACTTCTCCGAGCGTCCCTGCCCTCGACAATAAATATTCACCATAACATTCAATCGGAACCGGATATTGTTCTTGCTGACCCTACTCATATTCACCAGATACTCATGAATCTCTGCACCAACGCAGCCTATGCAATGCGTGAGAAGAAGGGCGATCTGAAGGTAAGCCTTGCACCTGCAGAAATCAGCAAAGGCGATATTTTGACGAATCACGATTTGATCCCCGGTAAATATCTTAAACTGACTGTGAGCGATACAGGCTGCGGTATTGATCCGTCAATCATAGATCGCATATTCGATCCTTTTTTCACGACTAAAAAGCCCGGAGAAGGGACTGGGATGGGACTGTCTGTTGTGCATGGTATTTTGAAAAGTTATGGCGGTACAATTACGGTGGATAGTGAAGTTGGAAGAGGGACAGATTTCCATATCTACATGCCTCTATTGGCGGATATAGAAGCTGAACAAGATGAACAGGAGGCGGAAGACATCCCCGGCGGAAAAGAGAGCATTCTTTTCGTGGATGATGAGGAAGTAATCGTCCAAATAGGTAAATTCATGCTTACCGATCTTGGTTATAAGTTTGTAGGGAAAACTGACAGCCTGGAAGCCCTGAATCTCTTTAGAAGCCAACCCGAACAGTTTGACCTTGTGATCACCGACATGACTATGCCGAACATGACCGGTATTGAACTAGCCAGGGAACTAATGCTTATTCGTCCCAACATACCAATCATTCTCTGTACAGGATTCAGTGAAGCGATAACGTCGGAAAGTGCGAAAGCAATCGGGTTGAAGGATTTCATCCTGAAACCAATTGTTAAGAGTCAGATTGCTTCAGCCATCCGCCATGCGCTTGAACACAAGTAATGATGGAGGACAGTATGCAATGGGGAAAATTCTAATCATTGACGATGACCGGTCCGTTTCAGAAATGCTCTCTGATATGCTCAGAAAAATGGGGCATGACACTATCTGTGCATTCACGGCTGAAGAGGGTCTGAGGGCCGCCCTAACTCATAATTTTGATGTTGTATTCCTGGACGTGCAGCTGCCGGACAGTAACGGTCTTATGCTATTGCCAAGCATACGTACAGCACCTTCTGCACCCGAAGTGATCATTATTACAGGTTATGGTAGCCCTGATGGCGCCGAGCTGGCTATGAAAAACGGCGCATGGGATTTCATCGAAAAGCCCTTGATAAAAAACATGGTAGAGCTGCCTCTAGTACGTGCGCTCCAGTACCGGGAGGCAAAAAAGGAGAAAAGACCCTCTATTGTTCTCAGGCGAGAGGGCATCGTCGGAAGCAGCCCGATAATGGAAGCCTGTATTGAACTTATCGCCCAGGCCACAGCCAGTGATGCAAATGTTCTTATCACCGGTGAAACCGGAACCGGCAAAGAACTTTTTGCTCGCGCCATTCATGGCAACAGTTCGCGCAGAGGCATGCCCTTTGTAGCCGTGGATTGTGCTTCTCTTCCTTCTTCTATTATCGAGAGTATCCTCTTCGGTCACGAAAAAGGCACCTTTACGGGGGCAGACAAGTCTCGCGAGGGCCTTATCAAACAGGCCGACGGAGGTACTCTTTTTCTCGATGAAGTGGGTGATCTAACCCTTCCAGCACAGAAGTCATTTCTACGGGTTCTGCAGGAACGTCAATTACGCCCACTGGGAGCAAAACAGGAGATTAAAGTCGATTTCAGAGTTATTTCCGCAACCAACCGGAATCTTAATAAGATGGTTCAAGACGATAAATTCAGAGAAGACCTCTTTTTTCGTTTGCGTGCTTTAAACATCGAAATACCCGCGCTTAAAGAACATCCGGGAGATATTCAGGAGCTTGCCTTTTACTATGTAAATAAAATCTGTACACGCCTCGGCACAGATGTAAAAGGTTTCTCCCCCGAATTTTTTGAGGCCCTCTTCGCCTATGATTGGCCCGGGAATATCAGAGAATTTGTTAACGCATTCGAGAATGCTATAGCGACGGCATACAACGATCCTATTTTATTTCCCAAGCACCTGCCGACTCATGTTCGCATACATTTAGCCCGCGATGCCGTCCAGAAAAAAGAAGGCTTATCGCCTTATGGAATAATGGGTACACTGAAGGAATATCGTGCATTGGCCATCGATAAGGAAGAAAGACTATACCTTCAGGAGCTGATGAATAAAACAGAAGGAAATATTAATAAGTCATGTGAGATATCCGGCCTTTCAAGAGTAAGGCTTTATGTTCTCCTGAATAAATATAACATTGTAAGAAAAAAGCCATCGCAAGTTTCATGAAACAAAACATGTTCCGTTATACGAAACAAATCCATAACTAGCTTAATTTACAATATTAATCTTTTAATACTTTCCCGTTGCGTGTTTCATAATTTAAGACATTCATTGTAATCTCTTCACTTTACCATTTCTGTAATAATCACATAACAATACGAATATATTAAGATAATATCATTCAAATGATCCTGGCACACTTCTTGATAAGTCTTCAGTACGACAAAAAATAATATCATAAAAAATAAATCGTTTATTTATAATAATTTTTCTAAGGAGGTAAGTTTAGATGAAAAAAAGGACACTTGGTTTTAAATTAGTTACTGGGGGCATAATTGCCGTATTGATTCCACTCCTGGTTGTGGGTGTCTTTGCTGTTGTGAAAGCGTCAAATGGACTTGAAGCAGCTGCAAAAGACCGTGCAATGAAAGGCGCACACAATATTGCCGAAATGGTACAAGAAATTTTAGTGCTGGAACTCAAGGTAGCCATTGAAATGGCCATGCGCGATGACGTAAAAAATGCTGCTGCTAATACCAACGTACAGGCGATGAATGAGAAGCTTTCCGATGCAATGGCAAAAATCGGGAAGGACTATGAAGCAATTCTGATAACTGATGCGAATGGTTCAATCGTTTCTGATGGCACCAAAGGTGAATGGAAGGGTATCTCTCTCGCTAACCGGGACTACTTCCAGAAAGCCAAAAATGGACAGGCAAATGTAGGTGCAGTAGTTAAATCAAAGAAATCAGGAAATCCTGTTGCAACCGCTTGTGCACCGATTATGAAAGACGGAACCTTCATTGGATCAGTCGTCATTGTTCTTAAGATCGATTATCTTTCTGAAAAAGTGACGGCAAAAGTGGGGCAAACTGGATACGGCTTCATGACTGACAGTAAAGGATTGATCATTGCCCATCCAAAGAAAGAATTTATCCTTGAACTGGACCTCACAAAAGAAGAAGGAATGCAAGCGTTCATGAGTAAAATGCTTGCTAAACAGACAGGGGCTGAATCTTATGTTTTTAAAGGTGTCGAGAAGGTTGCAGGATTTTCACCGGTGGAAATTTCTGGGTGGTGTGTCGGTTTAACTCAGAACGCAGATGAGTTTCTTGCAGCAGCACATTCGATTCGTAATTTCATAGTCGTCGTCGGTGTCGTTCTACTCGTATTGACAATTTTCGCAGTCGCGTTTTTTGCCAGGAGCATTTCCAGACCCATCAAAAACGCCATAGACCAGATGGGCGAAGCTGCCCATCAGGTCGCCGCTGCCTCGACTCAGGTTTCTGCTTCCAGCCAGTCCCTCGCCGAAGGGTCATCCGAACAGGCCGCTGCTATTGAGGAGACTTCATCTTCACTTGAAGAGATGTCCACCATGACAAAACAGAATGCAGGGAATGCCGCCCAGGCAGACAGCCTGATGAAACAGGCGAACCAGGTCGTCCAAAAGGCAAATGAATCCATGGAAAGCTTGACCAGTTCTATGAGAGAAATTACCGCCGCCAGTGAGGAGACATCAAAAATCATAAAGACCATTGATGAGATTGCTTTCCAGACCAATCTCCTGGCATTGAATGCCGCCGTGGAGGCAGCCCGGGCAGGAGAAGCGGGAGCCGGTTTTGCTGTGGTGGCTGAAGAGGTGAGAAATCTGGCCATGCGCGCGGCAGACGCTGCAAAAAATACGTCGGGCTTGATTGAAGGAACAGTAAAGAAGGTAAAAGATGGCTCTAACATTGTAGCAAAGACAAATGAGGCATTCGTGGAGGTGGCTGTCAGTACATCCAAGGTAGGTGAGCTGGTCGGTGAAATTGCGGCAGCATCCCAGGAACAGGCCCAAGGGATTGATCAGATCAACAAGGCTGTGATGGAAATGGACAAAGTGACACAGCAGACTGCGGCCAATGCCGAAGAGTCTGCTTCTGCC